>CALVIE010000019.1 GCA_944329385.1 uncultured Bacilli bacterium | reverse complement strand
AAGCAAAAAGATGAATTCTTTTCCACAGGATTCATCTTTTTTATTAGCTTTAGAAAATTTTACCGGAACTCAAAAAATATTTTAATCTGTTTTTCTATTTTATATTTTTAATATAGGTGCGATGTTTTATCTTTTTTATTTTTTTCATTTAATAAAGTCATAAAGGCTCCAATATCGACTATACTATAGGTTTCATGGGAAAAACTAATTGGAAGTTTATTTACAATATCATTGTATTTTCCATTCCAAAGGTTAGTAAGTCCAAGAACAAAAGCATAAGGAAAAATGTCATAAAAATATTTAGAATTTTCTTGTATTAACATATCCATTCTGTCTTTTTCTGCAGTTTCTAGAAAATGTTTAAATCCATTTAATTTGGCTACCATTTTTAGATAATAGTCTGTCCTTTTTGGTAGAATACTATGAAAATAAGTCATTAAGATAATGCAGGTTAAACCGATAAAGAAGTGTAGAAGATACTGTGGGTTTGCAAAAAGTGCAGGAAATAGGATAAACATGGTTGGAATTATTGTAAATGTACTTATTATTAAACAAGCGATTATTTTGGATTTTAAATTGTAAGTTGTTGGTCTTTGGTTTTGTGTATATGAAACAGAAACATCGTTTTTAGAAAATAATATTGTAGCTATAAGGGCATAACCTATCGTAAAAAGCCATGCAATACTAATTTTATCTTCTTGACCATAGGTTTTTAATGGTAATGATATAATATTAAAAATAGATAGAAATATAAAAATTTTAACTATAGCCATTGTGTATGTTTTGCTTTTATGAAATAATCGATTTCGGTTTTTTTTACTATTTATTTGGGTGATTAAAGGAATAAATCTAGTTGTAAAATTTGTTATAGAAATTTGATTATTTATTGAATTTAAATTTTTTTCGTCTACAATAACTTCATTTATAGGGTCACCATTTTCATTTTGAAATAGTAAGGTTAAAAAATCTTTTTCAATAGAATTTTGACCATCATATTCTTTTAATTTGACAATTTTAAATCCAAAATCATTATTTGGCTGATTTATTTTTGCGACTGTAAGATAGCCTTTGTTTGCTAAATACACCAAAAGAGAAGATATGTCTATAGTATTAATATATCCTTTATATAAAAATCCGGCTTCTAGGCTATTTATTTCTTTGGGTGGATAAAATTCTACTGTTTCAATTATTTTTTTATCTTTTCCAAAGATGAGCCACAATATAATGGTTATTACTAGGAAAATTAATGGTGAAAAATAATTTATATTAGAAAAAAGATTTTTGACAGGTATTCCCGTTCGATTCCATTTTTCTAAGAAAATTTCAAATATTTCATCTTTTTCTTCTTCACTTAGATTTCCAAAAAAATTGTTTATTTGTTCTTGCTGCTGTTTATCGTAAGTAAAGAATTCTTTAAAAATATCCCAGTATGATAGTGATTCTATGTGCTTTTTAAATTGAGTATAATCTTCTTTATTTTGGGGAACATAAGATGGTTCCCCCATTTTTAATAAAGATATTCCTATTAAAATTATAAGAACAAAGAAGCAAAATAAAATTAATATTTTTTTATGTTTGATTTTTTTCATAGCCATCCCTTCTTATTGGCAATTATATTTTTTAAAGAAAACTGTTTTATAATTTTTTCTAAATATTCAGTTGTAAAGTTTTCTTCACCAATATACCAAGTAGGATTGTTGATTGGAATATTTTGAAATTCTTCTTTCCATTTTTGCGAAAGTCCTAAACAATAGGCATAAGGCAAAATAATATAGAAATAATTTTGATTTTGTCTTACTAAAGTTTCTAATTCTTTTCTGTTTGGCTTTTTGATAAAATTTTTTAATTCTTGAAGATTAATAACAACATTGTTTTCAAAAATTGTCTTTTTGGATTTGGATTTTGAAAGAACAAGCATAGTAATTATATAAATAAGCCCTAATATGTAACCAAGAAAATATATTTTGTCGGCTAAAACTATAGGTATAAATAAGATGAATGAAAATACATTAAACACAAATAGTATACCTAAAGACGTTATTAATTTTAGGATTTTCACTGTTTTTGTATAAAATGTCTTTTTTATAATTTTAATGCTCAAAATTTGAAAACTTACGATAATAATCACAAGAATAGGATCAATGTTTAAAAGTGGAATTAATGTGATTACAAAATAGGTTATAATTATTAAAATTTTACGTATTTTTAAAAGATTTAAGTTATTTTTTTTATTTCTTTTTCTGTTATTTTCTTCATTATTTATTTTCTGCAATATTTTACTTATTATTTCGTCAAGACGATTATAAATACTTGTAATGGTAATTTCTTTAGGGTTATGTTTAAATAATTCTTCTAAAAATAAGCGTTCATATATGTTATTTCCATCGTACTGTTTTGTTTTAATTATTCTATAATCTGTTTGCTTTATTAATATAGATTTTTCTTTTTTTTCAGCTATTTTTATATATCCTTGATTGGCTAAATATAATAATAGTAAAATTACATCAGCCATAGTGGCTGAACCATTATATATGAATGAAGCTTCTAAGTTGTTGACGTCTTTTGGAGGATAAAATGTTTTTTTTGTTATAAATGTTTTTCTATCAGTAAAGAAGAACCATATTATAAGTGCGATTATTAAGCAAATAAAAGGAACTATGTAAAGTACATAATCTTTATTTTCAATTAAACTATTAGCATTTTTAAAATACCCTTCTTTTAAGTCGCATGTAAATACGAGGTCTTTTTCTTTTGGAAGTTTAATGTTTAGATTACCACTAATATTATTATTATTATTATTTACTTGATAAGTAATTTCAGTTTTTTTTAGAGATTTATTTCCAAGTTCAAATTTTATTTTATTTTGTTCAAAGTCTTTTGGCATTTGAATATTAAAAGTTAGATTGTTAATATCTTGCCATTTACCTTGATTTATACTAAGATATATTTTATCTTTATTTTTAAAGTTATCTTTACCAATATTATAGGTATAATCTATTTGATATACTTTGGTTTCATTTGGATTTATATTGGTGATTGTATGAGTGGTATATTTATCATTACCATATGAACTTATACCGTTTGAATATGGACTACTTATGCGTAGATTTGAAACTTTGATTCTTTTGTAGATAAAATTCCCATCATCTTTTTTTAATTTATAATTGCTTGGAATTTTTATGATAAATTTAGTGTTTGGCTTATTATAAGTAACTGTGATTGTTTCGGTTATATCAAAAGTGTTGTTTTCATTAACTATGATATTAACATCGTAATTGTCAATTACATAATCATAGGAATTATAGTTATTGCTTTGATTATGAGTATTGTTTTGAGTGTTTAAAGATGAGTTTGTTGTTTGTTTGTTAATTATATTTACTTCTAGTCTATAATATTTTATATCTTGAACAGTATTATTTTCAAAAACAGAAAAGCTTGAAGTAGAATTAAATTTACTTTGACCTTGGGATGCGGTGTTATTAAAGCTTTCCATAGTCATTATATTGTAATTTATGTCATAGTAATAAATTGTAGCTTTATATTGAATATCGTTTGATGAGGTATTTATTACATCGGCTGTTAGTCCAAAACTTGAAGATGATGAACCATTTTGGAATGTAATGTTAGAAAAAGATAAACTACCAATGGTTAAGCTTGTATGATTGTTAGTACTTACAGCATCTGTTCTATTTGATAATGCTTGGGCATTTGGGAAAATAAATATGAAAGTTAAAAAAACAAGAAAAAATAATGATAAGATTTTTTTTATTCTTTTCACGTTTATTCCCCCTTTATTTTTTTAAAATTCATTTTTCCAATTTTTCTTTTATTTCATCTTCGTAAGAAGTTATTATAGAAAATGATATATATAGCAGATTTTAATGTTAGTGAATATATTTTAGAAGTTAACTTTAACATTTTCTCTTTGGTTTTCTTCTATTTCAAACATATTTTGATGTTTATAACCAAAGAGTTTAGCAAATATATTACTTGGGAACATTTCTACTTTGTTATTGAACTGTTCAGTTACGGCATTATAATATTTTCTAGCATTTGCAATATCTTCTTCTGTTTGAGCTAATTGTTTGGTTAGGTCTTGGAAATTTTGACTAGCTTTTAAATCTGGATAGTTTTCGGCTACAAGTATAAGTTTATTAATATCTTTTGATACTAGTTGATTGGTTTTGATTTTTTCATTACTAGACATATTATCATAAGCAGTATTTCTTAGATTTGTTACTTCTTTTAAGGTATTTTCTTCATGTGATACATATCCTTTTACGGTTTCAACTAGGTTTGGGATTAAGTCCCATCTTTTTTTTAGATAAACATCCATCGTTCCGAAAGCTTCTTTTAGTGAATTATTTAGTTTTATTAGACTGTTATAAGTTATTAAGGCATAAAGTAAAATTATGACTATTACTCCTATTACAATATACATTATCATTTTTGATTCCTCCTTTATCTTCGTTTTTATTATATCATTTATGAAATTAAAAAAACATTATTTTTGGATTAATAATGTTTAATTAGTGTAAATGTTTTACAGAAACGGTTCCTTTTTCTTTGGTATTATCGTCTTTTTGAATGAAACATTCAAAGATAGGATCCCATACCAAATTTGATTTTTTATCAATTACCATGACTTTATTTTCTTGTTTTTTAGCAATTTTACCATTTGAAATTAAACCTTCTATACCGTTTCCTTCATTTATAAATTTAAAATTTTCTTTTTCCATAATGGCCTCCTTTTGCCATATATTATATTGTTTTTTATTATTATGTCAAATTTTAATTTATAAGTAAGTCAGTTAGTGTTTCTAATATATCACTTGCTGTATCGTTTATTTTATAAAAAGTATCTTTGAAAAAGTTATTTTTTGTTTTTCGGTTATTTATTTTTAAAATACTGCCATTTTCTGAATGAATTATTTCTATATCATTTGTATATCTTTGATATTTATTTTTTATATTTTCTAAATCTTTTTTGTTTCCATAAATATATAAATTATTATTGTTTAAATAAATACTATTTGGGATGAATGATTTTTGAAATTGTTTAATGATTTTATAATTACAAATAATATTATTTAATGATTTTTTTTTGAAATATTTTTTTATTTTTTTTATATTTATTTTTTTATTTCTGCCGTGTTTGGTTAGGCTGAAATTTTTACTATTTATTTTTTTTGATGTTAGTAAATAACATGTGTGAATTTTATCGTTTTTATCAATGGCATCTAGTAAAAGATTATCTTCAAATCCAATACCTAATAAGCTTCCTTCTAAATTATTTATTATTTTTAATATTTGTTCATTCATGTACGTCCTCCAACAGTTTATTTATAACATAGCTTGTGGCTAAAATTCCAGCTGATGATGGAACAAAGGCGTTTGAACCAATTTTATTTTTTATCATCGGTTTTTCTTTGGAAAAAACGACTGGTATTTTTCCTTTGATTTTTTCATCTTTAACCATTTTCCTTATTATTTTAGCAATAGGGTCATACGAGGTTTTTCTAATGTCAGTTATTTGTAATAGTTCTGGATGCATTTTATTGCCTGTCCCCATTACTGATATAAAAGGAATTTTTTCTTTTAAACATTTTTTTATGATTAGTTTTTTTGTGTTTATAGTATCTATGGCATCTATTACAAAATCTATTTTTTGATTAAAAATTTCATCTATGTTTGTTTCATTTAGGAAAATTTGATGTTTTTTAATTTTACAATTTGGGTTTATGTTTTTAGCTTTTATTTGAGCTAGGTCAACTTTGTTTTTATTTAATGAATTTATATCAGCTAATATTTGTCTATTTAGGTTAGTGATGTCTATTTTATCATTATCAATTACAATTATGTTTTCTATGGAACTTCTGACTAAGGTTTCAAAGGCATGGCCTCCTACTCCACCAAGACCTATTACCATGACTGTTTTGTTTTTTAAGATATTTATTTTATTTCCGATTAAAGTTTCTAATCTTTCAAACATTTTTTAAAAACTGATAATTTGATATTTATAATTTAAATTTTCTAAAAAAGTAAACATATCTTTAACCGAAATAAAAATAGTGGCTGTGTTATTGTTTGGATGGAAAGTGATAATTTTTTCTTTGAGTAATTCTTTATCAATATATATATGAATATCTTTTTCTTTATTATTTATAAGGCCGAATAAAGAAACACTACCTGGCTTTAATTTTAGTTTTTCTTCTAAATGTTTTTCACTAGCAAAATGCAGTCTATCACCAATTAGTTCACTTATATATTTTAAATCTAATTTTTTTTGGTCATCTAAAATAAACAAATAAAAGTTACGGTCTTTTTTTCCTGATAAAAATAATGTTTTAGAGCGAATCCCTTCATGGTTTTTTATATATTCATCGGCTAGTTCAGTGGTGGTAGCTGGAGGATGGTTTACAATTTTATAGTTTATTTTCATTTGCGCTAATGTATCTAATACTTCTTTCATTTTCATCACCTTTTTAAATTAAAAGTCTAGCTTTGACTAGACTTGTGTTTCTTTATATTTATTAATGTAATCTTGTTCAAAGTTTGTTAAATCATTTGGGCTCATAAATAGTAAAACGGCGTTTTCATATTTAAGCAATTTATCGGCTTCATTTTGAGAAATGTGCTCGGAATTAGGAACTGCTTTAATAATATCATTAATGTCAATGTCAATGTCACCTTTTTGTTCTCTTGCGGCATATATATCCATTATATAAGCTTTATCTACGGTTTTTAATATATCTATATAGTCGTCTTTGAAAGCTTTAGTTCTAGAGTATGTATGAGGGCCCCAAATAACAATTAATTTTTTGTCTGGGTATTTTTGTTTTGCTGATTTTATGGTACATTTTAATTCAGTTGGATGATGGGCATAATCATCGATTACGACATTATTTCCAAGCAATGTTTCATTAAATCTACGTCTAGCAGCATGGAATTCTTTTAAAATTTTAGAAACTTCTTTGGCTTCAAATCTTTCATAGTAAGCTAAGCTGATAACGGCCAAGGCATCTAAAAGCATATGTTTACCATATATTGGAAGGTCAAAGTGTCCATAGTAGTTATCTTCAACAAATACATCAAAGGTAACACCTTTTTCGGTGTATTCAACATCTTTGGCTATTATGTCATTGTCATCGTCTAGTCCGTAATAAAATATTGGTTTATTTACTTCTAAACTATGAGTATAAGGGTCATCACCACAAGCAATAACCATTTTTTCAGCATTATTGGCATATTCGGTATAGGCATCTATAACATCGTCAATATCTTTATAATAGTCAACGTGGTCTAATTCAATGTTTGTTATTATAGCATAATAAGGGGTATAAGCAAGAAAATGTCTTTGATATTCGCAAGCTTCTAAAACGAAATACTTATTTTCTCTTCCTGCTTTTCCTGTGCCATCGCCAATTAGGCAATTGGCTCCTTTAAGGGCGTTTAGTACTTGATAAGCCATGGTTGATGTTGTTGTTTTCCCGTGGCATCCAGCAACGGTTATGGTCATAAACATTTTTGTTAGTTTTGCAATCATTTCTTGATAAGTATAAATTTTTAAATCTAATTCTTTGGCTTTTAAATATTCTTCATGATCGTCTTTGATGACATTGCCTTTAATAATAACCATATCTTTGGTAATGTTTTTTTCATCATATGGTAAAATTTTAATATTTCTTTCATTTAAACCTTTTTCAGTGAAGAAGTGTTTTTCAACGTCACTACCTTTGACTTCATATCCTAAATCTTTTAAAAGACACGCAAGTGCGCTCATGCCAGTTCCTTTTATCCCAATAAAATAATACATAGATGTTCCTCCTAACTAATAAATTCAATTAAATATGGTCCGAGTATTAATATTAATATTAAAGGTACTATAAATAAAACTGAGATGATACTTACTTTATTTGGAATTTTGTTGATTCTTTCTTTGGCTGAAAGTATTTCTTTTTGTCTTAGAAAATCAACTTCGTTATAAAGGGTATCTAATATACTGTTTCCGAACCTATTTGTTTGAATTATATTTAATATTATGTTACCAATTATATCTGATGATATTTGTTTTTTCAAATCACTTAAAGCTTCAATTAATGATTTGCCATAATTTATTTCGTCTAAGGCGCTTTTAAATTTATCTGATATTTCTGAATTTACGTTATCGCAGGTTACTTTCAAGGCATTTTCAAGGTTTCTTCCAGACTCCAAGGTGAGAGTTAAGATTTCAAAAAAGTAAAGTGCTTCGTGCTCTAATTTTCTATTTCTTTCTTTAGTTTTTTTGGTTATATTAATATAATAGAAAAGATAATAACAAATGATGGCAACAAATGGTGCATAGATATATCCTGCGTCCATAACGGCAATTGTTAAAATGAAGGCAATAAATGTAATAATTAATCTAGTTAGGCAAAAGGTGGTTACGGTGTATTTGGTATCTTTGCCTAGATATTTTAATTTTTGGGTAATTTCATTTAACTGTTTTTTACTATAAATTTTTTCAATGAATTTGGCTTTTTCTTCCATTAAATCACCACCTTCATTATTTTTTTAACTACTACCACAAAAATTATATAGTAAATTATCATAAATATCAAGAGAATTCTACCAATATCAGTGGTTATAAATGGTAAAAAGTATCCTGGGTTTATTAAGCTAATTACTAAAACAAAGAAAAATGGAATGCCAAGTAATACATAAACAATGATTCTACTACCACTAGTTAAGCTTTTTAATTCTAATCTAAGTTTACGTTTATCAAACAAACTTCTTTCAATTGATGAGAATACTTTGATAATGTCACCACCAGTTTTATTTAAAATGGTAAGTGAGGCGGTTAAGTAAGTGGCCTCTTCTAATTTTACTCTTTCAGAAAAACGTTTAAAAACTTGACTAATATCTAATCCATATAAAAGTTCTAAATTCATTCTTTTAAATTCAGCACCAATGGTTCCCCCTACTTCAGTAGAAACGATTTCAATGGCTTGGGTAATACTTCTACCGGATTTAAAGGAGTTATTCATAATGGTAATAGCAGCGATAAAATCATTTTCTAAGTTCCATCTGAATACTTTATATTTTGCGAATAGGTATATATCTAACACAAAAAATCCTAAGATGAAAACACCTAATGTTTCAGCGCTTCCAAGGAGTTTAAATTGGAAAGCTTTTATAATTATTGCCATTAAAGTAAATAAGCACGCAATAATGATTTTACCGCTTATTATATCGTATCCAGTTTTATGAATTGGACTTACTGATGTATATTTATCTAATTTTTTAGCATATTTACTAGCAAAAGCTGATTTTTTTAGATATTTAGTGAACATTTCTAAGAATTCTTGATATATTTTTTTTAGTTTTTCTGATGTACTGACGGTATCATTTTTTAATGGTTTGATAATATATGGTTCTAATCTTTCATCTAGTTTTAATACTTTGAATATTTTAATTATTCTAATTATTAATAAAAAAGCAATGATTAGACAGGTATACTGAATAACATATATTGATGCACTATGTGGTTCTATTTGAATTAATGATTGAGCAGTAGCTTCATTTCCGGCTTCATCTTGAACCGTGCATGTGTATGTATAATTACCTGGTTTATTTAAGGTTAAAGAATCAATGTTAGTGGTTATTTTTGAGTTTAAGTTTTTACTATAGTTATCGGTTGCTTGACATGATAAAATATTTTTATTATTTGTAGGTTTACTAATTATTTTAGTTTGATTTATGTTTATTTTTGGTTTTTCTTTATCAATAATATACTGCCCACTATTTATTTCATCAGTAAGGCCATTTAAATTTTTTGTTTGAACGGATATTTTATAAATACCTGTTTCTTTTAATAAAATTGTTTCGCTTTTATTTTCCAAAATATTTTTTGTATATATTGGAATATCATTTTTATATACTATATATGTATATGAGGAAACATTTAAAGATGGGGTAAATACGATAGTAATATTTTGATTTGTCGGTTTGTCAATGCTTTGAATATCGAATTTTCCGTTCATCTTTAGTCACCTCCTTATTTTCCAAAAATATCTTTTAAATCGTCAATACCTTTGGATTTTATTTTATTATAGACTTTTGGAACATATTTATGGAGTAAGAATTCTCCATCAACATCACCGTTTTTAAGGACTCCGGTTTGTCTAAATTTAAAGATTTCTTTTTGCTTTATTTCACCGTTTTCTAGGCCAATAATTTCATTGATACTGGTTACTCTTCTTCGTCCATCAGACAGTCTTGATACTTGAACAACGATTTGGATAGCACTTTCAATATATTCTCTAATGGCAGTAACGGGAATTTCAATACCATTCATTAGGACCATTGTTTCTAATCTGTTTAAAGCATCGGCTGGGCTATTGGCATGCATGGTGGTCATAGATCCTTCATGCCCGGTGTTCATGGCTTGCAGCATATCAAAAGCTTCTTTTCCTCTAACTTCACCAACGATAATTCTATCAGGCCTCATTCTAAGTGAATTAATGACTAAATCTCTGATAGTAATAGCTCCTTCTCCTTCATAGTTAGTGGTTCTTGTTTCTAAAGAAATTACGTGGTCTTGTTTTAGTTTTAATTCAGCAGCATCTTCGATGGTGATAATTCTATCGTCCGAGTCACAAAATGATGATAAAACATTTAATAATGTGGTTTTACCTGCACCAGTACCACCTACTACTAAGATGTTTAATTTTGCATGGACGCAAGCTTCTAAAAATCTAGCCATATATGGTGTGAGTGTTCCGCTTCTTAGTAAATCTTCGATGTTTGCTAGTTCGCTTTTGAATTTTCTGATGGTAACTACTGGTCCATTTAAAGAAAGTGGTGGTAAAATTGCATTTAGTCTTGAGCCATCTTCTAATCTAGCATCTACCATTGGATGGGCAATATCAATGGTTTTGCCTATTGGTTGGATAAGTCTTTGAACAACTCTTATAATATGATCATCATTGATGAAACTTACACTATCGTCTTTGATTACTTTACCATCTAATTCAATATATATTTCATTTGGGGAGTTAACCATGATTTCAGTTAGTTGTTTATCTTTTAAAAGTTCGGTTAATGGTCCATAACCATTTACTTCGTTATCTATTAAATTATAAATATAACTTAATTCTTCGTTTGAAAGATCATAGCCTTCGACAGATTTATTGATTTCATCTCTAACAAAATCTTGCGTGTTTTCGTTTGTTTTACTTTTGTTATCGATGATATTTTGAATAATTTTATTTCTAAGTTCATCTAGCAAAACTTTATTAGGAAATTCGTTATAATCACTAGTTTCTTTTATGAAGTTTTGCTCTAATGATGGAGCGAATTCATCGGCAAAGCGTTTAGATTCCATGATTTTCCTCCTTTATTTTAATAGTTTGTCTAATAATTCTGTTAAAATGATTACGGTTTTATCTTTTTTATTATTTTTTTCTAAGGTTATTATTTTGCCTTCCATGATCATTTTTTTTACATTTTTAGTATAAGATGTAGCTGGTAAGATATAGCTAATTTCTTTATTTAAAAATGTTTTTATTTCATAAGTGCTTAAATGATCTTTGGAAAGGGCTTCATTTAAAACGATAGTGTATTTTGTGACATTCATATCTTTATAAATACTGAGCATTGTTTTCATGTTTTTTAAATCCATAAGGTCACTTGTAATAATGTAGATAATTTCGTCACTGTTATCAAATGTAACTATGTTTATGTTATCAATAATATGATTAGTATCTATTAAGATAACATCATATTTATATTTTAGTTTTTTTAATATGATGTCGATATATTGTGAGTTTATTTTACCAACGCTTCTTGGGTCCTTTGGGGCGGGAAGGACGTCGATATAATCATTATATTTTGTTATGTAATCATCTACTTCTTTTAAATTATGATTCATATAATCATTAACTAAGGTATACAAATCTTTTTGGTTTTTTAAATTTAATGAGGCAGCTATTACTCCTGCTTGAAGATCCATATCAACAATAATTGTTTTAATTTTTTTGTTTGCTAAAATTCCAGCAAGGGCAAGTGTGGTAGTACTTTTTCCGGTTCCGCCTTTGACTGATGTTACAGTTATTACTTTTGCTTGTTTTATAGCCATTTTATCCCCCTATTCTTCTTTTATGATTATTTTACCATTTTCTTTGTAACCAATATAGGTGATGTTTATATCAAATTTTTTTGTAAATGAAATTTCATCTTTAATGTTTATTTTTATTATTTGATTATTAATCTCGATATTTATTTGACCTTTTATATTTTCTTTTAATAAATTAGTTAATATTGCTTGTAAATTTTCTTTTTCTATATTGTTTAAGCCATATTCAATGGTTTGTTTGATTTCTTTTTTGTATTTATTTACGGTATAATTTAGGTTCCCTATTTCAAATGTTAGTGTGATCAATAGTAATAAGGCTGGTAATATTAAAACAAAGATGACAAGCGATTGTCCTTTATTATTCACCTTCTAATCCTCCTGGATTTTCATAGAATGTTTTAGATGTAGTTATTTCATAGTTTTTTCCTAAAACATTATTTAATAGTGGGGCATTTATTTGAACTGTTTGTTTTAAAGTTAAATTAGTTATACCGTTTAATGTTTTTTCATCTAGGCTGAGGTTTTCTTTTTCAAGAAAGTCTTTTAAATTATTTATATCATTATTTTTATATAGTTCAGTTACTGTTTCTAAACTGTTTTCTAATTCATATTTTTTCAAAAAAATATTACCAATATCTATCATAGCCATTAATATTAATAGTAAAACTGGTAATATAAGTATAAATTCAACTAAAGCTTGCCCCTTTTTATTCATATTATCACGCTTTCCTATTATCTAAATTATATCAAAAAATAAGGGTAATAACAATATATTTATTAGAGCATAAAAGAAACATTTTTGAAGAATGTTTCTTTTTTTGTCAAATATATGGCTATTTTGCTTATCTTTGACGTATTATTAATGTTATCATATTTTTATTAGCTTGACTATATGTTTTTTGTTTTATGTGTCAAATTAATGTGAAGAAGTATTTAAAAATTTAATAAAATCATCAAATCCGTGTTTATTTTTATTAATAAAATTAATGTTTAAATCATTATACCATTTATTTTTTTCAAATAAGATAAAATAAGGTATATTTAAATTTTCTTCATTTTGATGACTATTTGCTTTCATCAGAATAACTAAGCAATGTTTTAATTGATTATGGATAGTAAATTCTGTTTTTTTTAATGATATTTGCTTGGCTTTTTTAATTTTGTTTATTTTTTCTTGATATTTTTTTGAAAAGTCTTTATTTAAATATCCTAAATGTGATTTTACTTCGATTATATATTTTATGACATTATTTTTATCATAAATTATGATGTCTGGTCTATATATTGTTTTATCTACTGATAGCTGTGGGTCTATTATGCAATTTATTTTTCCTTTTTTTATTTCATTTATTAATATGGCAACAGCGTTTTCGACAATGTAAGACATAGGATAAGAGGTGTATCTTTGGATATTTGGATTATTGGCAATATTATTTTTTTTCTTTTCTAATTTTTTATATTCTTTTTTGATATAGTTTATAAAGCTTTTTTCATACATTATTTAACCTCGCTTTTTAATTTATAAAGAATATTTAAGGCTTCTATAGGTGTGATTTGTAAGGGGTCTATTTTTTCTAATTGCTTTTCTATTTTTGATTTTTTTGGCATTAGTTCATCTATTGGGAGTGCTTCTTGGATTTTGACATCGCGTTTATTTTCTTTATCTTCATATATTTTTAAAATTTCTCCAGCTCTTTTAATGACACTTTCTGGAAGATTGGCGAGTTTGGCGACATGGATACCATAGCTTTTATCGACACTGCCTTCTTTGATTTTATGTAGGAATGTAATTTTTCCATCTTCTTCATATGCAGATACATGAACGTTTTTTAAATGTTTTAAGGTTTTATCTAAGTCAGTGAGTTCGTGATAGTGGGTAGAGAAAAAGGTTTTGCCTTTAATGTTTTGATGAATATATTCAATAATTCCTTGAGCTAAGGCCATACCATCAAAGGTGGCAGTTCCTCTTCCTAATTCATCAAATAGAAGCAAACTTTTATCAGTGGCTGAGGTGATGGCGTTAGCGGCTTCAGTCATTTCAACCATGAATGTAGAAGATCCACTCACTAAATCATCAGAGGCACCAATTCTTGTATAGATGGCGTCGAATATGGGTAATTTAGCTACAGAGGCTGGAACGAAAGATCCTATTTGGGCCATGATAGCAATTATAGCCATTTGACGCATATATGTTGATTTGCCGGCCATGTTTGGACCTGTTATTAATAAAATATTAGTGTTTTTATCCATGATAATATCGTTTGTTACAAACTGCTCATCAATAACTTTTTCAACAACGGGATGGCGTGAGTTTTTGATATATATTTCTTTTTCGGTTATTTCTGGTCTTATATAATTATTGGTTTCAGCAATGGTAGCAAATGATTGTAATACGTCTATTTCACTAATGATTTTGGCTACTTCTTGTAATTTTGGAATATATGTTTTAACGATGTTTCTGATATTTAAAAATAATTCATATTCAAGTTCAATAATCTTTTCTTCAGCGTTTAGAATTAATGCTTCTTTTTCTTTTAAAATTGGGCTTATATATCTTTCACAATTTGCTAGGGTTTGTTTTCTTTGGTATCCCCATTCATCTTTAACTAAATTTGTATTTCCTTTACTAATTTCAATAAAATATCCAAAGACTCTATTATAACCAACTTTTAAATTTTTAATGCCGGTTTTTTCTCTTTCTTCTGTTTCAAATTTGGCGACGAAATCTTTACCGCCTTTTCTTAGGGTTTTAAGTTCGTCTAGTTCTTTGTTATACCCTTTTTTGATTAAATATCCTTCTTTAATGCTGACAGGAGGATTTTCATAAATGCTTTTTTCAAGTAAGTTATACAATTCAGAAAAATCGGTTATTTTTTTGGAATAATTTATTTTTTCTAATATTTCAGATATTTGTGGCAAAACTTTTAAAGATGATTTTAACTGTAGTAAATCTTTAGCGTTAGCGTTACCAAAGGCAATTTTTCCGCTTAATCTTTCTAGGTCATAAACTTCTGTTAAATATTTTTCTAAATCGCTTTTGAAAATAAATTCTTTTAGTAAAGTATCTACGATGTTATATCTTCTTTCAATTTCTTTTTTATCTATTAAAGGATTTAACAGATATTTTTTTAAAAGTCTTGCACCCATAGCGGTTTTGGTTTTATCTAAAAGCCATATTAGTGAATAGTTTCTTTGTTTTAATCTTAAGGTTTCGGTTAATTCTAAATTTCTTTTGGTATGAACATCCATTTTTAAATGATCTTTGGTTTCTTTGATTTGTAGTTTTTGAAGATGTGATAAATCTCTTTTTTGATTATGAATGATATAAGCCAACAGATGTTTAACTGAATGAATATATCTTTGGTCAATTGTGTTTTCGTAAATATATGAGTATTCATCTGTTAGTTCATCGGTTATTGTTAGTGTTAGGTGGAATTGATTTTTTAAGATAGAATAAATATTTTTATCGGTTTTACTATCTAAAATAACTTCTTTAACACCTAGGTTCATAATTTCTGATACAACTTCTACGTTCTTTTTTTCAAGTAAAAAGGCATAAATTTCACCTGTTGAAATATCAGCATAGCTTATAGCATAACCATGTTTAAAATCAGTTATTGAAGCTATATAGTTAAAATCATCAGCTTTTAGGGTATCTGTATCTATAATGGTGCCTGAGCTTATTATTTGGACGATACCTCTTTTGACAATGCCTTTGACATTTTTAGGATCTTCTAGCTGTTCGACAACTCCTATTTTATGACCGTTTTCAATCAATTTGTCGATATAAGTACTAGCAGCATGATAAGGAATTCCACACATAGGGATTCTTTGCTCTAATCCTGCGGATTTACCAGTTAAGGTAAGTTCTAGTTCATGAGATACTTTAATGGCATCATCAAAGAACATTTCATAAAAATCACCTAATCTAAAAAAAATGATTAGGTCTTCATTTTTATTTTTTATTTCTAAATACTGTTTCATCATTGGGGTTACTTTTTCTATATCAACGTCTTTTCTTTCCATAATTAATCACTTCCATTTTTTGGTTATATTATAACATTTAATGTGTTTTGTTTCAACAGATTTATAAATATGGGTATATAAAAATCTTTCAGGATATTTTGAAAGATTTATTTTAAATTTTTTAGATATTTTAAGGCTTCTTCAAAAGTTCCAACGGGAACTAAATCAATTTTATAACCTTTTTGTTTTTTGATTTTTTTTGCTTCTTTATAGTTTTCTCCTTTTGGGACAATGAAAATATCGGCATTTTTAGATGCAGCTCCTATTAGTTTATATTTAATTCCACTAATTTCACCAACGTTTCCATTTATATCTATGGTACCTGTACCGACAACTGTTTTACCATTAGTTAAATCAATTTTATTTAAATGACTATAAATGGTTAAGGTCATCATAAGACCTCCAGAAGAACCAGATTCGGTTTCTTTAAAATTAAATGTTACTTTTTTATTTGAGTTAATGTCAAATGTTTCAGTAATAACGGCTCCTACTTTGGGAGTTTCTAATACGTTTATTAAAGTTGCTTTTCTTGTTTGAGTTTTTCCATTAATATCTATTACTTTTAAAGTTATTTTATCATTTATTTTTTTAGTAGAAATATATTCAAATAAACTATTTTTATCTTTAATTTTTTGGTTATCAACTTTTAAAATCTGATCCCCTATTTTTAAGTTTGTTTTAGATATTTCATCAATATAAGTAACATATACTTTATTGTTAGTGATAGTATAGTCAATATCAGAGTTTTTATAGGCGACTAAAAGTGATATATCGTTTGCTTCTTCTAAAAGTTTTTTATTTCTGTAATTTTTTTCTTCGATAGTTTCGTTATCATTTTTGACTTCGTTTTCTTTTTCTACGTCCCAATCTTTATTAATGGCAGAAAATATTAATGTTGGTATGGTTGCCTGAATTTCAGAAACATAAGCCATGTTTAAACTTCCTTTGATTTTAAAGTTATCTTGGGTTTTAATTTTGTCATTTGTGTTTATAAGTCCTCCCGGGGCGGATATATAATAGGGAAATTTAACTAAAAATAAAGCTAATATGACTATATAAACGATTATTATTTTATAGTAATTTTTGAGATATTCTTTTATGGTTTTAAATAATTTTTTCATATTGAGTTCCTTTCTTTAATAGATTTATTTAATAGTAGGTGAGATTATGCGCAAGATGGTAAGTACTTTTATTATGAGTTTTTTATTATTTACTTTATTTAAAATTTTGACGGCGTCAGAAAGTATTTTAAATTCGGTAAGTTTTTCTTTAAATATTTTTAAAAATAATGTATTCCCTTCTTTGTTTCCTTTTTTTGTACTTGCGAATATTTTGATTAAATGCGGAATTCCTGAGTTCATGGGCTTTTTATTTAAAGGTGTAATGAATAAGTTTTTTAAGATTAAAGGAATTTGTGCATTTATCTTTTTCATGAGTATTATATCAGGAAATCCAGCGAATGCCAAATACACAAGAGAGCTTTATATAAATGGAAAGATTAATAAGTATGAAGCTACTAAAATTTTATGCTTTACTTGTTTTTCTAATCCACTTTTTATTTTAGGAACTGTTTCAATACTTTTTTTAAATAATAAAGAGGCGGGGTTACTTATATTATTATGTCACTATTTAGGAAATTTAATTATTGGGTTTGGGATGCGTGGGTATCATCCTAGTGTGAAAGAAAAAGAAAGGTTTAGTTTGAAAAAGGCAATTAATGAGATGCATTTAAAAAGGATTAATAATAAAGAAAGTTTTGGAGAAATTATAACTGGTTCTATTATTAGTAGTATTGATACTTTACTTTTAATTTTAGGCGTTATTACGATGTGTTTGGTTTTTACTACTATCTTTTTTAATAATTTAGATTTAAATAGTGTTTTTAAAAGTGTTTTGAACGGTTTTATTGAGATGACTCAAGGGCTTAAATATATTAGTTTAGAAGCAATACCACTTAAGTTAAAATGTATACTTACGGTTATGATTTTATCTTTTGGAGGTTTTTCTGTACATATGCAGATAATGGGTATTTTAAATGATACGGATATTAAATATTTACCGTTTTTATGTGCGAGGATATGTCATGCGATTATTTCTTCAATTTTAATGTATGTATTATTTGATTTTTGGTTTGACATAGGTGCTTGATTTTTTTGATTTTTAATTGTTTTTATTTTTAAAGTATTATATAATAGTTTTAGAAAATAATAATGAAAAGGAGCTAGATAATATGATAAGAACTTTTGATTTTGCGAAGGTACCAATTGCAGATATTATCAATGATATTTTAGTTGATTCTACTAAAAGAGGTGCGAGTGATATTCATTTTGATCCTTATGAGGATCATTTACTTATTAGGATTAGAATAGATGGAGTTTTGATGGATTATGCGACTGTCCCTGAGGAATATCGTGATTATTTGATTACACGTATTAAAACTATATCTAAGATGAATATTACTGAATCAAGACTTCCACAAGATGGTGCTATTAAAGAGAGTTTAGAGGGAATTGATTTAGATTTACGTGTTTCTTCTTTGCCTGTTAGTACTGGTGAGAAAATTGTTGTTCGTATTTTAGATTATACCCGTAGTATGGCAGGATTGGGCGAACTTGGTTTTAGTGAAGAAAATTATAAAAAAGTACTTGAGATGCTTGGTGTGCCTAATGGAATTATTTTAGTTACTGGAGCAACTGGTAGTGGTAAAAGTACAACGGTTTATTCAATGCTTCAGCAACTTAATACTTCATCAACTAATATTATTACGGTTGAAGATCCAATAGAAATGGACATTACTGGTATTAATCAGGTACAAACTAATCCTAAAATTGGTCTTACTTTTGCAAGTGCGCTTAGAAGTATTTTAAGGCAAGATCCGAATATTATAATGATTGGTGAAATTAGAGATACAGAAACGGCTAAAATTGCGGTTAGAGCATCTATTACTGGTCATTTGGTGTTTTCTACTTTACATACAAATACTTCTCTTAATACTATTGAAAGATTAATTGATATGGATGTTCAAAGGTATTTATTGGCGTCAGCTTTGGAAGGTGTTATTTCACAAAAGTTAGCTAGACAGTTATGTCCAAAGTGTAAGGCACTTAGAAAAACTAGTGAATATGAAAAAATGGTATTTAAAAATGTTCTTAATAAGGATATTGAAGAAATATACGATGCAGAAGGATGCGAAGAATGTCATGATGGATATAAAGGTAGAATTGCAATTCATGAGGTTTTAAGAATTAATCAACAAATTCGTGATGCTTTAAGTAACAATCGTTCAAAGGAAGAAATTAGAAAATTAGTTTATGGTGGTTCAGATGTAATTACAATGCTTGAAGATGGACTAGAAAAAGTTATTAAAGGTTATACGACTTTTGAAGAAATTTTAAAATTAATTGAGCTTGAGGATGATGATAAGATTAGTTCAAATAGTTCTTTATCTGAGGCTATTATTGAAACTAAGGAGGCAATTGCGGCTAGAGCCCAAAAATCTGGTGAATATATGGGGGCACGTGCGGAACTTATCGGGCAAAATACAGTTACACCAGCAAGTGATGCTGTAAATCTTGATTTTAATCAAAATACTAACACGAATATATCCAATAATATAGAAAATTTAGATATTTAAAAAGCGTAGCTTATCTAGCTACGCTTTCGTATGCAACAATTTCTTTAGTAGTGGCATTATCAAATTTTCCTTTTGTAACAGCAGTAATTGTTCTTGTTTCGTTTGGTTTTAAAGGTTCACCAATATTTCCTCTTAAGGTAATAATTTCATTACCATCTTTATCTTTTAAGACAATATTAACATCAGAAACATCACTATCAGTAGTAGATGTATTAGTTACATCAGCTGAGAAAGTGCTATAACCATTTTCTGATATTAAAGAAATATTAGAAAATTGCAAATTCTGATAAGTTGTTTCGTTTATAATACCTTCGTTGGTATTGGCAACCATACCTTCTTCTTCATTTTTAGTTAAATTATCTTTTTTATCACCCATATTAAATGATACAATTAAGCCGATAATTAAAGCGATAATGACTACTGCAAAAATTATTAAAGGTATTTTATTCCTTTTCATAAAATCCATTGCTTTTTGTTTGTCAATCTTTTTCATTTATTCCCCTACTTTCTTTACTATTATTATAATTTATTTTTAGGGAAATTTCAATACTATAAATAAACTTTTAATTTTTTTATGTATTCTTCACCGAATTTTCTTAGTGATTTAGCCATGTCAACTATTTTTTTATCAGCAGTTTTTTCATAATTGTCGATATATTTAGTTAAGTTTAAATTACCCATAGTTAATCCTTGTATAAGCATATCGGCAATATTTGAATCACTATTATCATTCATCATTTCTTTATTAATACTCATTTTGGACATTGTTTTAGCCATAATTCCAATTGGCTTTGCTTTTAGGTCTTTTTTATTTAACATTTTTTCAGTTTCTTTGGAATATTTTTCATAATTTTTTTCAATTTCTGGTAATATTTTTTTGATTTTATTATCTTTATCTTTGATAACATTTATTAAATCTTTGACACTTTGCATGCCCATGTTACTTGTTTGATATATGTATTCAAGTATTTCTTCGTTTTCGTTCATTTTATCATTCCTTTCATATTTATTATGTGTTTGGTTATTTTTTTTATACAAAAAAACGTCACTATTCACATTCTAATTAAATAATGACACTTAAAAATAGCAGAATATTCTGCTATTTATCTTCGCTTACAGCTTTAACCTTTCATTTAAAGTAAAAAAGTAGAAATTAATCTACTTGCCGGTGTTT
>CALVIE010000018.1 GCA_944329385.1 uncultured Bacilli bacterium | reverse complement strand
GAAGGAAAACAAATATGTGATGGAGTACTGCACTAATCCTAATATATTTGTATCTACATATCAAACCATATAGAAAGTGGTGATTAGATGAATTATTACAATGAAATAAAAGATGTATTTGTAAAAAATGAAATATATAAAAAAGTAAAAGATTATTCTAAAAATAGAAGTGATTTAAATACATATTTTGAAGTTGGAAAATTAATAGTAGAAGCTCAGGGCGGTGAGGCAAGAGCCAAATATGGAAATAAGTTAATTAAAGAATATTCAGAAAAATTAACTAGAGAACTTGGGAGAGGTTATACTGTTTCTGCTTTAAAGCGAATGCGCCAGTTTTATTTGCTTTTTAAAAATGGTGCGACAATGTCGCACCAATTAACAGTAAGTCATTATATAGAATTATTAAAACTAAAAAGTTTCCAAGAAATAAAATATTATATTGTTATTTCAGAAAAATTAAATTTATCAGTAAGAGAGCTTAGAGAAAAAATAAAATCGAAAGAATACGAAAGACTTGGAAAAGATATTAAATTAGAAGAGCCAAAAGTAAATAATCTAATTAAAAATCCAATATTAATTAAAGTAAAAAATAAAAATGTGAAGTTAACTGAATATGCTTTACATAAGTCTATTTTAGAGAATATTGATGAATTTTTAAGAGAGTTAGGAATTGGTTTTACTTATGTTGGTAGTGAAGTGAAAATAAAGTTGGGAGATAGATATAACTATATAGATTTTTTGTTATTTAATTATATTTATAATTGCTTCATAGTTATAGAGCTTAAAGTTACTGAATTAAAAGCTGAATATATTGGTCAAATAACTAAATATATAAATTATGTAGATAAACATATTAAAGAAGTATTTCATGAAAAGACAGTAGGTGTGATTATTTGTAAGAAGGAAAACAAATATGTGATGGAGTACTGCACTAATCCTAATATATTTGTATCTACATATCAAACCATATAGAAAGCGGTGATTAGATGAATTACTATGATGAAATAAAAGATGTACTTGTAAAAAATGAAATATATAAAAAAGTAAAAGATTATTCAAAAAATAAAAGTGATTTAAATGCTTACTTTGAAGTTGGAAAATTAATAGTAGAAGCTCAGGGTGGTGAAGAGAGAGCAAAATATGGAAATAAGTTAATTAAAGAATACTCAGAAAAATTAACTAAAGAACTTGGAAAGGGATATACTTATACTAATTTAAGTAGAATGCGTCAGTTTTATTTATTAATGCAAAAACTTGCGCCAATGGCGCAACAATTACCTAATTTAACTTGGAGTCATTATTCTATAATATTACCACTAAAAAATTTAAAGGAAATTGAATATTATTTATATATTTCGTATAAGTTGAATTTATCAAGACGTGAACTTAGAGAAAGAATAAAATCGAAAGAATATGAAAGAATAGGTAAAAATATTAAATTAGAAGAGTCTAAAATAAATACATTAATTAAAAATCCAATATTAATTAAAGTAAAAAATAAAAACGAGAAATTAACTGAATATGCTTTACATCAATCTATTTTAGAGAATATTGATGATTTTTTAAAGGAACTTGGTATTGGCTTTTTATATGCAGGTAGTGAGGTGAAAATAAAAATTGGTGATAATTATCATTATATAGATTTTCTGTTATTTAATGTAAAATTTAATTGTTATGTGGTGATAGAACTTAAGGTAACAAAAATGAAAGCTGAATATATCGGACAAATTATGAAGTATATGGGTTATGTTGATAAATATATAAAAGAAATACATAATGACAAAACAGTAGGTGTAATCATTTGTAAAAAAGAAAACAAATATGTGATGGAGTACTGCACTAATCCAAATATATTTGTATCTACTTATCAAACCATATAGAAAGTGGTGATTAGATGAATTATTACAATGAAATAAAAGAAACATTAATCAAAAATGAAATATATAAAAAAGTAAAAGATTATTCAAAAAATAAAAGTGATTTAAATACTTACTTTGAAGTAGGAAGATTAATAGTAGAAGCTCAGGGCGGAGAGGCAAGAGCCAAATATGGAAATAAATTAATAAAAGAATACTCAGAAAAATTAACTAAGGAACTTGGTAAAGGGTATGATGATTCTAACTTAAAACGAATGCGCCAGTTTTATTTGCTTTTTCAAAAAAGTGGCGCAATGCGCCACCAATCATATAATTTGACTTGGACACATTATAGATACTTATTACCTTTAAATGATATTAATGCAATTAAATATTATATTAAAATTTCATCATTACAAAATCTTTCATATAGAGAACTTAGAGAAAGAATTAAGTCAAAAGAATATGAGAGAATAGGAAAAAATATTAAATTAGAAGAGCCAAAAGTAAATAATCTAATTAAAAATCCAATACTAATTAAAGTAAAAAATAAAGATGAAAAGTTAACCGAATATGCTTTACATCATTTTATTTTAGAAAATATGGAAGATTTTTTAAAAGAATTAGGAATAGGTTTTGCATTTATTGGAAATGAAGTAAAAATAAAAATGGGTGATAGGTATAATTATATAGATTTTTTGTTATTTAATTATAAATTTAACTGTTTTGTTGTAATCAAACTTAAAGTAACTGAATTAAAAGCTGAATATATAGGCCAAATAGCTAAATATATAAATTATGTAGATAAAAATATTAAAGAAGTATTTCACGAAAAGACAGTAGGTGTGATTATTTGTAAGAAGGAAAACAAATATGTGATGGAGTACTGCACTAATCCAAATATATTTACAACTACTTATGAAACTATATAGAAAGAGATGATTAAATGAATTACTATGATGAAATAAAAGATGTTTTAGTGAAAAATGAAGTATATAAAAAAGTAAAAGATTATTCTAAAAATAGAAGTGATTTAAATACATATTTTGAAGTAGGAAGATTAATAGTAGAAGCTCAGGGTGGTGAAGAGAGAGCAAAATATGGAAATAAACTTATTAAAGAATACTCAGAAAAATTAACTAAGGAACTTGGTAAGGGTTATAGCATTAGAAATTTGGCATTGATGAGAAAGTTTTATATCAAATTTAAAAATGTGCAGACACCGTCTGCACAATTGAGCTGGAGTCATATTTGTGAATTATTGTGTTTAAATAATCAATATGAAATGAATTATTATATATCTATTTCTTCTAAACTAAATTTATCAGTTAGGGAACTTAGAGAAAAGATAAAATCAAAAGAATATGAAAGACTTGGAAAAAATATTAAATTAGAAGAGTCTAAAGTAAATAGTTTAATAAAGAATCCAATATTAATCAAAGTAAAAAATAAAAATGTGAAGTTAACTGAATATGCTTTACATCAATCTATTTTAGAAAATATGGAAGATTTTTTAAAAGAATTAGGAATTGGTTTTACTTTTGCTGGTAGTGAAGTGAAAATAAAATTTGGTGATAGATATAACTATATAGATTTTTTGTTATTTAATTATATTTATAATTGTTTTATAGTTATAGAATTTAAAGTTACTGAATTAAAAGCCGAATATATTGGACAAATCATTAAATATATAGGCTATGTAGATAAAAACATGAGAAAACCATTTCACGAAGAAACCGTTGGTGTAATCATTTGTAAAAAAGAAAACAAATATGTGATGGAGTACTGTACCAATCCTAATATATTTACAACTACTTATGAAACTGTTTGATTTTTCTTGAATGTACATTTTATTTAAGATATAATGAATAAAGAATAGAGGTAATGATATGGAATATATTATAATTGGACTTTTAATAATTGTACTAATTGTATCAATAATTAGTTTAACAAAAAATGTGAATGAATCTAATATTACTGAGAGACTTGGTAAGTTAGAGACAGAAATGGTAAAGGAATTAGGAGAGTTTAAAAGTGATATAAATAAAAATTTAATGGATGATTTTAATGCTTTAAATGAGAGGATTGAATACCGTTTAAATTTAATAAATGACAAGGTAAATGAGAGATTAGATCAGAATTTTGAAAAGACTAATAAAACATTTACCTCGGTTTTAGAAAGACTTTCTAAAATAGATGAGGCTCAAAAGAAAATTGATTCTCTATCTAGTGATATTGTTTCTTTACAATCCGTACTTACGGATAAGAAAACTAGAGGTATTTTTGGAGAGGTTAATTTAAAGCATATTTTAGTGAATATTTTTGGAGAAAATAAAGATAGTATATATAAGATGCAGTATACATTAAGTAATGGAACAATTGCGGATAGCGTTATTTTCGCACCTGAACCTTTGGGTTTGATTGCGATTGATTCTAAATTTCCTTTAGAGGATTATCAGGCGATGGTTGATAAAAAAAATCCAAATCCTACACTTTCTGAGCGTAAATTTAAGGCAGATATGAAAAAACATATTGATGCGATTGCATCCAAATATATTATTCTTGGTGAAACAACTGATCAAGCGATACTTTTTCTACCGGCAGAGGCTATTTTTGCGGAAGTGAATGCTTATCATCAAGATATATTGGATTATGCTTATAGTAAAAGGGTTTGGATATGTGGTCCAACTACTTTAATTAGTACGCTTACAACTTTACAAATTATTATTAAAAATATTGAAAGAGATAAATATACAAAAGTTATTCATAAGGAGCTTAAATTACTTGATTTGGAATTTAAAAGATATAAAGATAGATGGGATAAGCTTTCTAGGAGTATTGAGACAGTAAGCAAAGATGTAAAAGATATTCATACAACTACTGATAAAATTACAAAAAGGTTTAATGCGATTAACGAGGTTGAGGTGGAGGAGATTGGTCATGAAGAAAGTTAATATTTGTTTACTTATTATTACTTTAGGATGTGCTTTTTTTACAATTTTAGGTGAATTAGATAGAGGTATAGTGATTGTTTTAAAAGATTCTAGTATTGTTTTGACAGCAAGTTTACCTTTTATAGTTAATAAAATTTTTAAAGGGAAATTAAATGATGGAGTAACATTTGTATGGTTAATATTTATTTTTTTAGCTCATTATATGGGAGTTATTTTAGAACTTTATAATGAGTGGGAAGGCTTTGATAAGGTAGTCCATACTTTTTCTGGAGTGCTTACGGCTTATGCAGGAATGCTTTTTTTACCACAAAAAGTGGATAAAATTTGGTTTAAGGTTTTATTTATTGTTTCATTTAGTATGTTATGTGCATTTCTTTGGGAAACTTTTGAGTATGTGTGTAATATATTAGTTGGTGGCGATGCTCAAAGGGTGGCTGAGACAGGTGTGAATGATACGATGCTTGATATGATAGTGGCTTTTGGTGGTTCAATATTATTTAGTTTAGGTTTTTATATGAGAAAAAAGGGGTGATAGTTTTATGGAGGAAAAGGTTTTAGAAATAATTAATGGTCATAATAAGGCTTTAAGTTATGATGAGATATTAGAAAGGTTAACTGATGAAGAAGTTCCTTATTTACCTGAGGTTTTAAGTAAGCTTATAAAAGACCTTAAGATTAGATATACTAATAAAGGTAAGTATGCGAAGTTTGATGATAAGTCACAGAAGATAGGTGTTTTTGCAGCAAATAGAAAAGGCTTTGGTTTTGTTATTATTGATGGTGAAGATAAAGATTATCATATTTCATCTGAAAATGTAAATGGAGCTATTGATGGTGATGAGGTCGTTATTAAAGTATTAGATGAATCTAGACATGAGGCTAGTGTTTTGAGAGTTAATAAGCGTAATTTAAACAATTTATTAGTTGGGGAGTTTTATAAGAAAGGCGATAAGAATTTTCTTAAGTTAGATGATGATAAGTTAAATATTATTGTGGAAATTTTAGATGAGGATGCGAAAGGTGCGGTTAGTGGACATAAGGTTGTTGTTAAAATAGATAATAAGGTTAATAATAGTAATTATTATCAAGGTAAAATTATACGTATTTTAGGTCATAAGGATGATCCTGGAGTAGATATTTTATCTATAGCCGCAAGGTATCAGATTAGTGATATTTTTCCAGATGAGGTTATCAGTGAACTTAAAAATATTCCAGATGAAGTTAAAATAGAAGAACTTAAAGGAAGAAAAGATTTGACTGATGAGGTTATATTTACGATCGATGGTGATGATACTAAGGATATTGATGATGCCATAAGTATTAAAAAATTAGATAATGGAAATTATTTACTTGGAGTACATATTGCGGATGTGAGTCATTATGTTAAGGAAGGGACAGCTTTAGGAGATGAGGCTTATTTAAGAGGTACTAGTAGTTATTTGGCGGATACGGTTATTCCTATGCTTCCTCATCAGCTTTCTAACGGCATTTGTTCACTTAATCCGAATGTGATTAGACTTACTTTATCATGTGTGATGGAGATTGATGATAAGGGTAAGCTTGTAAGTAGTGATATTTTTGAGAGTTATATTAAATCTAAAAAACAGATGACTTATAAAAATGTCAATAAGATTTTAAATGAGAATGTTATACCTTCTGGTTATGAGGAGTTTGTTTCAGATTTAAAATTGATGGAGGAACTTTCTAAAATTATTAGAAAAAGTAAGATAGAGAAGGGTTATCTTGATTTTGACATTCCTGAGCCAAAGATTATTACTGATGAAAATGGTAAAGCTATAGATATTCAAAAAAGGATTCAAGATACTGGTGAGAATTTAATTGAAGATTTTATGATTATGGCGAATGAGACAGTGGCAACTACGATTGCTTATATGGATTTACCTTTTATTTACCGTGTACATGGACTTCCAGATGAAGAAAAGATTAGTAATTTTTTAAAGTTTGTCAATATTTTAGGATATAAGGTGAATGCGAATTTAAAGAATATTACACCTAAAACTATTCAAAATATTTTGAAACAGTTAAAGGATAAAAAAGAGTATAATATTTTATCTTCAATGCTTTTAAGGAGTATGCAGAAAGCGGTATATGATAATGTGAATATTGGACACTTTGGTTTAGCTAGTAAATTTTATACACATTTTACATCGCCAATTAGAAGGTTTCCAGATTTGACGGTTCATAGATTACTTAGAACGTATTTGTTTAATCATAATATTGATAATGAGGTTGTAGATTATTATAATAGTACTTTACCAGAGGTGGCAAAGCATTCTTCTGAGAGGGAAATGGCGGCAACTCAATGTGAGCGAGATGTTGATGATATGAAGATGGCTGAGTATATGGAAAGTCATATAGGTGAGGTTTATAAAGGTGTAATTAGTACGGTTACTAATTATGGAATTTATGTAGAACTTCCTAATTTAGTAGAGGGTATGATAAAGATTGATCAATTAGATGATGATTATTATTTTTATGACGAAAGTACTTTTAGTTTAGTTGGTAAAAGAAGTAAAAAAAGATATATGCTTGGTGAAAAATTAGAGATTGTAGTTGATAGTGTAATTAAGGATAAGGGGCTTATTAATTTTAGATTAAATAAAGGTGAGAAAAATGGAAATAGTAAACAGGAAGGCGAAGTATAATTATCAGATTTTTGAAACTATAGAGGCTGGAATTGTTTTAACTGGAACAGAGATTAAGTCTTTAAAAATGGGAAAAGCAAATATTAAGGATAGTTATGCAAGAATAAAAAATAATGAGATTTTTCTTATAAATATGCATATAAGTAGTTATGAGAATGGAAATATTTTTAATCATGATGAAACTAGAGAAAGAAAGCTTTTGCTTCATAAAAAGGAAATTTTAAAGTTTAGAGATAAGATTAAATTAGAGGGTTATACAATAGTACCTTTAAAAGTTTATTTGAAAAATGGTAGGGCAAAGGTACTTATTGGTTTAGCTAAGGGTAAGAAAAATTATGATAAAAGAGAAGATATTAAGAAAAGGGATATTGAAAGAAGTATTAGAGCAAGGCTTAAAAGATGATTTGTCATTAAAGCTTTTATGTGTTATAATGTAAGAGCTTTATTAATTGGGCCCGCTTTTGGTTTCGACAGGAATATGGATGAATGGACTGCAAGTCGGAGTGACACGTTAAGTCTAAACTTAAATATAACTGGAAACAGAAATAATTACGTACCAGCATTTGCCTAAGATTGGCAAGGTACACTCTTTTAATTCTTTTGCTTCCGAGGAATTTTAAGGGTTCGCTTTTAGGAAGATATATCATTATTTAGCCTAGGGGTAATGATGAATTTTATAGGCTTACTAATAAGATAGTTGTTAGTTACTAATTTTTATTAGGACAGTTTCTAACTAACTAAGCTTGTAGATGTTTATTTGGAAATATTTTTGGACAGGAGTTCAATTCTCCTCGGGTCCACCAATTTGAAAATAACCGTTGAAAATCAACGGTTTTAATATGCTTAATTTATAAAGTTTTATTTGATTTTTTAAAATATGTTTAAAAAAATTATTCCGGTATACTGAAATAACTTTACAATTTTGAGGTGTGATAGTAGAATGAAAATGAAGTCTATTAGTGAAAATATATATGATATTAATAATAGAAATTATTTTGTGAGGTAAATAAATATTTAATGGATAATTAATTTTAAAGGTTAAGAGGTGGATATTTTGGATGAACTTTTTAATGTAAAAATAAATGTAATGGACGATGTTGATTTAGATATAATAGCTTTGATAGAAGAAAAATGTACGAACGGTGAAAGTTTGAATCAAGATGAAGTTGATTATTATTTAAGTTATGTAATATATCAGACTAGAGCTTTACTTTCTTTAAAAAAATTTAAAGAAGTTAGTGATTATAATTATAGTTTTATGTGTGATACAGCACAGTCTATAATTGCAAGATATTTTGATAGGTTAAATATTAGTTATAAACCTGTAGAAACTGGAAAAGCTATTAGTGAAGATATTTTAGGTCATAGTTTTTTGACTGTGGATTTTAATGTATTAGGTGATGAAAAAAGTTATCTTTTAGATCCAACTTTTAATCAATTTTTTGATAAAGAAAAGTGTACAAAGGATAATTTTAAAATGATTAATGGGTTACTTGTTAAAACACCTGATTTAGGATATTTCGTTTTGAATGAAGATTTAGATATTATTAAAAATTTAATGGCTTTTGGATATATGGAATTAACTGAAGAGAATGCGAAAATTTATGGTGATTTATTTTATAAAACAAAGTTAGGTCATATTAATTATTTTAATTCTAAGTTAGAGATGAATGGTAAGATTTATATTAAAGGGTTTAAAAATTCACCATTTAAATTATCTTATACTTATGATGAGTTAAAGGATTTAGGTATTGCTTTGGAACCTATTTGTAAAAATAATTTAAAAAAAATAGTATAAATTTTAGATAACTTTCCACAATATAATTGAGGAGGGAAGTTATGAAAAAAGCGTTATGTTTACTTTTGGCCATTGGTTTATTTACTGGTTGTAGCTGCACTGCTAATATGGGAAATACACCAACTAAAAAAGTAGAAGAGTATTTAAATAAGTATCAGACAAATGATGATGATGTTGTTAGTGATTTGAATGATGTTTTAACTAATGATGTGACACTAACTGATGATGAGCGAGTTAGTTATAGTGATTTTATGAAAACACATTATCAGGATATGCAATATGAGATTAAAGATGAAACTATAGATGGTGATAGTGCGACAGTTACAGCAGAAGTTACGGTTAGAAATTATGCGGATGCGATTAATGAAGCTAACAATTATAGATTAAATAATGCAGATGAGTTTACTGATACTAATACGTTTGCTAATTATAGGCTTGATAGATTAAAGGAAGTAACTAATACAGAAACTTATACCATTACTTTTTATTTAAATAAAGAAGATGATGAGTGGAAAATTGAAAACTTAACGGACGATGATTTGAGAAAATTAAGCGGTATGTATGGAGTTACTAATGTTAATACGACAGATGATATTAATGGTACAGCCGATAATACAACTGATAATAATGAAACTGATGATACTGAAGGAGTAGATGATTCAAGTGATGGTTTAATTGGAGATGCAATAGATGATATAGCAGATGATATGACTGATAATAATTCTTCAGATAATACTTCAGATAATAAAGCGACTACTCCATAAATGTAGATTAATTTCTACATTTTTTGATTGTTTTGATTCTTTACAGATATATAGTGTTATGATATAATGTTCGTATGGTAAGGAAAAAAATTTTTTTTTCCTTTTAGGAGGAATATAATGAACTATGAAAGTAAAATATTAGATTATATGAAAAAAAACAGTGACACTATTACTATTGAGGAAGTAAAAGAACTTAATATTCCAAGTGTTATTATGACTAGATTAATTGGTAAAAATTTAGTTGAAAGAGTTAAGCCTGGTTTATATGTGTTAAAAAATAGTTGGGGAGACGAATATTTTAATTTAATTTATAAAAATAGCTATGCAGTGTATTCACATTTGACAGCTTTATATTTTAATGATTTATGTGAAAGGGTTCCTATGGAATATGATATTACAGTAAAGAGAAATTATGGTGGTGTTTTGAGAAAAAATGAAAATGTAAAATTATATTATGTTAGTGATGAAAATTATGATGTTGGTTTAATAATGATTAAAAGTCCGCAAGGCAAAGTAGTTAAGTGTTATGATGTTGAAAGATGCCTTTGTGATTTAATTAAATGTAAAGATAAAATATATTTGGAGTATTTAAAATATGCATTTAAAGAATATTATAAAGTTCAAAAAAATGATGTTAAAAAATTATATGAATATGCCAAAAAATTAAATGTATATGGTAAAGTAAAGGAATTTATGGAGGTATTTTTATAGTGAATGTTGTTAGTATTAAAACTAAGATAAACAATAAAGCAAAAAAATATAATTTGTCTCCTCAGGATTTGTTACAAATGTATTTTTTTGAAAGAATTTTGTATAGAATTTCTATAAGTAAATATAAGAATAATTTTATTATTAAAGGTGGATTATTATTATCATCAATGTTTGAAGACGAGAGTAGAACTACGCAAGATATGGATGCGATGATTAAGGGGATAGAAATTAGTGAGCATAAGCTTAGAGAAATATTAACTGAAATATTAGATATGCATGTAGATGATATTAATTTTGAAATATTAAGTTTTAAAAAAATTAGAGAAGTAGATTTGTATGGTGGGTATAGGGTATCAATAAAAGCTTTTATTGATACTTTAACTGTGGTTTTAAAAATGGATATAACAGTAGGAGATCCTATCATTCCGAGAGAGATAGAATATAAGTATAAGTGTTTAATAGAGGATAAAGTAATTAAGATAATGGCATTTAGTAAATATACTATTATTGCTGAAAAGTTCGAAACGTTAATTGAAACATTGGAAACTGATACAAGGGCAAAAGATTTTTATGATATTTATAAGTTGATGCAGGATGATTTAGATGAGGTAAAGTTATATAAGGCAATTTATAATACATTTAAAAGAAGAGAAAAGCTTAATTTGTTAAATGATTTGAATGATAGATATAAGATAATAAAAGATAGTTCGGCACTCAGAGAATATTGGAATAATTATCAAAGAAAAAATTATTGTGCTAGAGAAATTGATTATGTGGACTTTGTTAAAACGGTAAACAATATTATTGAGATTGTAAATAGAAATAAATTATTTGAATATGCTTGATTTTTGTATATGTAGATTAATTTCTACATTTTTTTGAAAAAACTTGACTCTCTAGTTTACTGTAAGGTTATAATGTTAGTGAAAGGTGGTGAATTTATTGGTTTATAAAATCGGTGATTTTGCTAATATAGTAAATATTTCTGTGAGAACTCTTAGATATTATGATGAAATTGGTTTATTAAAACCAGAGATAATTGATAAATATACGAGTTATCGTTATTATACCGATGATAATGTGATTGAAGCACAGTTTATTACTTTGCTTAAGAAAGTGGGATTTACATTGCAAGAAATCATCGATTATAAAGCATTGTTAAATGATTTTGATAATAACGATGATGGAGTTAATCAGTTTTTGTTGAAAAAACAAAATCAAATTTCTAGGCAGATGGAATTATTACAGGAACAGTATGATAAAATTGTAATTTTGAGAAAAAAATTTAAAGGTAAAGTTTTAACTTTGATGAAGGAGGATATAAATGATAAATAAAAATGTGATTGTAAATGGTAAGTTTAGAAGTGGTAAGTCTTTTGGCATTATTATGCCGATGGTTGATGAGTTAATAGAAAATAATAAAAATTTACTTTTTATTGATAAAAATTATGAGTATTTTGAAAAATATGCAGATATATTGAGGGAAAAAGGTTATGAAGTAAAGATTTTAAATTTTGATAGTCCAGAGTATAGTGATAGTATTAATATATTGAAGATTCCTTATAATTATTATAAAACTGGTGATAAAGATAAGGCTTATGAAATGGTTAGCGATATTGTTAAGGCAATTTTTCCTAGTAATAATTTACAAGATTCTTTTTGGACTGATGCATCTATTTCTTTAGTAAGAGGTTATGTTTTAAAATTGTTTGAACTTGCACATGAGGATGAAATTAATTTTTTGAGTGTTTCTAGATTTTTGGATATTTTAGATGATAAAAATATTAAAGAGGTTAGTGAATTTCTTTTAAAAGGTGATGAAAGAGCTCATCGAGATTTATCATCTGTATTGCTATCACCTTATGAAACTAGAGCAAGTATTATATCAGTTGTTAGAGTAGCTATTAATGATATTGTGAATTATGAGAATAGTTTAAGTTTAATTAGTGGCGATGATTTAGATGAAATTTTTTCTTCATCTAATAAAAAAGCATTATTTATTATGCCTAAACTTGAAGATAGTAAGGGAAATATATTTATTAATATGATTTTATCTTTATATTATAAAGAGTGTATTAATAAAAATTGGTGTTTTGTTTTGGACAATATTGATATGATAAAGGTTAGTAATTTTAAAGAGATAATTTTGTCTTCTATTTATAGGAATATTTATATGATTGTAGGTACTAGAAATATTGATAGATTATTAAATTCTTTGGGCAAAGAAATACTTGACGTATGTGATGTGAAAAGTTCTGATAATCTGAAAATTGATAGCAGGTTAAGTAGTAATTTTAATTTTCCTAAAAATAAGTTGCCGCATTTAAAGAAAAAAGATATTAGGAGTTTTGATTTATTAGATTTGATGAGTAAATAAAATGTAATGTTAAAAGTTTGTTTTTTGAGGGACATTTTAAAGTGGACATATTTGTTCACTTTTTTGTATATAATTTTTTAGGTGGTGTATATGAAGAAGTTCTTTTTAATACTCCTTTTATTTTTACCTTTTAAAGTTTTTGGATATTCTACTAGTGCGAAGTCGGCTATTTTAATGGATATGGATAGTGGTAGGGTTATTTATGGTAAGGATGTTCATTATGTTCAAAGTGTGGCTTCTATTTCAAAGATTATGACGGCAATTATTGCGATAGAAAATGGTGATATTGATAAGGAAGTTGTCATTGGAAAAGAGGTTTTAAAGGCTTATGGATCTGGAATATATGTTCAAATTGGGGAGAAAATGAAGTTAAAAGATTTACTTTATGGGCTTATGCTTAGAAGTGGGAATGATGCGGCTTTAGCTATTTCAGTTAATGTGGCTGGGAATGTAGATAGTTTTGTTAAAATGATGAATGAAAAGGCTAAGGAAATAGGGATGAAAAATACGACTTTTAATAATCCTAGTGGTTTAGATGAGGAAAAGGGCAATTTTTCTTCGGCTTATGATATGGCTTTGCTTATGAGTTATGCAATGAAAAATGAGGAGTTTAGGAAGATTGTAGGGACTAAAGATTATAGTTTAAAAACTAATAAAAATGTGTATAAATGGCATAATAAGAATAAATTACTTTCAAGTTATAAATATACAACAGGAGGTAAGACAGGATTTACTAAAATAGCTAAAAGGACACTAGTGACAAGTGCTTCTAAGGATGATATGAATTTGACAGTAGTGACTATTAATGATGGAGATGATTTTAATGATCATAAAAATTTATATGAGGAGGCTTTTAGTGAATATAATTCATATACGCTTTTAAATAAAGGTGAGGTTAGGATAATTGGTGAGAATTATTATACTGATGATGAACTTTATTTAAAAAATGATTTTAAGTATTTACTTAGAGAGAATGAAGAAGATATTTTAAAGTTAAAGTATGAGGTTAATAAAATGAGAAAATACAAAAGCGGTGATAAGGTTGGAGTAGTAAAAGTTTATTTGGGGGATAAATTTATAGGCGAAGAGAATATTTATGTTAAAAAGGGAAATAAGAAAAAGAGTTTTTGGGATAAGTTTATGGAGTTATTTAAATGATTAATAAACTTTGGGTAGGACTTATTGTAATTGGATCTTTATGTTTGCTTTTGACAGGGAAGGCGGATGTTTTAAATGCCCAAATTTTATCTAGTGGTAAGGCTACTTTGGAACTTGTGATGCAGATTTTTCCTTTGATGAGTTTATGGCTTGGAATTATGAATATAGCTAGGGAGTCTGGTTTACTATTTAAGGTTTCAAAGTTTATTTCTCCTTTGCTTCATAAAATTTTTCCAGAAATTCCAAAGAATCATGAAGCTTTCGGTTTTATTTCTTCTAATATACTTTCTAATATGTTTGGACTTGGTAATGCTGCAACGCCTTTTGGATTAAAGGCTATGGAGTCTTTACAAAAGTTGAATAATAATAAAGAAGATGCAAGCAGGAGTATGATTACTTTTTTAATTATTAATACTTGTGGACTTTGTGTTATTCCGACAACAATTATTTCACTTAGGATGCTTTATGATAGTAAAGATGCTTCTTTTATTGCGGTGCCTTGTTTAATTATTAGTTTTATTTCACTCATATTTGGGCTTATTTTAGACAGGATTTTTAGTAGGAGGTATCACAAGTGACTACCATTTCTAGTATGTTTATTCCTATTATTGTTTTAGTAGTTATTAGTTATGGCGTTTTTCGAAAAATCAATGTTTATGATAGTTTTATTAATGGGGCAAAGGAAGGACTTCCAATGACTATTTCAATGTTTTTTTCATTATTGGCAATGATTTTTGGGGTGAATATATTTTTAAATAGTGGAATCATTGATTACTTTTTTGATTTTTTGAAACCTATTTTAGTTTTATTACATATTCCTGTAGAAGTTTTACCTATCGCAATTATGAGGCCATTTTCTGGAAGTTTTGGGCTTGCTTTGCTTAATGATCTTTATAAGGTGTATGGGCCAGATAGTTTGATTAGTGTTTTGGCTTCAGTTATTCAAGGTTCTAGTGATACAACAATATATATTATAACTTTATATTTTGGAACTATTGGGATTAAGAAAATTAAATATGCTTTATGGGTAGGATTACTTACTGATTTATTTATGGTTATAGTGGCTTTGGTTATTGTTCCCTTGTTTTTTTAGGGTTTATTTTGTATAATTTTGATAGGTGATTTATGTGGAAAGATTACAAAAAATTATTGCGAATAGTGGATACTGTTCTAGGAGAAAAGCTGAAGAGCTTATTTTAAGTGGTAAGGTAGAAGTGAATGGCGTGATTATTAATACTTTAGGGAGCAGGGCTAGTTATAGTGATACGATTGTTATTAATGGTGTTACTTTGAAAAGCGAGAGTAAAGAATATATTTTACTTTATAAGCCTAGAGGTGTGGTTTCAAGTGTGAGCGATGAAAAAGGTAGGAAAACTGTAGTAGATATTGTGGAAAGTAAAAATAGATTATATCCGGTTGGAAGACTTGATTATGATACTAGTGGCCTTTTAATACTTACTAATGATGGTGAACTTACGAATTTACTTATTCATCCATCACACGAAGTAGAGAAGGTTTATATTGTAAAAGTAGATGAAATTGTTAATCCTAGTTTAGTTAAATCTTTAGAGAAAGGTGTTATTATAGGTGGTAAGAAAACTGGAAGAGCGAGGGTTAAGATAAAAAAAATAGATAAAAAGAAAAAAAGTTCATTAATAGAACTTACAATTTATGAGGGAAGAAATCATCAAGTTAAGAAAATGTTTGAAGCTATTGGTTATAAGGTTTCTAAACTTAAAAGAGAAAGATTTGCTTTTCTTACTTTAGATGGGCTTTCATCTGGTGAATATAGACATTTAAATATTAAAGAAGTTAAAAAGTTATATGCGATAGCTAAAAAATAGCTTTTGTTCATATTTTGATAAAAAAACATTAACTGTTTTTTTCTTTAATTTCAATAGCTTCGGTTGGACAGCTTTCAGCAGCCATTTTGACGTCTTCATTTACTTCATCTTTGATGACTTTAGCTAATCCATCATCATCAAAGTCAAATATTTCTGGTGCGATAGCCGTGCAGGCTCCGCAGCCAATACATTTATCTTTATTTACTTTTACCATTTTATACCTCCATAGAAATTATAAATAAAATTTAAAAAAAAAGCAAGGCTCACTTTTAAAATGTGACAAAATATGATATTATTGATAATAAGAGGTGGTATGGGTGGCATCAAGAATGGAGCGGTATTATAAAAAAAGTGCGAGGGATACTTCAAGGACTAAAAGGAATACAAGACTTTATAATAGTATTTATTCATATGGGAAGTATAGTAATATTGAAGGAATTGCAGAAATTGATGGAACTAATGAAATAGATATTACTAAGGTTAAGCGGATGCTTGAAACGAGGGAAAAGTATCAGGCAGAAAGAAGATATAGAAAATTAACGGAAGAAAATAAACAAGACGTTTCTTTACCTAGGACTTTAAAGAAATATAACGAGGATGAGGATCGTACTTATGATATTATGGATGTTTTATCTAAGGCTAAAAAAAACAAGGAACCTGATGATAAGGAGAGGGTTCTTAGTAAAACAAGTTATGAGCTTTTAAATAATTTAGATTTAAAGAAAAATTATAGAAATAGTTATTTTTCTTCTGATGAAGATGATATGGTTCAAACTATTTCTAGTGCTCATACACTTAATCAGTTAAATGATGCAGATTTGGCGGCTGATATGTTTAGTGATTTGAGGGGAAATAATGAAAATACACAAGTTGGTAATTTGAATGATTTTAAACCTTTTATTAATAAACATAAAAATGATGATAAAACTGGAACAATGGATAGTACTTTTTTTACTTCTAGTTTAAAGTTTAAGAAAAAAGATTTTTTAGGCTCTGATGAAGAAAAGAAAGGATCTTTATTTAAAACCATTTTTGTGACCATTTTAGTTTTAGGAATTATAGGAGCTGTTTTATATTTTGTTGGACAAAAGTTAGGTTTTTTTTAAGCTTTTGATAAATGTTATTAGAGGAACAATTAGATAGGATATATATAGTATGTATATTAATATGTTTTTAAAGTAAGCGATTTCTGTTCCTTTGGTAGTAAAGATAATTTGAGTTAAGATAGCAATTATTAAACAGGCAATTATCATAATGATATTGTTTGTTTTTTCTTTGGTTTGAAATAGTTCTTTTATGGATATTTTGATAAAGAATAAGGACATAACAATTTGTATAAATAGGGCGAGGAACCATTCTAAGGATAATATACTTTCAACTCTATCAATTATTTCTAGAACGCTGACTCTTTTTAATAGATGAAAACTCGGATAATTATATAACTCAGAAAGATGAATTCCAAAGATACTTATAGTTAAAAACATAACATTTAAAAGAGAAAGGCCGCTTATTATGTAGAATAGAAAACTTTTTTTTGGTGAATAGTTTTTAATGTTTTTTTTAGGAATAATACTTAGAAGGAATAAAGGTAAGATATTAAAACCAATGAAATAAAAACTGCCATATAGAATGTTATTTGGAGAGTTATTTAAAATTGGTTTTAAATTGTTTATGTCTACATTACCAATAAGTCCTGTTAGTATAATTATAATAAAGAATAGGGAAATGTAAAACATGATTAAATTTACTTTAGTAAAAACATGAAATTTTTTTATTATAGTATATATTACGGGTAATATTAAAATGCAAATTATTATCGGGGTAGGTGTTTGATATAAGTACTGGGAGTCTATAAAATTGACAACAATCCAAAAGCTACTTATAGTAAACATTAAAGTAGAAGCAATTAAGATGAGGTTTAAGAAAGTACCTATTTTTCCAAGTTTTTCTTGATTTAATTTTATGATGTTTTGCTGTGGGTATTTGTTTTTTAAATAAGAGTATAGAGTTATTGGAAGAATACCTATTATGATAGCTATGAGAATACTTATCCATGAATCTTGATGGGCGGTATTTAGTAATATTTCAGCGGTTATTTCAATGAATGTTGCTCTTGTTAAAAACCAAAGTAATGTATTATATTCAAGTGAGGTTATTTGCTTCATTTATTTTCCCTCCTTAATTGTTTGGACTAATGAGCCTGTTGCTTCTATTTTTAGATTAGTTTTAATTTTAACATTGAGGTTAGGAAAGTATTTGTTATTCCAATCTTTTTCTAATTTTTGCCAAGTTTTAGGTTTGTTTTTATATATTAAATTGCCAAAGCCAAAGATGTCTGATTTATATTTATTTTGAATTTTTTTGATTACTTTTGATAAATCTTTTTTTAAAGAATTACTCCATGCTTTTTCAATTTTATTTATTACTTTATAGTTTTGAATATCTATTTTGTTATTGATGTTATAAATGTCACCTTTGCCACTAATGGTTATTTCAACATTTTGAGTATCGATGATTTTAATTTTTGATTTTAGGTAATTTGTTTCAATACTTATATCTTCGTTTTGATATTTAACATTATAATTGACTTCTTTTGCTTCATTTTTTAAAACATTGATAGCCCAACTTTCTTTTTCTGTTGAAAAACCTTCTAGTTTATCTTTTTTATAAATGGCAAGGGGGCCTAGAGCAAGATGGGTTTCTGGTTCAGTTGTTTCTAAGTTTTTTTCATTGCTACCTTTTTTTACATCACCTTTAATGGTTATTGTGGGTAATACTGGATCATACCCTTTTTCTAATATTTGACTGATAAAGTTACTATAGGTGATAGAAGTGGCAATTGATTTTGTTTCAGCGTTAGACTCAATTAGGGTGGCAATACTTTGTGAGGGAAAGGATTCTAAAGGTGATGTTATTTTTAAGATATTTTTGGCTTTTTCGTCTTTGGCTTGTAGGAGATAAAATTTTTTTCTAGTTTGTGGATTTCTAAGAAGCCAATCAGCAATTTTTAAGAAACCATCTTTAGCAATATCTTCAGATATTATAACGACGTTTATATGACCTAAATACGTTTTTTTAGGAACTATTTGTTCAATGGCTTTGGAAGCTTCAGCAATTGTTTTACCTTTTCCTTCATAGACGGTTGTTTTAGCTTCTCCTTCTTTGGCTGATGTTTGAGCTTTTGGGGAGTTGGCAATGAGAAAGCTAAGTTCGTAATTATCATCAGTTTTATCAAATGCGACAGCAGTTACAATTGATAGGTTGTTTAACTCTTCGTATCCGGCACATCCAGTTAAAAAGATGCTTATTATGAAAAATGATAAAATTAAAGTTAGTCGTTTCATTTTGTCCTCCTTTGTCTATGTGGATTTAGGTTACTTACGTAGTCTGGTCTATTTATAATTTTTTCTTCTGGAGCTTTATAGATAGCATTGTTTTGATCTTTTATAGAAAAAGGGGCGAATGGTGATAAGTAACTTGTTTCTAAATTTTCTAAAGAGGCAAGTTTTATAAGCAAGATAATGGCAAATGATAGTACTCCAATTATGCCTAGGGTGCTGGCGGCTAAGATAAAGATAAAACGCCATGTTCTTATGCCATTCATGAAGTCAATATCGGTGAAGATGAGGCTACAAATTGATGTGAATGCTACAACAATGACAGTTATTGGTGAAACTATTCCGGCGTCTACTGCAGCTTGTCCTAAAACGAGAGCGCCAACTATGCTCATAGCAGCGGACATACTGCTTGGACTTCTTAAATCACTTTCTCTTAAAATTTCAAAAATGGTGGTTAAGAGGATTATTTCAAAGGTTGTTGGAAAAGGTACTCCTTTTCTTTGAATAGCAAGGGATATTAATAGTTTATCTGGAATGGTATTTTGATCAAAGGTGGTTATGGCAATATAAATGGCAGGAGTAAATAATGTGATGATTAAAGCTATGGTTCTTAATATTCTAGTGAAAGTGATGTTGGATGATTTTTGGTTTTGATCTTCTGAGGTGTGGAGGTAGTCTACAAAAACATTTGGTAATATTAAAGTAAAAGGACAGTTTTCTGTAAAAATAGCAATTTTGCCAGATAGAAGAGCTTGACTTACAACATCTGGTCTTTCAGTGCTTTGAATTTGGGGAAATACAGATTTTTGTTTTATTAAGTAATCTTTGATATTACCACTATCTAGAACACCATCTATGTCGATTTTTTTTAGTCTTTTTTTAATTTCTTTTATTTTTTTTGGATCGGAGATGCCGTTTATGTAAGCAATACTAATTCTTGTTTGGGTACGTCTACCTAATTTTAATTCATCAAACCAAAGGTTTGAGTCTTTAATTCGTTTTCTAATTAGTCCAAGGTTTTTGGAATGACTTTCGGTGAAGCTATCTTTTGAACCTCTTAATATTGGTTCACTTGAGGATTCGGTAATACCTCTATCTAGTTGAGCTCTTGTTTCCATAATGATGGCTTCGCTTGAGTTATCAGTGACAATTATGGTAAAACCACTTGATAAGAAATATGGGAACTGTGAATAATCTTTAATGGTAAATAATTGACTATTAAACAAATTGTTTTTTAGGGCCTCAAAAATATTTTGGAAAAGATTTTTATTAGTGGCAGTATATAAGGTGCCTTTGATAATGAAATCACTTATTGTACTGGCCTGTGATGAGCTTTCAAAGAAAAGGATGCCAACATTTGTGCCTTTTATATTTATGATTCTAGTGTTTAAATCAGGACTGTTACCATATAGTTTTTTTGTTTTTTCAATTACCTTTTTTGCATTTGTTATTATTTTTTCCATAATATTCCTACTTTCCTTTTTTTATTATGTCCGAAAGTGTTTAAATTATAAGAAAAAAGACTTTATTTTAGTCTTTTTGAAGTTTGTTTTAAAGGAATTAAAGAAAAACCATTTTTTAGAATTTTATTTAGGGAATTTTGAAACAAAATATTTTCAAAGTTTTGTATTTTATTCGGTTCATTACTTCTTTTTATGATTTCATAGAGTTTAAACTGAAGTTTATGATATTGGATAAAATCTTTTAGAAGAATTGGTCCAGTGGCAAAGTTATCTAAGTTTTCTAAGAGATTAAAGAATTCTTCTTTAGTGCCATATTTACAAAACTGAAGGATGACTTTATCTAAATCGTTACTAAAAAAGGCATTTTCTAAGTCTTTAGGATCATCAAAAAAAGTTTCTAATAGTTTTACTATACTAACATTTTTAGAATAACTTAAGTTTTTGTATTTGAAAATTCTAGTGTTTAAAAGTTCAGTATAGCCTTCATTTAAGCCTTGACCGATTTTTTCATTATAGCGAGTACATAAATTGAAACCGCAGTCAGTTCCATTATTTGTACACATGTGGATAAATTCGTGACTTAAGACTCGTTTTGAATTTATAAAAAGGTCGATGGTATTGGTGTGACAATAGTAAAGACCGGAGGCTAAAGTTGATTTTTCTAGATTTGATAGATAGTCTTTAAATTGTTTCATGATATTTTTGTTTTCTATTTTAACAGTTTTTAGGTTTTTTGCACAGTATTTAAGATTTTTTTCATCGACATTTTGAACAAAGGTATTTACTATTTCTTTTAACTCTTCTGGAATTTTAATTTCTTTAATAATGTTAAGATAGTCTTGTTTGTCATTTACTTTAAATAATAATTTGATTATTTTGTTTAATTCATCATTGTTTGTTTCTTTAATTTCACCAACACTGCGGTATAATTTTAGATGTCTTTGTTTGTTTTGTTTTCTAATTTTGCTTGAGGATATTAACTGTTTACTTATATAAGTAATAAATATTCCGCCATTTAAGGCTGCAGTTAAATAGAAAGGTAGGCTATTAAGAGCTTGGATATAGGCTTGAATTATTTCCATAT
>CALVIE010000017.1 GCA_944329385.1 uncultured Bacilli bacterium | reverse complement strand
TTTATCCAAAATTTTAAAGATTATTTATTTTAATAAAATTTTCATAATTTTTTTCGTAAAAAACCGAAACTCAAAATATGAAAGGTTTGCGTATTTGTATAAAGTAATATATAATGTATAGTGGAGGATAAAATATGAGGGTAAAAAAGGAAATTAATTCAGCTATTTTTAGAGAATATGATGTTAGAGGTATATATGATTTAGATATTGATGAGGATGTTTCTTATACTGTTGGTAAAGCTTTTGGAAGTTATGTGCAGATACATGGATTAGATAAAGTTATTGTAGGCCACGACAATAGGGAAAGTTATAAGGTTATTTATCCGGCTTTGATTAATGGACTTTTGGATAGTGGAGTAGATGTTATTAGTTTAGGTTATGTGACTACGCCAATGCATAATTATGCGAAAATCTATTTAAATGCCTCTGCAGCTATTATGGTTACAGCTAGTCATAATCCTAAAGAATATAATGGTTTTAAAATATCTATGAGTAAGAATGATTCTTTATTTGGAAAGGATTTGCAGGATTTTAAAAAATTTTTAGATAAATATGAGTATATGGATGGGGAAGGTAAGATAGAGAGTATTGATATTTTTCCTAGTTATTTAGATAATTTAAAGAAGTCTTTAGATTTTGGTGATAGGAAAGTTAATGTTATAGTGGACTGTGGGAATGGGACAGGAAGTTTATTTATTAGAGATATTATGAAAGAGTTTAATATTAACTGTCAGTTTTTATTTTGTGAAAGTGACTCTAATTTTCCAAATCATGTTCCAGATCCGGCAGTTAAAGATAATTTGAAAGTTTTAGGAGATACGGTTAGGGAATTTCATTTTGATTTAGGGGTTTCTGTTGATGGTGATTGTGACAGATGTGGTCTTGTTTTAGAGGATGGTAGTTTTGTTTCGGCGGATATGATTATGGCTTTATTTTACCGTGATTTAGTTTCTAAAATGAAAGTTAAAAAAGGTGTATTTGATGTTAAGTGTTCACTTTCTTTGATTGATGAGATTAAAAAGCTTGGTTTAAAACCTTGTATGAATAGAACTGGTAGTGTGTATTGCCGCAGGTATGTAAGTGAGAATGATTTATTCTTTGGTGGAGAGTATTCTGGTCATTTATTTTTTAGAGATAGGTATTTAGGATATGATGATGGAATATATGGAATACTTAGAATTATTGAGCTGCTTTCAAAAACTGATAAAAAAATTAGTGAATTATTTGAGGGAATGAATCATTACTTTTCTACTGAAGAGATTAAAATTAGGGTTAGAGATGATAATAAGTTTAAAATAGTTGATGAAGTTATAGATTATGCGAAAGATAAAAATTATAATTTTTCTTTGGTAGATGGTATTAGAGTTATGTTTGATGATGGTTGGGCTTTAGTTAGAGCGAGTAATACAGGTCCTGATTTGACTGTTAGATTTGAGGCTAAAACAGAAAGAAGACTTAAAGAAATTCAAGATGAGTTTACTTTAGTTATTGATAAAGTAAAATAAAAAATAAATTATATGGTATTTTTATTGCAATAAGCATTAAAATATTATATAATTTTTATATGCCGCAATAGTATAAAGGTATTACGAGGCCATGGTAAGGCTTTAATCGGCGTTCGATTCTCCGTTGCGGCACCATTTTGAAATCAATTCTCTTAATATATAAGGGAATTTTTAATTTTTAAAATTATTTTGATATTAATTTTAAATAAAAATATAAATTGTTGTTAAAATGCACATTCATTGTGCATTTTTTGTCAAAAAAACAAAGAAATGCACAAAGTTTTTGAAATATTGTGCATTTTTATTTACTTTTTAATGGAGTTATGGTATTATGACTTTAGAGGTGATGGATGTGGAACCGATGAAAGTAAAGAAATTACCTATGGATTATGTTATGGATAAAGAATTACTTAGATTGCTTGCTGATGCAAATTCAAAATATGCTGAATATAAAACATATTTGAAAAATGTTGAATTTGATTCAAAGATTTTTTTGGACTCAATAATTCTTAGTGAAAGTTTGAAATCTACGCAAATTGAAGGTACTCAAATTTCACAGGATGATATGTATTATTTAAAGTATATGCCTAAAAATGATGAAACTAAAGAAATTCAAAATTTAAAAAAGGTTATAGAATATTCCAAAGAATATTTGAATAAAAATAATGAAATTAATTTAGTTTTTGTGAATAATATACATAAAATTCTTTTAGATAGTGTTAGAGGAAATGAAAAAGAACCTGGTCATGTCAGAAATATTCAAAATTGGATTGGACCAAAAGGTTGTAGTATTGATGAAGCTATTTTTGTACCGCCTATTCCTGAGGATGTTCCAATTCTTTTAGATAATCTTTTTAAATACATGAATGATGCGTTTATAGATCCTATATTTATAAATATGGCTATATCGCATTCACAGTTTGAAACGATTCATGCTTATAGAGATGGAAATGGAAGATTAGGAAGAGCTCTTATTCCAATTCAATTAGCTAATTTAACTGAGGATAAACCGATTTTATTTTTATCAGAAGTTATAGAATTATATAAACCTAGTTATCATAAGTTTTTAAACGAAAGTAGAAAAGGTAATATGCTTGGGTTTATTAAATTTTTCTTACAATGTATAATTGAACAGTGTGAAAATTATATAGCTAAAATAAAAATGATTAAACAAATTTTTAAAAAAGACATGGAAAAGATTAAAGTGTTGAGAAGAATTGCTGTTTATAGAATTATGCCAGCAATGATGCATCAAATTGTATTTACAAAAAAGGAAATCGTGGAGGAATCTGGCGTTTCAAGAAATACAGTTTCAAAGATAATAGATGAATTAGTAGAACTTGGCATACTAATTGCAGATTCATCTCACACTAAGTTAGGGTATAGGTATGAAGAAATTTATAATGTCTTTGTTGGTAAAAATGCACAATGATTGTGCATTTTTTGGTTAAAAAAAGAAAAAAAGCACAAAGTTTTTGAAATGTTGTGCTTTTTTAAAAATAAAGATATTTTAATCCTAATTTTTTATATATGGAAGATGCTCTTGGGAGTTCTAAAAGGTTTGCGAATATTAAATTATATAATTCATCAGCTAGGAAAATGAAACATAAAGTATAACTGATGATTAAAAATGTTTTTTTGTTTAATTTACTAGCAAGATAAAAGCAAAAGGGAACAATAAGATACATTAATATAAGACTCATAATTCCAAATATTAAAACACTTCTTAGACAAACATAGCCATTTATGTTGCCAAAGTTTAATATTTCTTTATTATAGTCCCAACATTTTACATCATTAAAATGTTCCATATAGTAGCCACCAATATATTCTAATATTCCACTTGCTATGATACTTATTAAGAAAATATATAGTGGGTGTTTTCTTTTTTTATAAGTTAATATAAATATGGCAGTGGCACCTATGGCATAGATATTAATCCATGGTAAAAAATTACCACCTCTAAAGTAAAATGTTTTCATGCCACTATTAAAAAAGTAAAAAATAAATTCATATAGCCATCCTGCGATTCCTGATATTACTATTATTAGACAAATTATAGCTAAAAGCGTTTTTTTATCAAATTTTTGATCGTTTTCTATGTAGTTTTTTATATATTTTTTCATACATCTCACATCCATTTATATTTTATCAGAAATTTAAGTTTATTGTAATATGTAAATCTTTACAATTAGGCTTTTTACGTGTTATCATTATTATGAAAATAAGGTAGGTGTTTTTATGTTTAAGGTTTTTAAGAATGATTTAAATAGTACTGTAAAAGAAGAAAATACTTTTGAAAAGAATAGTTGGATAGATATTGTTAATCCTAATAAAGAAGAAATTCAAAAGATTTCTGAGGTGTGTAAGATTAATTCATCTATTATTTTACAGGTTTTGGTGGAAAAGGAGTTGCCTAGGGTTAAAAAATTTGATGGGGGAATTTTGATTGTAATTGATGTTCCTTACATGAAAGATAAAAGTATTAGAAATAAATATGTTACTTATCCGCTTGGTATTATTCTTTGTGATAGTAATTATATTTTGACAGTTTCTTTGGTGGAACATGAGTTTTTGAATAAGTTTAAACAAAATAAGGTTGAAGATTTTGAGGTGACAGAAAGAGAACGTTTTTTAATGCAGATACTTTTTAATTCATCAAGTGCTTATTTATATACTTTAGATGTTTTAGATGCGGATATTAAAAGAATAGAGAAAAGTAGTTATCATTCAACTAATAATAAGCAGATGCTTAATTTTTTAAATATTCAAAAGTCACTTGTTTATTTTATTACTTCATTAAAGGCAAATAGTATGGTTTTAGAAAAACTACAAAAGGAAAATGTTGTTGCTTTAAATAAGGAGGAAAAAATTTTATTAGAAGATGCAGTACTTGAAAATAAGCAGTGTATTGAAAGCAGTATGATTTTTAGGGAAATTTTATCATCAACTATTGATGCTTATGGAACTATTATTTCTAATAATTTGAATGTTATTATGAAGTTTTTAACAGGTATTACAATTGTATTTTCAGTTCCGACGATGATTGCTTCATTTTTAGGAATGAATGTGCCTTTGGGTGCTTTGGGTGAGAGTGATATATCATTTATTTTGATATGTATTGTTTCTTTTATTGTATCATTTATATTAGCAATGTGGCTTAATAAAAAAAATATGCTTTAGGTGTTAAGTTATGTAATTTATTTGTTTAATTATTAATTATATGGGTAAAATATGTTATGATATATATGAAAGGTAGGGATTATATGTTACCAGGGAAAGTAGCAATTATAACAGGTGGTACTAGAGGAATTGGTTTTGCGACAGTGAGAAAATTTTTAGATAATGGAGCAACAGTAATTCTTTTTGGTTCAAAAGAAGAGAGTGTTCAAAAGGCTTTAACTATGTTAAAACAGGAAAATCCTAATCGCCAAGTTATTGGAATGCAACCTGATATTACTGATTTAGGGGCTGTTGAAAGAGCTTTTGCGGATATTAAAAGTAGATTTGGTAAAATTGATATTTTAGTTAATAATGCGGGTGTTTCTTCAAGTACTAGTTTATATAATTATGATGAATATGAATTTGAAAATATTATCAATTTAAATTTAAAGGCAGTTTTTAACTGCTCTAAGGTGGCAGCTAAATATATGAAGGAAAATGGTGGCGGCGTTATTTTAAACACTAGTTCGATGGTTAGTATTTATGGACAGGCTGCGGGATGTGGGTATCCAGCTAGCAAGTTTGCGGTTAATGGTTTAACTAAGTCTTTGGCTAGAGAACTTGGACGTGATCATATTAGAGTTAATGCGGTTGCACCTGGAGTTATTCATACGGATATGGTTGACAGTTTATCTGAGGAGATGATTAGGCCTATTGTGGCTTCTATTCCACTTGGTAGGATGGGAGAGCCTGAGGATATTGCGAATGCATTTTTGTTTTTGGCAAGTGATTTAGCAAGTTTTATTACAGGTGCTATTTTATCAGTTGATGGAGCTGGAATGTCTTGACATTCTTTTTGTTTTGTTATAATATGTTTATATGAACATATATTCATATAAGGAGGGAATTAAATGCATAGTAAGGAGTTTTTAGGAGGATTAGCAGAGTTTTTTAAGATTTTTGGAGATGCAACTAGAATTCGAATACTTGATTTATTAATTAATGGAGAACTTTCAGTTAATGAAATTTCAAAGAAATTAGATGTTAGTCAATCGGCAGTTTCTCATCAACTTAAAACACTTAGAAATTCTAATTTGGTCAAAACGAATAAAGTGGGTCAAACTGTTTATTATAGTATTGCGGATGAACATATTTCAGTTATTTTGAAGTATGGTATTATTCATTTAAAGGAGAAAATAAGTTATGAAGATTAATATTAATAGTGGAATTATTAAAATTATTATAAGTACAATTTTATTTATTATTGCTTTATTTTTTAAAGAATATAATATTGTTTATTTCGGACTATTAACTTTAAGTTATGTTTTGGTGGGCTATGATATTTTTATAGAAGCTTTTAAAAATTTATTGAAAGGTCATTTATTTGATGAAAGTACTTTGATGATTATTGCAACAATTAGTGCTTTTATAATTGGGGAATATCCAGAAGCAGTTATGGTTATATTATTATTTCAGTTTGGTGAATATTTATCTGATATGGCGGTAAATAATTCAAAAGAATCTATTGTTAAACTTATGGATTTGAGAAGTGATTATGTTAATTTGAAAAAAGGAGATAAGATAGAAAAGGTGGATATTAAAAAGGCAAGGGTTGGAGATATTTTTGTGGTTAAGCCTTTTGAGAAAGTTCCACTTGATGGTGTTGTTATAGAAGGGGTGACAAGTGTAGATAGTTCTAGTTTGACAGGAGAGAGTGTTCCTTTGGAAATTAATGTTTCTTCTTTGGTTTTAAGTGGTTATTTGAATGGTAATGGTTTGATTAGTGTTAGAGCTTTAAGTGATGAGTCTACTTCAACGGCTAGTAAAATCATCGATTTAATTGAAAATTCTAGTGAGAAAAAGACAAATACAGAAAAATTTATTACAAAGTTTTCAAGAATTTATACACCTATTATAGTTATTTTAGCTATTTTACTTGTGTTGGTTCCTTTAATGTTTGGTGGTAGTTTAGAAATTTATAATGCTTTGGTTTTTTTAGTAACAGCTTGTCCGTGTGCTTTAGTAATTTCAGTTCCTTTAGGGTTCTTTTGTGGGGTTGGAAGAGCTAGTAAAGAGGGAATTTTAATTAAAGGTAGTGATGGAATTGATGGTTTGGCTAAAATAGAGGCTTTAGTTTTAGATAAAACTGGAACGATTACTGAGGGTAAGTTTGTGGTTAGAAAGGTAGCTAGTGAGGGTGTTTCTTCTTCAGAGTTAGTTTGTTTGGCCGCTTATAGTGAGTATTATTCAAATCATTCAATTGCAAGATCAATAGTAGGGGCTTATAGTGAAAAGATTGATGAGAAAAAAATAAAAAATTATAAAGAGATTAGTGGTTATGGCGTAAAAGCTTCAGTTTTTGGAAAAGATATTATTGTTGGTAGTGATAAGTTAATGGCGATGAATGATATTGATATTCCTAATGTGGATTCTTTTGGAACGACTGTTTTTGTTTCTTTAAATGGAAAATATTTGGGCTATATATCTATTTATGATAAGATTAAAGATTCGGCTTTAGATTTGGTTTTTTTGCTTAAAAAAATTGGAATTGAAAAAACTTTTATGTTATCTGGAGATAATGCGGATATTTGTAGGAATGTTTGTGAAAAGGTAAAAATAGATGAGTATTATTCTAAATTGCTTCCGGCAGATAAGGTTAAAAAAATGAAAGAGATAAAAAAAGATTATTTTACAGCTTTTGTTGGTGATGGAATTAATGATGCGCCAGTTATTAAAGAAGCTGATATAGGCATTTCAATGGGCGGTATTGGAAGTGATGCGGCGATAGAGGCTGCGGATGTAATAATTATGCATGATAATTTGAGTAAAATTCCTTTGGCAATAAAAATAGCTAGGGTAACTCAAAAAATAGTAAAATTTAATATTATATTTGCTTTAGGTTTTAAATTTTTAATGCTTGTTTTGGCTTATTTTGGTTTAGCTAGTATTTGGATGGCCGTATTTGCGGATGTTGGTGTGACTTTACTTGCAGTATTAAATGCACTTAGAATTATGCGAAAGAAGATATAAAATTCAGAAATTTCTGGATTTTTTTTATTAAAAAAAGGAATTTGCTTATTTTTGCCGTATGTTTATATATAGAGGTGATTAAATGGAAATTTTAAATGTAAGGAATTTGAGTAAAAAATATGTGAATGGAAATTATGAATTTTGGGCATTAAGTAATATTAATTTTAAGGTTAATAAAGGTGAATTTGTAGCAATTATTGGAAAAAGTGGTAGTGGTAAAAGTACACTTTTACATTTACTTGCTGGATTAGATAGTCCGAGTAGTGGTATGGTTTATATCAATAATCAAAACATTTATGATTTTTCGGATAAGAAAATGATAGTATTTAGAAGAAAATATATTGGGGTTATTTATCAGTTTTATAATTTAATACCGGTTTTAAATGTTAAGGAAAATATAATTCTTCCAGCTTTATTTGATGGACGAAAAGTAGATGATAGAAAAGTTAATGATTTGATAAAAAGTTTAGGACTTAAAAATAAGGAAAGTATGTTTCCAAATGATCTATCAGGTGGTCAACAACAGAGAGTGGCGATAGGTAGGGCTTTAATAAATAAACCTAAAATTTTATTTTGTGATGAACCTACAGGTAATTTAGATAGTAAAAATAGTAAATATGTTATGAAATTATTAAAGTTTTATAATAAGAGATATAAGCAGACAATTATAATGGTGACTCATGATTTATCTTTAGCTAAAGAGGCTGATAGGATAATTGAGATGTGTGATGGAAAAATTATAAAGGATGAGTGCAGGTGCTAGGGTTAAGTATTAGATATTTTAAAAAAAATAAAAAACAGAGTTTAACAATTATTTGTGCAGTAATACTTGTTAGTGTTTTATTTTTTAGTGTAGGTATTTTATTTTCTTCATTTAGGCAGTATTTGATAAATAAGGTGATTAAAGAAAATGATTATCATGTTAAAATTATTGGAAATGTAACTTTTGATGAAAATATTATTTCTTTAAAAGAAAATGATGGTGAATATTATATAAAATTTAATGATATTTATAAAAGCTATGAGTATACAGAAAGATTATGCCATACAAATGATTGTAAAGAAATATTTTATAATAATAAGCTGTTTTCTTTATATGGAATAGGTGATAATAATTATTTGGAGTTATTTATGAGCTTGATAATAGGTATTATAGTTATTTTATCAGTTTCTGTTTTTTTTATTATTTATAATGTCTTTCAGATGGTTTTTATTAAGAAAAGGAATGATATATTTTTGTTTTTAACATCGGGTGCGGATTGGAAACAGATTTTAAAAATTTTTTTATTTGAAGAGTTTATTCTTAGCATTTTGGGTATTGTTATTGGATTTTTTTTAAGTATAGGTTTAAATTTGTGTTTGATTAAAATAATTAATAGTGTTTTATTTGAGTTTTTGAATGGAAAGTTAGGGTTTTACTGTTATATACCATTTATTTTAATTCCATTTATTTTTATAATAGTTATTATTTTAATTTCTTCAGTTTTACCACTTTTAAAAATTAAGAAATATAAGATTATGGATATTTTTAAAAAAGATGATGTTGATAAATCATCGCATTTTCAATTGAAGAATTTTGCTTTAAGTTTGGCTTTTGTTAATTATGAAAGAAATAAGAAAAAATATAGAAATCTTATTTTATGTATTTTTATTTTAATTATTTTATTTAATAGTTTTTTTAGTTTTATAAATTATACTTTAAAAATATTTAATGATTTTCTTAATTTACCAAAGTATGATGTTTCATTAAGTACTTTTGGGGAAGATTATGAAAAGCTTGGAGATTTTAGTGATTATTTAAAGGCTTTGGAAAAAAACATTTTTAAAACATGCGTGCAAAAGATTGAAATTCCTTTAAAAAATTATAATGCTGGTTTTCAAAAAACAAGTAATTTAATGATTACTAATTTAGGAGGTAATAATTTAATTAATTTAGTAGATAATGCCACTTTAAAAGGTAATAAAATGTATGTTCAAAGATATATACCTTTTAAGAATATTAATAGTTTGGTTATTGGTGATTATAAGATTAATGTTTCGCTTTCTTCAAAAGTGCCTTTTGGCTTTGAAAATTTACTTTTGGAAGGAAATTATATTTTAAATTTGAGTGAAAATGATTTTAATTTAATTTGCCCTGAATATAGTGGTATGGCTTTTATAAGGACTAAGGAAAACGGACTTGATAAGAAAATTACTGATTATGCGAAGAAAAATGATTTTTATGATTTAAGTTATGTGAATGTGAAAAAAGGCTATGAATTTATTAATAATGTTATATTAATTTTAAAGGTTTTTATGCTGATAAGTATTTTTATTATAGGGGTAATTGCAATTTTGGTTATTTTTAATATTGTATCAGCGAATATAAAAATAAGAAAAAAAGAGTTTTGCACTTTGAAAAGTTTAGGATTTGAACATATTAATTTGTGTTTATTTATAGAAAGTTTGATAATTTGTTTGAAGGGATGTTTTTACGCTTTTCCATTTGTTTTACTAATTAATAGATATTTATGGAGTAATTTTGAAAAGTTTTTTGATATAGAGGTTATGGTTTTTGATTATAAGGTGTTTTTAGTAAGTGTTTTTGCTAGTTTTATTTTAGTTTTATCATGTATGTTTTTAAGCCATTTAAATTTATATAAAAATAGTTTAATCAAGAATATTAAAGATGATAAATTTTAAACTATGTGTCATATAATTATGATATAATTAGACAAAGGATGTGATTATATGAGAGTTATTATTAGTGCGGGAGGAACTGGCGGTCATATTTATCCAGCTTTAGCTATTATTAATAAGATAAAGGAAAAAGAGCCTAATAGTGAGTTTTTATATATTGGAACGCATAATAGAATGGAGAAAGATATTGTACCAAGTAAAGGGATACCTTTTGAATCAATCGAAATGTATGGTTTTAGTAAAAAAATTTTCAAAAACTTTAAGACGCTTAAGTGTTTATTTAAATCATTTAAAAGGTGTAGAAAACTTATAAGTGATTTTAAACCTGATATTGTAATAGGTGTTGGGGGGTATGTTACGGTTCCAGTAATTATGAGTGCGAAAAAACTTGGTTATAAAACTTTTTTACATGAACAAAATGCACTTCCTGGTAAGTCTAATAAATTTTTAAGTAAACATTGTGATTTGATTGGAGTTTCTTTTGAAAGCTCTTTGAAGTATTTTCCAAGTGGTAAAGCGGTAGTTACTGGTAATCCTTGCAGTGAAGATGCATTAAAAGCAAAAGGTTTAATTAAATCTAGTTTAGGGCTTTCTGATAATAAAAAACTTGTTTTAATTGTGATGGGTTCTTTAGGTGCTTTTAGAGTAAGTAAGTTTTTAGAAAATGAGCTTTTAAAATTTAAAAATAAAAATTATGAAGTTTTATTTGTAACTGGGAAGGCATCTTATGATGAAGTTATGAAAGGTAGTTATCCTAGTAATGTGCATATTATTGCTTTTTATGAAGGTCTTACTGAAGTGATGAAAAAAACAGATTTGATAATATCTAGAGCTGGGGCTTCTACTTTAAGTGAAATTATTGCTTTAAAAGTTCCTAGTATTTTGATTCCTTCACCTTATGTGGCTAATAATCATCAATATTTAAACGCTTTGGATTTAGTTAATAATGATGCGGCTTTGATGATCGAAGAGAAAGATTTAAAAGAGGGCATTTTAGTTAATAATGTGGACAATTTGATTAATGATAGTTTTAAATTAAATAGTATGAAAGAACATTTAGAAAAAATGCAGGTTTTAAATAGTGCGGAAGTTATATATGAAAATTTGAAAAAGATAGTTTCTGATAAGTAGTTTTTGCTTAATTTTTAAAAATTTGATAAACTAAAGTAAGTACAGATAGTAGAATAAAAAGGTGATTTTATGGCAAAAAAAAAGAAAAGGAAAATAAAAGTTAAAAATGTTTTGTTAGTATTTATTTTAATTATACTTATATTGCTTAGTTTAGCTTTTTTGACAGATGTAAAAATCAATAATATTGTTATAAAAGGTAATACAATTTATAGTGATTGGGAAATTATAAAGAAAGCTGGAATAGATGATTATCCTAGTAGTTTAAAGACTTTGTCAAAAACACTTGAGGATAGATTGGAAAAAGATGATTATATAAAAAAGGCGGAGGTTAAAAGACCTAGTTTGACAAAGGTTGTGATTGAAATAGAAGAAAATTTGCCACTATTTTACTATTTACCAGCTTCTAAAACAATTTTAGCTGATAATAAAGAGGTTACGGATAATTTTCCAGTTCCTACAGTAATTAATTATATACCTGATAATATTTACAAGAAGTTTGTTTTGGCAATGAGAGAAATTAATTATGATATAGTTAAGCGAATTTCTGAGATAAAATATGATCCTAATGATGTCGATGATGGAAGGTTTTTTTTAACAATGAATGATGGCAATGGGGTTTATTTGACTCTTAATGATTTTGATAAAATAGATGGTTATTTGGATATTATTAAAGAATTTGATAATAAAAAAGGAATATTATATTTAGATTCTGGTGAATATTTTGAAGTTAAAGGGTAATTTTGCTTAAAAAAAAATAAATTGGGTTTACATTTTCTTTTAAGTAGGGTAAAATTATAGTATAATTAATGATAGACTGTAGGAGGATGATGTTATGAAGCATGTTTATGCAAGTATCGATTTTGGCAGTGATTCTGTTAAACTTGTTGTTTGCGAATTATACCAAAATCATTTGAATTTACTTGCAGCAACAACAATTCCTTCTAGAGGGATAAGAAATGGTTTAATTGTTGAGCCAGAGCTTGCAAAAAAATCAATAATAATGGCTTTGAAAAAAGCTAATGAAATGCTTGGTATTCCAATAAAAAAAGTGATTGCGAATATTCCTAATCATCATGCAGAATATAAGTTGATTAAAGGAGAATGTGATGTTAGGGGAGAGTTAATTGATGGAACAGATATGATTAATTCATATAAAGCTGGTATTAAGACAAATTTGAATATTAATGAGGAATTTGTAACAGTTGTTCCAATTGATTTTAAAATCAATGGTAAAATGGCGGTAAAAGATCCTAAAGGCTATCCGGGTAAAAAACTTTTGGGTAGAGCAATGATGGTAACAACCCCAAAGAAAAATGTTTATTCTGTTGCTAGTATATTAGAAGGTATGGGAATTGAGGTTGTTGATATTTCAACTTCTAGTATTGGTGATATTAATTGTTTTAGAAATGAAAATTTGGAAAAATGTGTGAGTGCGATTATAAATATTGGTGCTGATATTACAACGGTATCTTTGTATAATAAATGTATTCCAGTTAGTACTAAAATAATTGGTGCGGGTGGATGTGATATTGATCGTGATTTGGCTTATGCATATAAATTAGATATTTCTGAAGCTAGAAAGATAAAAGAAAAATTTGCTTTAGCTCACATTAGAAATGCGAGTAGTTACGATATATATGAAACAGTTAATAGTGATAATGTAAGGATTAAAATTAATCAAAAAGCGGCTTGTGAGATTATTATGAACCGTATTAATGAGATACTTACTTTGGCAAAAAATGAGTTAAAAGACTTAACAAATAAGCCAATTCAGTATATAATAGTTACTGGTGGTGTGAGCAATATGTTAGATTTTGAATATTGTTTACGTGATGTTTTACCAATTGCTAGTAAAGGAGCAGTTAAATTAGTTGGAGTTAGAAATAATAAATATAGTACAGTGATTGGAAATATTATTTATTTTCTAAATACATTAAAATTAAAAGGAATGAATTATTCAATGCTTAGTGAAGATGAAATGGATGAGGTTTCTTCACCTAAAGAAAATTCTAACGATGATACAATGCTAGGAAAAGTATTTGGATACTTTTTTGGCGAATAGGAGGAAATTAATATGATAGGAATTGAAATGGATCAACTTGCAAAAATAAAAGTAATAGGTGTCGGGGGCGGCGGCTGTAATGCGGTTAATAGAATGACAGAATCAGTTGAAGGAGTAGAGTTTATAGTTGCTAATACGGATTCACAAGTTTTAAATAATTCGCTTGCTGAACATAAAATTCAAATAGGTGCTGAACTTACTCATGGACTTGGTGCTGGGGCTAATCCACAAATTGGTAAAGAAGCAGCACTTGAGTCTAAAAGTGAATTAGAGGAAGCATTAAAAGGTGCGGATATGGTATTTATTACCTGTGGTATGGGTGGTGGTACTGGTACTGGTGCAGCGCCTGTTATTGCGGATATTGCTCAAAATTCTGGAGCATTAACAATCGGTATTGTTACTAAGCCATTTTCTTTTGAAGGCAAAAAAAGAATGGAACAAGCTTTAGCTGGTATTGAGGAATTAAAAAAACATGTGGATACTTTAATTGTAGTTCCAAATGATAGATTAAGAGAAATTATTGATAAATCAACACCGCTTTTAGATTCATTTAAAGAGGTTGATAATGTCCTTAGAAGAGGAGTTCAGTCTATCTCTGATTTGATTGCATGTCCAGGGCTTATTAATCTTGACTTTGCGGATGTTAAAACTGTTATGGAAAAACGTGGTAATGCACTTATTGGTATAGGTGCGGGAGTTGGTGAAGATAGAGCTGTTGAGGCAGCTAATCAAGCAGTACTTTCACCACTTTTAGAAACTAGTATTGACGGGGCTACAGATGCGATTATTAATGTTACCGGTGGGCCTAATTTGACTTTATTTGAAGTAGAAGAGGCGGTTGAAGCTATTAGAAAATCAGCAAATACTGATATTAATACAATTTTTGGTGCGGTTATTAATGAAAATTTTACCGATGAACTTATTGTAACGGTTATTGCGACTGGTTTTGATCAACATAAAGAACAAGAAGATGATGATATTTCTATTGTTGGATTAGATGATGAGGATACTGTTATACCAGCATTTTTAAGAAAAAGAGGAAATTATTAAAAAACTTACCTTTAGGGTAAGCTTTTTTTTATAATGTTTTATTTTGCGTTATTTCTTTTGTTAAAACTTTATTTTTTTTACAATATACAGAAATTCGATTATTTGGATCGTTTGAACTTCCAAGGTTGGTACAGGTTGTTAGAATTATAATTTCATCATTTGGATTTATTTCAACATTTGTTTTGATTAAAGAAGAATTGATTACATTGTTCATATCAATTAAAAATTCGTTTTGATCATCATAGGTTCCAATGTGCTGTGTTAGTGGATTATTAATAATACAAGCAACAACGTCTAGGTCATATTCGTCGTTTTCAGTGTATAGTTTTAATGAATTATCCGATCCTATTGTAGAATCATAGGCTTCTTGGTTTTGACAGATATTAGCTAGTTTAGTGAACATGGTACTGTCACCATTATGAAAATTATGCCCCCATATTCTTTGTATTTGACTATTTTCATTAGTGTTATAGTCAGTAAAAATAGCTCCTAAAGAAGATTCTTGATTATCAACAGAATGATATAAATAATAATTCATTTCATCTTGGTTTTTAGTTTCAACGATGGGATAATAACCTCCTTCAAAACAACTTCCTTCAATAATGGCCTTGATATTTTGATTTGTTTGTCTTAATTTTTGAAAATCGTATTTGTTTTGATTTACAGTTACATAGTTTTCATCTAAATTAACGTTTTCATTTATTTCTTGATAATTTGGGTTAATAGCGTTTTTAACTATTTCAGTTTGTTTTTGACTAGATACTTTTGTATTTATCATGTTCATAAAGTTTGGAAAGAAAGTAAAGCCTAGAATACTGATGCCAGCTACAATAGCTGCTTTACTTAAAGAAGTTATAATCATTTGTTTAAATTTGTTTTCTTTTTGTAATTTCATGTTATCACCAATTTTATTATACTATTTTTTGAAAAAAAAAGGAATTTAAATAAAAAAAAAGTATATTTATTTTAGAAGCGACTTAATATTACAAAAAAGGAAGGTGTTTTATTATATATTTGTTATAAGGTGATTTAATGAAAAAATATTTATTTCCAGTTACAGTTTCATTGGTTTTAGGAATTTTTATGGCATATTTTATTATTAGACAATATGAAAACATGCCGGCTTTAGCAGTATCGTCAGAGGCGGAGAGTTTATATTATATTCAAAAAGGGGCTTATGGGGATATAGATAGTATGAATGAAGATATGAAAGATTTTTCACATTATATTTATAATACTGAAAATAATAGTTTTTGTGTTTATATTGGAATTACAACTAATAAAGAAAATGCTTTAAAAATTATGGATTATTATAAGTCGCTTGGTTATGAAACAACAATAGTAGAAAAGATAACAGATAATAAAAATTTTATAAATATTTTAAAACAGTATGATGAATTACTTTTAAAGACAGATGATAGTGAGTCTATTAAAACAATTTGTAATCAAGTTTTAGCAAAATATGAGGAGTTGGTAAAGTGAGTGTAAAGATGAAAGATGTGCCTTTTTCTGAAAGGCCAAGAGAGAGGCTTATTAATTATGGGGCGGAAAATTTAAGCGATGAGGAACTTTTGGCTATTATTTTAAAAACTGGTTCAAAAAAAATGTCAGTTAAGGAATTAGCTTCTTTTATTTTAAGTAGTGTTGGTGGAATTAAAAATTTAAAAAATTTGAATTATCATAAAATAAAAATGATTGAGGGAATTGGTGAGGCTAAAGCTTGCATGTTAATGGCTTTGAGTGAAATAAGTAAAAGGATGAATAAAAAAATAGCTTCTTTGAATGGGGTTAAGTTAAATAGTTCTTCAAAGGTGTTTGAGTTTTACAAAGATAAAATTAATAGTGTTCAAGAACATGTTTATTGTATATATTTGGATGCAAGCAAGAAAGTTATTGAAGAAAAATTACTTTTTATTGGAACTGCGAATTACAGTTTGATTCATCCTAGAGATATTTTTAAAGAAGCTTATTTGATTAATGCTACTTCTATTATTTGTGTGCATAATCATCCTAGTGGTAATGTAAAACCTAGTCATGAGGATGTAAATATGACAGAAAGACTTAGAGAGGTTGGTATGATTATGGGCATTAGGCTTATTGATCATATTATTATTAGTGAAGATAAGTATTATAGTTTTTTAGAAAATGGAAAAATATAGTTGGTTTTATTTTCAAAATGTATTATAATTTTAATGGGTGATGGCTATGTATAGAAGAAAATTTGATAAAAGATATTTATTTATATTGGCTGTTATAGCTATTGCTTTGGTTTTGGTGGTACTTGCTTTTTCACTTCAAAAAGATCGTGATTTAAACCCAGTAGAGAAAGTAGCTAAGGATACGATAGCAGTAGTTATAAAAGTGGTAAGTATGCCATTTAATTTTGTACATGATAGTATAGAGGCTATGGCTGAGAAGGACAATATTTATGAAAAATATAAAGAATTAAAAAATAAAGAAGAACAAATAGATACAGTGATTTCACAAAATGATAATTTAAGAAGTGAAGTTGATAAGTTAAAGGAAACATTAAATCTTAATACTATTTTAAGTGATAAAGTATTTTTAAATGCGACGGTAGTTACCCGTAATATTGGTTATTGGTATGAGGAAATAACTATTGATAAGGGCAAGAAAAATGGAATTGAGAAAGATATGGCAGTTGTTAATCCAAAAGGGTTAATTGGTAAGGTGACAAAGGTTAGTAATTATTCTAGTACTGTGGAGTTACTTTCGAATGATCATATGAGCGATAAGATAAGTGTAAAAATTAAGACTAAAGATGATTATGTATATGGGCTTATTTCAATGTATGATTCAAAAAGTAATACTTATACAGTGGAAGGAATTAGTGAAAATGAGGAAATTTTAGAAGGCGCGGATGTAGTGACAACAGGTATGGGAACAATTTTTCCAAGTGGTCTTATGATTGGTAAGGTTAAGAAAGTAACAACGGATAATTTTGATTTATCTAAAGTAGTAGAGGTAGAGGCTGCAGCTGATTTTGATGATTTAGATTATGTGACAGTTTTAAAAAGGGTGAATAAATAATGGTAATTATTTTGTTTATTTCTTTTTTACTTGAGGGAGTAATTTCTAATTTTGTTACTATGGATGGTTATTTTATTCCTTTATTTACACTTATTGCTTTAGTTATGATATGTCCTTTTGTTTCAAAGTCATCAAAATATATTATGTATGCTTTTTTTACTGGTCTTGTTTATGATCTATTTTATACAGAAACAATTATTTTTCATGCAATTATTTTTTGCTTTATGGCGGTTATTATTCGCAGATTAAATTTAGTTTTAAGCGATAATTTTATTAATATTTTAATTACGGTAGTATTAAGTATTGTTTTTTATAGAATGATTACTTATGGCTTTTTGGCTTTTGTAGGAAGTGTTTCTTTTGATTTTATGAGTTTAGGTTTTAGTATTTTAAAATCACTTATTTTAAATTTAGTTTATAGTATGATTTTATTTTTGGTGATGAAAAAGTTTTTAGGAAAAAGATTTACCAATTAAAAAATTTGTAATATTTTCTAATTTTAAACTTCTAGATGCTTTAATTAAGATTAAAGTATTTTTTATTTGTTTATTTTTTAGATAGTTAATTGTTTGTTTGTAGTTTTTAAAATAAAGGGTGTTTGGATATTTTATTTTTGTTATTTGTGTGCCTATAAAAATGGTTTTTTTATTATCTATTTCATTTAAAAGTGTTGGTATTTGGCTATGAATTTGATTAGAAAAAGATCCTAGTTCGTTGATGTCACCTAAAATTAGAAGTTTTGGCTTTTTTTCGTTTTTTATGGCGTTTAAAACGCCTTTTAGAGATTCAAGTGAAGAGTTATAACAATCATTAATAATGGTGTTGGTGTTATGTTTAATGACATTCATACGCATAGTATAGCTTTGATAATTTTGTAAGGCTTGAATGATATTATTTATATCTATTTTTAAATAAAGAGCAATATGAATGGCTATTAATACGTCATTTATTAGATGTTTAGGGAGTTTTACATTTATTTTATATTCTTTGTTTTTAATTTTTATTTTGAATGATGATTTGGTTAAAGTTGATTTTAGATCATAGAAAATAAGATCGTTAGTGTTTTCAAAGCCGCTTTTGAAAGCAGTTTGATTTTTTAAAAAAGGGTCATCTCCATTTACAAATAATGGGCCATTTAAACCTTCTTTTATTTCAAGTTTGGCTTTTAGAATGTTTTCTTTAGATTTTAAATTACCGATATGGGATGAGCCAATATTAGTGATGACAGCTATATTTGGAAGAGCCATTTTAGAGAGATATTTTATTTCATTTAAATGATTCATTCCCATTTCTATGATAGCAATTTGGTGGTTTTTGTTTAAGTTAAGTAAGGTTAGAGGAACGCCAATTTCATTGTTAAAATTTTTTTCACTTTGAAGACAATTATATTTAGTTTGTAATATGGTGTATAAAAGGCATCTTGTGGTTGTTTTTCCTATACTACCTGTGATGGCTATTATTTTAGGATTATATTTTTTTCTAATATATGTAGCTATTTGTCCTAAAGCTTTTATTGGGTTTTGGACTAAAATGGTGGGGATTGATAATTTGATTTTTTTATTTACAATTATTAAGGAAGCTTTATTTTTTATGGCATTTTTAATATATTTATGGCTGTTTTGATTTAAAGCAATGAAGCAATCGCCTTTTTTTATTTCTTGGCTATTTATTTTAAAGTTATTTATTTTTAAATTTAAGTTTATTTTATTGATTAAACTACCTTTTGTTATATTTAAAATTTCTAATATATTCATGTAAATCACCTAGATTAATATATGTAATTTTTTTTAAAATGTTCTAATTTTATATTTTAAATAATAGAGTATTATAGGTGATATTATGGCAAAAAAAATATTAAAAAAACCTAGCTTTTTAAGTAAGTGTTTTAGTAAATTTTTAGTTTGTGTAATTTTGCTTTTAGGATGTTTGATTGCTTTGAAATCTTCATCTAGTCTTAGAGAAAATTTATATAAGTATGTTTTTAAGAATAATTTTAGTTTTGCGAAAGTGAATATGGTTTATGAGAAATTATTTGGTTCTTCTTTACCACTTAGTGCATTAGAAAATACGGCAATGGTATCTTCTTTAAAAATAGAATATGAAGAGAAAAAGGCATATAAAGATGGAGTAGAACTTAAGGTAAATGATGGTTATGTTATTCCGGTAATTAAAAGTGGAATTGTGGTTTTTGCGGGAGAAAAGGACGGTTATGGTAATACAGTAGTTGTTCAGCAAGGCGATGGAGTAGAGGTGTGGTATGCGAATATTAAAGATATTAAAGTTAGTATGTATGATTATTTAAAAGGTGGGGATATTTTAGGTGAAAGTGATGGAGATAAAATATATTTGGTATTTACTAAAGAAGGAGAGATTTTAGATTATAACAAATATATTTAAAATCCATCTTTTTTATTATATTGCTGCATTTATTAGTGCACTTACTGGTCATTTTAAAGGATTTTTATGTTTTAGTTTAATTATTGTTGTTCATGAGTTTGGACATATTTTAATGGGAATTTTGTTTAATTGGAAGATAGAAAAGGTGGTTATTCTTCCTTTTGGGGCATTGACAATTTTTCATGAGGATTTAAATAGGAAAATTAAAGAAGAGTTTTTGATTGTAATAATGGGTCCAATTTTTCAAATTATATTTACTTTTGTAGTTTATTATTTTTCTTTGAATGATGATTTTTTATATTATAGTTTGGTTATTTTATGTTTCAATTTATTGCCTATTTTTCCTTTAGATGGATCAAAACTTTTTAATTTGTTTTTAAATAAGTTTATTAGTTTTAAAATAAGTCATTTAATTTTAATTTGGGTTTCTATTTTAAGTGTTTTGTTTTTATTATTAAGAGTAAAAATAAGCTTGATTTTTGTTTTGATTATTTTGTGTTTGTTAGTTAGGATTATAAAAGAGGTAAAGGATCATAATAGTTTGTTTAATAGATTTTTATTAGAAAGGTATTTAAAAAAATATCATTTTTTAAAGTTAAAAAAAATTCATTCTATGAATCTTTCGAGGATGATGAGAGATTATGGACATCTGTTTTATGATGGTAATAGATATGTTTCAGAAAGGTTTATGCTTAAAAAAAGGTTTGACTTTAAGGGAAGATTGTGATAAAATTTGTAGATGTGTAGAGCTCCATCTACAACCGCACAGAAAAGGTTTTAAAAGATTTATCTTACCTTAATGGCGAGTCTTAGTTTTAAAGGAGGTTAAAAGTATGAAAGCAGTTATTGAAACTGGCGGAAAACAATATTATGTTGAAGAGGGAAGCATTTTATATACTGAAAAATTAAATGCGGATGCGGATAGTAAAGTTACATTTGAAAATGTTTTAATGATTGGGTCTACTTTAGGTAATCCTTATGTGAAAGGTGCGAAGGTAGAGGCAAAAGTATTAAAGCATGGTAAAGGTAAAAAAGTTAAAGTTTATAAGTATAAACAAAAGAAAAAATATCGCCGAACTCAAGGACATCGTCAACCATATACAAAACTTGAAATTACTAAGTTAGTAGCTTAATGATTAAAGTAAATATTTCTTCTAGAAATATTTTAATTAATGGTCATGCGATGTTTGATGATTATGGTAAAGATATTGTTTGTGCGGCTGTGAGTTCAATTGTTACTACAACTGTAAATGGAATTTTAAGACTTGATGATAGTGCTATTAGTTATGAGATTTTATCTGATGGTATTTCTATTAATATTTTGAAAGATAGCCGTGAAGTACAAATTTTGATTTCAAACATGACTAGTTTATTAAAAGAATTAGAAAAAAAATATAGTAAGAACATAAAAATATACGAGGAGGTGTAGTTTATGGAATTATTAAAGTTAAATATTCAATTATTTGCCCATAAAAAAGGTCAAGGTTCAACTAAAAACGGACGTGATAGTGAATCTAAACGACTAGGTGCGAAAGCAGCTGATGGAGAAGTTGTGACAGGTGGTTCTATTTTATATCGTCAAAGAGGTACAAAAATTTATCCAGGTGTGAATGTTGGTATTGGTAAAGATGATACTTTATTTGCGAAAATTGCTGGCCGTGTGAAGTTTGAACGTTTAGGACGTAGCCGTAAACAAGTGAGTGTTTATCCAGAATAAGAAGTTATTGCTTCTTATTTTTGTTAAGGAAAAGTTAAATTTTAGAAAACAAGTGATTTCTCGAAAATGTTACTTGTTTTTTTTGGTTTATACTGTTTTTAATGATAGGAGAGAGTACAATGAAGAAAGAAAAAATGAAATATTATGTGAGAAAAAATCTAATAAGTTTTTTAATAGGATTAATACTATTTGGAAGTATAGGTGTGTATGCCATAGTAACATTTCAATCAAAAGATGTAAGTTATGAAAATG
>CALVIE010000016.1 GCA_944329385.1 uncultured Bacilli bacterium | reverse complement strand
ATTCTCCAGGTTTCATTATTAAATGTTATGTAATTATTTACATTTTTCCCTTTATAAAAATATCTTCCTTCTTCATATTCATCTTTATATAGTCCATCACCGCTATCTACTATAGTAACATTATCTAAGATTGCATCTCCTCCTGTTTTAGGCGGAAAGCATACATTATATAGTTCATTTACCGCATCTTGGACATTTGTTGATGCCATTCCTGTTGTTTCATTATTATAAGTTACATTTTTACTATCAAAATATGTTATGGCTGATACTGATACTATACATATTAAAAGACTAAATGTTAGTCCTATCATATATTTTTTTATAAATTCTTTTATTTTCATTATTTTTCCCCCACTTTTATTATAATGGCTATCTTTGTCAAATATTGTCTATTATTATCTATAGTAATTATAAACTATTTATAGGGGTAATTCAAGTATCTTATTTATGTTACCTATAATTTGGCGTAAAAAAAGATGGAGTTTAGTCCATCTAATTTAACATTTGTTTAATTGTATCTAAGGCACACTGTACATCTTCACAAGGAAGGTCAGTTTGTGTTTTATCATAAGATAAGTCAGAAGCTGTTAATTCAATTTCAACTTGGTAAGTAGAACTTACTGTTGATACACCATCAGAGATATAGACAACAACGCTTCCATGATTATCGAATGATACATCTTGAGTATTAGATGTGATTGCTACTGTTTCACCTTTATCTTTTTGATAAGAACATGTTAAGGTGCTTCCGCATCCTTCTGGCAATGCGATATGAACAGTCACTGGGTATACTCCTGATTCAGTGAATGTAGCAAGTGGTATTTCAGCTGTGGTGATTGTTTCATTAGTTTCTTGTTTTAAGCCACTAGCAGTTGTTACTCTAACTTTTACATTATAGCTTTGTTTTTGAGTTAATCCTTCAAATGTGTATGTATTAGTTGTTCCACCATCTATCCAATCACCATTATCAATTGAATATTCATATTTACTAATTCCACTTGTAGCTTGTGCATTAGCAACGATATTAATGCTATTAGTGGTTACGGTATTTGAAGTTGATAGTGTTAACTGATCTGCAACGGCTTGGGCAGTTAAATTAACGTTATCAGTAATTGTATATTTATCGCCAGCAACGCCTACTTTTCCTTGTTCATTATACCATCCGTCGGCTACAAATGTCTTGCCTGCTGTAATAGTTGGTAAATCAACTGTACATGATGTGCCATTGTTATAAATTGTACAGCTATCACTACTTTGGCCAACGCTTGTAACATTAGCTCCCATATTATAAGTTGCAGTTAATGTTTTTGAGAATATTGCATATACAGTAATATCTTGATTTGGCATTTGGTAGCTTTTCATAGCAGTAGTAGCATCTTTATCTGTATTCCAACCAACGAAAGTCCAACCATCTTTAGTAGCTGTTTTGGTTAAGTCAATGTTTCCGCCCATTGGAGTTTCAGCAGTTTGATTTTCAGTTGTTCCACCATTTGTTTTACTATCATAAGTAACAAGATAGTTATCGCCAACTACTGGTTCGTCACCTGTTGCTTGTCCATAATCAATGTCAACGGTTACATCAACGGTTTCTTCAATACTTGGTCCATTATAATCTTCATCAAAGGTTACTGTGATATATAGATGTTTTTCTTCATTTTGTTTAATGACTTGCCCTTCTCTAACACCACTAGATGTTACTTTGATTGCTTCAGATTCAGTAGCTGTATAGTTTAAAAGCTTTATAACAGCATCAATATTTCCTTGGTTTTCAATTTTAATATCATAAGTGATACTGTCACCTGGACTTGAAAGTCCAGCTGTAAAGTTGGCAGTGGTATCAGTGTGACTAGGCACAGATATATCTCTAGCTTTTCCTTTGATACTCCCACTTTCAATGTTTGTGATTTTAACATCCCAATCACTAGCGATTGTGGAAGTTCCAGTTATGTTTAAGCTTGCAGAAAAAGCGGCATAACCAATGGCCATACAAATCATAATTCCTAGCAAACTAAACATTAAAATAGTTCTACTTCTTTTTTTATTGTACATTACTCCTCACCCTTCTATTATTATACTCTCTTTTTTTGAAACTATTGTCTAGTTTTGTCTATTATCATTATAGACTATTTATTTTGAATATGCAAGGGATTTGTTGAGAATTGTGTAAAGTGTGTAAATGAATGATTTTAAACGGTTTTTGAGGTCTTTTAGGCAAAAAAAAATTTTTTTAAATTTATCTATTTATTATGAATATTAAGGGTAACGCAAGTATCTTATTTATGCTTACCATATCGTATACAATTTTGGTAGGAGTGGTGAACAGATGGTAAATGTGAATATTGAGAAGTTGCTGAAGAAGGAAAAAAGAAGTAAATATTGGTTATGTCAAAAGATGAATATTACTTCTAGAAATTTAAATAGAATTATTAGAGGTGAAACTACATCAATTTCATTTAAGTATATTGAAGAGTTTTGTCTATATTTAAATTGTACACCTGGTGAGCTTTTTACAATAGAAACTCCTAGCCAATAAGACTAGGAGTTTTTAATTTATCTATTATATTTATAAACTGGTTTTTTGTTTTAGTTTGGAATATTTCTTTTTTTATATTTGCGGTGTTTGGCATACCTTTAAGATAGTAACAAGTATTGGTTCTCATTTCTAATAATGCAGTTTTTTCTGGTTTTATTTTTAAAAGGTAATCAAAATGTTTTTTTATCATGTCTAATTTTTCTATAATAGTTGGCTGTTTTAATAATTCGTTTGTATTTAAATAGTGAATGGTATTTTTTATTATCCAAGGGTTACCTAAGGCAGCACGGCCAATCATTATGGCATCACAGTTAGTTTGTTCAAGCATTTTTTTGGCATCTTGTGGTGATTTTATATCACCATTACCGATAACTGGAATACCAACAGTTTGTTTGACTTCTTTGATAATATTCCAATCGGCTTTACCACTATAACCTTGTGCTTTTGTTCTAGCGTGAATGGATATAGCTTTGGCTCCGGCTTTTTCACATAGTTTAGCTATTTCTTTGGCGTTTATACTTTGACTATCCCAGCCACTTCTTATTTTAACTGTTACTGGAGTATTTACACTTTTGACAGTTTCTTTAACAATTTCATATACTTTATCTGGAGTTTTTAGAAGGCCACTTCCTGCATGAGCGGCTTGGGCTACTTTGGGTACTGGGCAGCCCATATTAATATCAATTAAGGCTTTGGGATATTTTTGATTAATTATTTTTGCGGCCTTGGCAATGTTATTATTTGATCCAAATAATTGAATACTAACGGGCATGTTTATATTTTCAATTCCATTTAACATATTAAATGTTTTTTGATTACCTCTAATAATTGCTTCAGCACTTATAAGTTCAGTGATGGCCCATCCGCAGCCCATTTCTTCGGCTATTTTTAAGTAAGCGGGGTTTGAAATGCCGGCCACTGGAGCTAAAACAACTTTATTTTTTATTTCTATATTACCTATTTTCCACATATTTTTGTCCTTTCTTTTATAAATTATAACATATAATTTAAAAAAATCGACTAAATAGTCAATTTAAATGTCACATGGATTAATTGATAATACACAGTTTTCTTGATCTATGTTTTCAATAGTTATGTTTTTTTCATTTGGCTCTTTTTTAGCACACTGATTTGTTTCTGCATTATAAACAGCAATTGAAATGTCACCATTTTTATCTATGTAAATATTTCCACTATCGGGGTTTTTACCTGAGTATTCAAGCATTCTTTCGTTAGATGTTTCACAGGTATTAGCCGTGTTATCTAAAAATTTATTTTCTTCTTTTTTATCTTTAAAAGTTATTAGAAGTGGAAGTTTTACTGTGGAGGCGATTGATGATGCTGCATGGTAGTTTTGGGCTGCTCTATTTAAAGCTATGGCATCATCTTTGAAGGCATTTTCTTTTGATGTGTTTATGACGTTAAGCATTATAGGAGTTGTGATAGTTCCAATTAAAGCAATTATGACAATAACGGCAAGTAATTCTGTTAGGGTAAAGGCTTTTTTATTTAACATATTCCATCATCTCCTTGCTGCTGATATGTGAAATTATATTTACGGTAGTCACTAGTTACTTTGATATAATCGTTCATCATTTCACAGGTTTTTTCTTCATTAATACTAGTGTCAGTAATATATCCTTCATCTAAAAGCATTTGGATTTCAAGGTTACCGTTTGGATATTCTTTTTCTTCTGTATCGCTTTCTAAGGCTTTGGGAAACTCATCTATGTGGTCATTAACATAGTTTCTTGCGGCTGTTATGGCGATAGATTTATAAGAATCTTCTATTTCTGATTGAGAGGCGTTTAGACTACTTATAAGTGCGGGCAAGGCAATAAGTGCGATTATTGATAATAAAATTATAGTTCCTAATAGTTCAACTAGTGTAAAAGCGTTTTTTTTCATATTCTCACCTTATAATAATTATAGCATGAAATTATATCTTTTTAAAGAAAAAAAGATTAGTTTACTTGGTGAAAGTCTAATCTTAATTTATCTGCAATTGTAACCATAAATTCAGAGTTAGTTGGTTTGGCTTTATCAATATCGACACTATAGCCAAATATTTCTTCCATGAAGTCTAAGTTTCCCCTATTCCAACTAACTTCAATGGCATGTCTTATGGCTCTTTCTACTCTAGAGGTGGTTGTATTAAATTTTTTTGCTAGTTCTGGGTATAGTTCTTTAGTGATACCACCGATTACTGATGGGTTATCAAAAATTATATTTACAGCTTCTCTTATATATTGATAACCTTTAATATGAGATGGAATGCCTAATTCATGAAGCATTTTGGTTATTGAAACTTGAAGGTTACTTGTATAAAAGTCGATGTTTTTATTATTTGTTTCTTTTTTCGTTATTTCATAAATTCTTTTTTCTAAATCTGTTAGATCAAAAGGTTTTAAGATATAATAACTTACACCGAATTCTGATACTTCTCTAATTACTTCAGCAGCATTATAACTAGTGGCAACAATGACTTTTTTATTAAGTCCTCTTTTTTTCATTTCTTTTAAAACATAGATGCCATCTTTGTTAGGCATGATTAGGTCTAATATGATTAGATCAATATTACTTTCATTTTTTGTTAGAGTATTAATACCTTGTTCACCGTCATGAGCTTCAAAGGTGATGTTTACATTTTCGTTATCTTTGAAATATTCTTTAACCATTCCGATTAAGTTTATGTTATCATCAATCATTAAAATATTTATTTTTTCCATTTTTTATTTCTCCTTTACTATAAAAATTATACAAAAGATTGACATGGTTTTCTAGAGTAAAAAATAGCTAATTTTGTCGAATAATTATTAAGAAAAAATAGAAGTTATTTTTGGGTAACTTCTATAATTTTTTTAAGGGTATTTGGGTTTACTCCGGCAGAGCCAATTAGAAAACCGTCGATATTTGAAATTTGATTTAATTTATTTATGTTTTTATCAGATACACTTCCACCATAGAGAACTTTTATTTTGTAATTGAAAAGACTTTTTATATAATCTATTATATCTTTTATTTCTTCTTTTTTAGGGGTAAGTCCTGTGCCTATGGCCCATACGGGTTCATAGGAGATGATTATTTGTTCTTTTATGTTTTCTAAAGCTATTTCTATTTGTTTTTTTATTATTTCTTTGGTTTTATTTTGATTATAGTGTTCTAAGTTTTCGCCTATACAAAGAACTACTTTTAAGTTATTATTTAAGGCTTGTTTTATTTTTTGATTAATGGTGTCTTTTTTTTCATATTCTCTTAATTCACTATGACCTATTAAAGCATATTTTACTCCTAGGTCTTTTGCGGATAAGGCGGATGTGCATCCGGTATGAGCTCCTTTAGGGTAAGAAGATATGTTTTGGATTCCAATTTGAAAATTTTGTTTTATAAATTCATAGAGGTATATATTTGACGGGAAAATGACTATTTTATCTTTTTCGTTTTTTAAGTTATCAATGTAGTTTTGAATATCTTCTATGGTATTTAGATACATTTTTAAGTTTACAAAGATTAATTTTTTCATGAGAATACCTTTCTAAAGAAATTTGTTATTTTTTCTTTATAACCTGGTTTACGATTAGAAATGGCTAGTTTATATACATCTAATACTTTTTCGGCAAAATATTTAGATGAATGCATTTCGGCACTATTTCTAGCTCCGTTTGATAGGCTATTTAAAAGTTTTTTATTATTTATGATTTTTGATATTTGTTTTAGGCACTGGTCTATGTCTTTGAAAAGAAAACCATTTAATTCATCTACTACGGTATTTCGAAAACTTTCATCATCGATACATAAAGCTGGTAAGGAAGCAGCCATTGCTTCGATTATTGTTAAGCCTTGGGTTTCACTTTTGGATGCGGATATGAAAATATCAGCGAGTTGATAGTAAACTGGAATATCATCCCATTTGACTTTACCAGTAAAGATGATGTTTTTCTCAAGGTGTTTTTCTTTGACAATGTTTTGATAATTTTCTTTATCTGGACCATCACCTACTATTAAAAGTTTAAAGTTTGGTGTTTGTTTTACTAATTTTTCTGTCATATCTAGTAAAAATGGGATATTTTTTTCTTCGGCTATTCTACCAACAAATATTGCAGTAAAATCTTTCTTATTTAAGTGATATTCTTTTTTTAATTTAGTTATTTTTTTTAATGGTATTTTTTCTTTATAGAATCTTTCTACTTCAATGCCAGTTGGAATTATATGAATGTTTCTTTCGACGTTATATTTTTTTTTGAAAAGGTCATAGGCTTTTTTTGTTGGAACGATTAATTCAGTAATGGTTTTATCACAGTAAAATTTAGTTAGGTATTCTAATAGTTTTTTACTTGATTTATCAAAGTGACCTTTGGTTATATAGTGAACATAATCTTCATACATGGTATGGTAAGTATGGACGATTGGAATGTTATACTGTTTGGCAAATAGTCTTGCGAATGTACCAATGGCGAATTCTGTTTGAGAGTGAATAACATCTAAATTCCATGCTTTTATTTTATTGATGGCTTTAACTGGATAGATGCTTGTGAGTCTTGAATCATATATTCCGGTTGGAATTCCTGGAATTCTAAGGACTTTTTCTTCTTCGTCATATTCATAGTGAAAGTTAGTTAGGTTTGCGGTTACGACATATACTTGATGGCCTTTTTTTTCTAAGGCTTTTTTTAACATTAGTTCACTAGTGACAAGGCCACTTATATATGGGGTATATGTTTCGGTGAATATTCCAATGCGCATTATGTTTCCTCCTTTTTATTTAGAGCAATAGCACCTATTAAAATACCAAAGTAATAAGTTATTATTCTCCAGGCAATCATGATGCTTGTTAGTTTTGGTTCACTTACAAAGGTTTTAAAAAATGATAGAAAGCTGAATTCTAATCCACCTGTTCCACCAGGTATTGGTACCATAGAGCCTATTAACATGACGTAGGCGGATGTGATTAGTGCAATAAATGGATTTATGTATATACCTAGGCCCATTAATAAGGTAAATGGTATTAGATATTGTCCAGTTAAGGCAATAAAGTTTAGGAATATTATTCTAAACATATTTATTTTATCTTTGAATAGTATTATTGCACTTTGATGAAAACTATGAATAAATTTTTCAGATTTTTGAAGATATTTTTCTTTATCTTTGATGATTTTTAGTTTTGACAATATGTTTATGGAACCATCGATAAGTTTTTTATTCCATTTTTTACTAAAGGCAACTAAGAATAAGACAATAATGACAAGGGTATTTATGATAAAGCCAATTGTGACAAGTTTTTTTAATAATGAATCGCTTGGAAATATATGGGCGATAAAGTTGGTAGTTATGGCAATTATTCCAAGGATAATTAAAGCAATTTGATAGGCAATGAAATCTTGTATTACGATATTAGTTGCTTGGCCTAGGGAAAGACCGTCTTTTTTTAATTTATATATTTGCCAAGGCTGACCACCAGCGGCAAAAGGTGTGATGGCGTGAAAAAATTGGGTAGTAATCATTAGTTTTATACCTTTATTTTTCGGGTAGTCTTTTTTTACTTTTGATGTACAATAATATAAGACAAGGCCTTTTAAAATCCAATATGTTATTATAAGAATAAATGATAAAATAAGCCATTTAATATCGAATGAGAAAAGATATTTTATTTTTTCAGCGAAGTTATCTTTTAGGGCAAAATATAAGATTATAGCGGTGATTAATATTATAATGATAAAATTTTTTTTATTATTTTTCATTAATAATCTCTAATGCTGGTAAAGTTTTTCCTTCGAGGAAGGCTAAAGACGCACCACCGCCAGTAGAAATATGAGATATTTTATCTTGGACATTAAAGCTAAAAGCTGCTCTTGCGGTATCTCCACCACCTAAAACAGTGTAAGCGTTGGTATCTGCGATGATATTTAAAAGATTTTTTGTACCATTTTGAAATGGTTTTAGTTCGAAATAACCGGCTGGTCCATTTAGAAAAATTGTTTTAGAGTCTACAATATATTGTTTAAATACTTCTAATGTTTTTGGACCAATATCAAGTCCTATTTCATCTTCTTTTATTTCTCCTAAGAATCTTTCGTTTGTTTTAACATTTTCATTTATTTGGATAGAAGTTATTATGTCAATTGGTAAGATGATTTTGCTTTCATTTTTATCTAATAATTCCTGACAATAGTTTAATTTTTCTTTTTCACAAATTGATGAGCCGATACCAAAGCCAGCAGCTTTTAAAAAGGTAAAGGCCATACCACCACATATTAACATATAATCGACTTTATCAATTAGATTACTGATAACGCCAATTTTATCACTTACTTTAGAACCGCCTAATATAATAGTATAAGGTTTTTTAGGTTTATCTATTAGTTTTGTTAATTTTTTAATTTCATTTTCAACTAAAAAGCCAAGCCCATTTGGAAGATTAGAGGCTATGCCTAGGTTTGAGGCATGTTTTCTATGGATGGTACCAAAGGCATCGTTGATAAAGATGTCACCTAAGCTGGCCCAATATTCTCCTAATTTTTTATCATTATTACTTTCTTTTTTATTATCTAAGTCTTCAAATCTAGTGTTTTCTAGTAAAATAACGTCTTTGTTTTTCATATTATTTATGGCTGTTTCTAATTTTTCACCTTTTGTTTGATCTATGAAAGTAACTTTTTTTCTAAGAAGTTTTGATAGTTTTTCAGCAACTGGTTTTAGAGTATATTTTTGTTTATCTTCTTCTTTTTTTATACGTCCTAGATGTGATAATAAAATTACTTTTGCGTTCATTTTTCTAGCATATCTAATGGTTTTTAGGCTAGCTTTTATTCTTGTTTCGTCTTTGATGATGCCGTTTTCAATTGGAACGTTGAAGTCACATCTGATGATGACTTTTTTACCGTTTAATTCATAGTCTTTGATTGTTTTTTTCATTTTGTTTTCCTCCTTTATGAATTATAAGTATATACTAGTGTACCATTTTCGTTTGTTACTGTAACTGAACCACTTTCTTCGTTTAGGGTTTTATTTGTTTTAGGGTTGGTGATAGATTCATCGATATAATCACCATTTATTAGTCTTTCTATAGGTATTGTTTCTACGGCGTTATAAGTTGTTTTTAAGTTTTCATAGTTATCAGCATGTGTTTCAATGTATATTTCAGCGGCTGTTTCAACTGTTTCTAAAAATTGTTTATAGTTATTTTCTTGTGAGGTTTTGTTTGTTGAAATAATACTTGGAACGGTTACTAAAATAATAACTCCAAGTAGAGCTAAAATAGCTAAAAGTTCAATTAGTGTAAAGCCTTTTTTCATTATCATCACCTATTTTTATTTTATACTATTTTTTAAATATTAACAAGGTTATATGAATTTATTGGTTTTCTTTTTTACATTTTTAGAAAAACTCATTTCGAGGGGAAATGAGTTAATTTTGAGTAGTTTGATCATCGGTTTGAGTGGTGTCATTATTTTCTTGTTGGTTATTTTCATCTGTATTTGGAAGGTCCAATTTTTCTTTTTTAGATACGGTAATCGTAATTATTTCAGTATTTTCAATTTTTTTATTTGGTTTGATGTTTTGTTTTAATACGATATTTTCTTCTTCGTCTGATATTTGATATTCTATTTTGAATTTTAGGTTATTTTTATTTAATATTTCTATGGCTTTTTCTAATTCTATATTTTCTACATTAGGGACCGTTATTTTACTATCTAATATGCCTACTGTTAATTTAATGATTGTATTTTCCATAACTTTGGTACCTTCTTTTTTACTTTGTTTTAAGACAATGCCTACTTCATCTTCATTGGTGGTCTTTTTTTCGATTATTTGAGTTTGAAGTTTATTTTCTTTTAAGGTTAATTGGGCATCTTTTGATGTATAACCTACTACATTTGGAACTTCGATATTACTATTTTGATAAATGTAATAGCCTAATATAGCTAAGGCTGTTAGGGCACAGATGCTTAATAGGATGAAGAAAAACATCATAAAGCTTTGGAAAAAGCTCATTTTTCCTTTTTGTTTTTCGTTATTATTTTTATATTTTATTTTGGTTTTTACTTTTGATTTTTTTATTTTTTTATTTTTACTTTTTTTATTTTTTGTTTTTCTATTTTGATTATAATTTTCAGGGTTTTCATCTAAAGGAAAGCCACATCTTTTACAGAAAAATGAATCTTCGTCATTTTCTACTTTACATTTTGGGCATCTAATCATATTTAAATTCACCTCAGTTATATTATAACCTTTTTATGAATTTTTACAAATTAGAAAAAACTGTTAAATATTGCACCAATATTTAGCAGTTCTTACCATTTGATTACTATAGCTCATTTCATTATCATACCAAGCGAAAATTTTAACTAGATCGCCATTTTCGGTTTCTAAAACGTCGGTTAGTAAACCGTCTACTATGGCTCCTTGGGTTATGCCTATTACATCGCTTGATACGATTGGGTCTAGTGTATAACCTAGGGTTTCGTTTTGATTTTGCTTAAATAATTCGTTTATTTCTTCTTTGGTTACTTTTTCATTTAGTTCTAAGGTTAAATCTATTATTGAGCCTGTTGTTACAGGGACTCTTATGGCATTACCGTCTAATTTACCGTTTAACTCTGGTATTACTTTACCTAAGGCACTAGCAGCACCGGTTGAGGTTGGGATGATGTTAGCACCTGAGGCTCTACCTCTTCTTGATTTGGCTCCTTTTTTATGAGGAACATCTAAGACTGTTTGGTCGTTTGTATAGGCATGAACGGTTGTCATATAGCCTTTTTTTATTCCAAAATTTTTATTTATTAAGTTAGCAACTGGGGCAAGGCAATTGGTGGTACATGAGGCGGCAGATATTATTTTATCTTCTTTGGTTAAGATATTTTCGTTTACGCCGTAGACAATTGTTTTTAAATCACCTTTAGCTGGTGCGGATATTATTACTTTTTTTGCGCCAGCATTTATATGAGCTTCTGCTTTTTCTTTTGATGTGAATTTACCTGTGCATTCAAATACGGCATCGATTTGTAATTCTTTCCATGGTAAGTTATTAGGATCTAACTGTTTATAAACTTTGATTTTTTTTCCTTTGACAATGATATTTTCTTCGTCAAAGGTAATTTCGTCTTTTAAATATGGACGATGTGAAGTATCATATTTTAATAGGTATGAAAGTTGCTCTGGGTCTGTTAGGTCATTGATGGCAACTATTTGTATATCTTTATCTTCCTGCATTATTCTAAATACTAAACGGCCGATACGGCCAAATCCGTTAATTGCGACTTTTATCATTTTATTCATTCCTTTCTTTAATCTTCGTAAACGCTTCCACCAATAAATTCTCTTAAAATGGAGTCTTTAGGGACAACTTCACTTGTTATTGGAAGAAAGTTTCTTAGTAAATTTATTAATCTCATGGCTTCTGGATATTCTTTAGAGGTAATGTCTATACCATATAAAAGTGGTTCGGCATAGATTCTTAAGACTGATAGTTCGTAACCTAATGATGAGTTTATCATTGCATCAGCGTCATCTTGGTAAGGATAGATACTAAGTCTAGCTTCTTTATCGACGTTAGGCCACATGTTTAATGTTTCTTCAGCACTTGTCCCTCTAAATAGGTTATCTCTAACGATTCTTCTTATTTTTCTGACATCTGTTGTGTGAACTCTGTTATGGTTATCTAGTTTTAGTTGGATAAGTGGACTCATAAATATTTTAAATTTATTTTCTCTTGGAACATTTTTGGTTAGTTTTTCATTTAAGGTATGAATTCCTTCGATGATGAGAATTTCATTTTCTTCTATTTTTAAGTGTTTATCATTAAATTCTTTTTTACCGGTGATAAAGTCAAATGTTGGCATTAAGACTTTATGACCTTCTAATAGTTTGGTTAAATGATTATTAAATAAGGTCATATCTATGGATTCAATGGATGAAAAGTCTAGCTGTCCAAATTCATCTCTTGGGGCTTTATCTCTATCGACGAAGTAGTCATCTAAGGATATTTTATGGGAATTAATGCCTTTGACTTTAAGGTATAAAGATAGTTTTTTGGCGGTTGTTGTTTTTCCACTAGATGATGGTCCAGCTAAAAGAACTATTTTTATTTTATCTTTCTTTTTATATATTTCTTCAGCGATAAGTGAGAGCTGATCTTCATAGTGAGTTTCAAATAGTCTTAGGACATCAGAGTATTTTCCAATGGTACATATTTGATTTAAGTCGGGAGCTGTAGTGATACCGATGGTTTTACCCCAATTTTGAAAGCTTTTATATGTTTCAAAGGTTAATTTATGGTGGACGTATTTGTCTACTTTATCTGGGTCATTGACGCTTGGATATGTTAAAATGAAACTATTATCTTTTAGATATATTATGCCAAATTTATCTAATAGACCTGTGTTACAAACTAATGGGCCATAGAAGTAGTCATATATTCCATCTAAAGAGTATAAGGTTACGGTTCTATTGGTCATATATCTAAAGCTATTTACTTTATCCATTTGATTATGCTTTTTAAAGTAGTTAATGGCATCTATTCTATCGACAATCATTTCTTTGAAGGTGAATTTTTGATCAACCATTTTATGCATTGTTTGTTCAATTTTTAAAACGGTTTGTTTGGTTATTCTTTGACCGATTATTTCGCAGTAAATACCATTTTCTAAGGAATAGTTTATTAAAATATCTGTGTCATCACCTAATGTTTTTTTGGTGGCGACGGTTACAAGAAATTCTAGGCTTCTTGAATAAATACGGTTACCTATTTGACTAGACAGGTCATAAAACTGTACTTGACTATTACTTGAAAGTTTGGTGTTTAGTCCAACTAAAAATGCACCTAATCTCGCACCGACTATTGGATATTTGAAATCAGATTTTACTTTTTTTGATATTTCATACAAAGTTGTGTCTTCGGGTATTTCATCTAAGTATGTATTTTTATATTTTACTTTGAGATTTCTCATAGCCTTACCTCCTTTATTTCCTATATTTTAGCTTAGCACAAATAGAATATTTTGTCATGTTTTTTATAGAATAATATTTACTCTTTACACCTATTATATTTATGGGAGGGATTTTTTATGAATTTAATACCAAGTGTGGTTGAAAAAAATAGTGATGGTGAGAGAGTTTATGATATATATTCGAGGTTACTTAAGGATAGGATTATTATTTTAAGTGGGGAGATTGATGATAGTTTGTCTAATTCTATTGTGGCTCAAATGCTTTATTTGGATTCAGTGAATCATAATCCTATCAGTTTATATATTAATTCACCTGGTGGAAGTATTACATCTGGAATGGCTATTTATGATACTATGGGTTATATTAAAAGTAAGGTTTCAACTATTTGTATTGGTATGGCGGCGAGTATGGCGGCGTTTTTGCTTTCTTCTGGTGAGAAAAATATGCGATATATTTTACCTAATAGTGAGGTGATGATTCATCAGCCTTTAGGTGGGGCGAAGGGTCAAGCAACGGAGATTCAAATTGCGGCTGAGAGGATTTTGAAATTAAAAAGAAAGTTAAATGAGATTTTAAGTAAAAATACTTCTCAAAGTTTAGAGAAAATACAAAATGATACAGAAAGAGATTATTTTTTATCGGCAGATGAGGCTTTAGAATACGGGCTTGTGGATAAGATTTTATAATATTTTAAAACGTTAGAGGTTAAGATCTAACGTTTTATAAAATATATTTAGTGTTTGGTCCCTCGCCTATTTTTTTTATTACTTTGTTTTTTAACATTTTATTTAGAATATTAGCGGTGGCTGTTTTTTCTTTTTTTATTATTTTTTCAGCTTCTTTTCTAGTTATTTCATGATGATTTTTAATGTAAGTTATTATTTTGTTTTTATTCATTTTCATTCTTCTCTTTCGTTCAAGGCAAAGTGAAAAACTTGAACTTTTATTGTTTATTATACACTAAAAAGAATATTTTGCATTATAATCGTTCACATATCGTTCATAATCGTTCGTTTGTCGTTCGCTTGGCATAAAAAAAGGCAGTTTTATATTATCTGCCCTTTATAATTATTTAGAATAATTAGAACCTGAAATTTGTTGTTGACCCATTTGTACAAGTCTTTTAGTAATTTCTCCACCTACTGAACCATTAGCTCTACTAGTGGCATCTGGTCCCATTTTAACGCCTAATTCGTTAGCAATTTCGTATTTCATTTGTTCAATTGCTTGTTTAGCGCCAGGAACTACTAAACGATTACTATTATTAGTCATACATTTTCACCTCCTGTACATTTATATATTGTGTACATTTGATGATTTAATGCATTTTTTTTATTGGTAATTTTTGTTAAAGAAGATCATCAAAGTTTTCTTCAAAATTAGTTATTGTTTCTATATTGTTTATAGCTTCATTAATTAATGATTGATAATCAAAGTTTTTTTCATATTCAATGCATTTATTTAACTGTGGTTTTATTACTGGATGTTTTGGGACAAATATTGTACAGCAATCTTCATACGGTAAGATGCTTGTTTCATAGGTGTTTATTTTTTTAGCAATGTCTATTATTTCTAGTTTATCAAAGCAAGCTACTGGTCTTATGACTGGCATATTTGTGACACTGTTTATGCATACCATACTATCTAAGGTTTGGGATGCGACCTGACCTATTGATTCACCATTTATCAATATTTTGGCACCAATTTTTTCCGCATAAAGTGCGGCAATTCGATACATCATTCTTCTCATTATGGTTATCATATAAATGTCAGGGCAATTTTTGAAAATGGCTTCTTGAATTTTAGTAAATGGGACAATATGAAGTTTGATTTTACCAGAATATTCATTTAAAATTTTTGTTAAGCTTATTACTTTGTTTTTTGCTTCTAAGCTAGTATGAGGTGGCGATTCAAAGTATAAAGCTTCAGTATTTACCCCTCTTTTTAAAGTTAAATATCCGGCAACAGGACTATCTATTCCCCCTGATAACATTAATAAGCCTTTTCCGGCAACACCGACAGGGTATCCTCCCGCACCTTTTATTTCATTTGTATATATGAAGGTTCCTTCTGTTCTTATTTCAACGGTTAAAGTAATATCTGGATTATGCACGTCAACTTTAAAATTTGAATTTTTTAAAATGAGTCCTCCTAATTTTCTACTATATTCCATTGAATGAACTGGATAATTTTTATCGGCACGTTTGGTTATAACTTTAAATGTTTGTTTGTTTTTATCCATAATTTGTAATGCCTTATTTAAAACATCGTTAATAGTATTATTTACTTTATAGGCAATGACTATACTATGTATACCAAATATTTTTTGTAATTTACTGGCAATGCTTTTGGCATTTTGACATTTAATGAACATTCTAACACTATCTTTAGTTATTTGTACGTTTTCACCTTTTAAGGCTTTTTCAACATTTTGAGTTAATGTGTTTATGAAAATTTTTCTATTTGCTTTTTTGGTTGTTAACTCGCCATATTTAATCATAATTAGCTCTGACATTTTTTCACGGCCTTTCTTTTTCAAAATATTATATCAAAAATAATCATAATTATTCAAGTTACAGATTTTAGACAAATAGTGCGAGTAAGTAAAATTACCCGGGTTTAAGTGTTTTATTAATTTAGTAAAAGGTTATAATCTCGTGTGTAAATTTAAAACACTAGATTATACACCCTCGAATCGGTATTCTACACTGTGGAAAAGGCGGCCCCACACCTCTAAATGAGGTGTGGGGCTTTTACAAAAACCTATTTTTATTTGCACATTACTCTTATCTTATTTCATCATTATCCTAAAGTATATGGGCTTGATGAACTTCCGTTTCCTCCGGTAATTTGGATACTAGACGATAGATAGACGGCTGGACGGACCGCATAGAGCGCATCGTAAGCGCGGTTGTTGTTGACGGTGCCGTACGAATGCACGAGGAACACGCTGACAGAGTTACCGGCAGAAGACGACAACGTCCACCAATAATATATTGATGAATTTTGCATCCATGTTGTATTTTTACAACTACTATAATTATCATTATTTTTACTAAATGTTCCACAACCACTTTGATTACTATTACTTCTTAGATAATCTGACACTGTTACTAATGCAACTTTTCCGTTCCATGTCGTTGTTTTCTCATCTTTTATTTGATCTGCCAAATATATCAAGGTATTATAAAAGCTATTGACGCTAGAGATAAAGATAAATTTTTAAACATTATTCACCACCACTCACAAGATATTTCTAAATATATGAAAAAGGCTCTAAGAACATTCAGAAACATGGAACAGTATATTGTTAATTCTTTTGACTACGAATATTCTAATGGTATTACTGAGGGTATGAACAATCTTATCAAGCAAATTAAACATACAGCTTGTGGTTATAGAAAATTTAAACATTTAAAAGCTAGAGTTATGCTTATTAAAGGTTTACTTAATCCAATTAAAGCACAATAAAAGAAGGCCTATTTTTGACCTCCTTATCAAGTTCATTTATCATTAGTTTTTGGTTCCACCAACACTACTTGATATTGAACCTTTTTATTTAAATTATTCGCTCATTCTTTCTTTTCCACCATATAATTTTTGAAGTTTATCATAGATTCCTGGTTCTATTTTATTTAAGGCGTTTATTGTTAGATCAAATGATTTTTTATAATCGCCTTTAGCAAAAAGCATTTCTGAGTAAGTTAGGTTTCTATTTAGATCTTTTTCTGATGATCTATATCTATTACCATAGACTATGGCGAGTTCAGCAAACATAGCAGTTTTCATCATTTCTTTAGTTTTTCCATATAGTTTTAGGGCTAGATCTCTTGCGGTATCTACTCTAGTGTTTAATGTTTCAATGGTGATTGGTTTTTTATCTAGTTCTTTTATGATTTCTTTCATGGCTTCTTTGGCTTCTTTTAATTCAACGTAATAGCGATTAGGTATGACTGGCAAGTTGAATGATCTAATTTGTTTTTGAGCGTTTTTAAGTAGTTCTTCAACTTCTTGGAGTTGCTGGCGAGCACGCATTTCATCATCATGCATATTGCCTATTACGTTTAAGGTATTATCTAATTTATTTTCGATATTAGAAAGTCTTATGACTAGGTTTTCTAATTCTTCGGTTAATTTTGAATAAGCGAAGCTATTATTACTGGTATGTGAAATTAATGTATTATAATCTTCGTTTAATTTTGAAAGTTCATTTCTAACTTCAAATAAGGTTTGAATGCTATTTTCATTTAAGTTATACATTCTTTTTAAGTCATCCATTTGCTGGAAAATATCTTTGATTAAAATATTTATTTTCTTTAGTTTTGTTTGCAATGTTTTATTTGTTTCGTCATAATCTGCTTTAATTACTTTTTCTTTTTCAAAGTCAGTAAATAGGTTTTCAAAGTATTCGGTTAGAACTTTTAAATCAAATAAGCTATCTTCTAGGTTTAAAACTTTAGCTCTATCTAAAATATCATCGATTTTTTTACTGGCTTCTTCTAAGTTATATTCGACATTTAAGTAATCTAATGGGTAACCTTCTTTAACCATTTTTTGGTAAATTTTATATATTTCTTCCATTTTTTTAGGTAAAATTCCTTCAGCAATTAAAACTATTGATGGAAGTTCATCTATAACTACTTCCATATGTTTTAATAGTTCATCTATGGCTTTTAGAATTGTTGGTACTTCTGTATATTCATTGTTTTCCATTAAAATTTCGAAGTCCTCAAATCTTTTAGTAATGTTTTCAAATTGCATGGCGACAGTTTGTTTAAATTCACCAAATTCGTTTGCGGTTGTTTCGAATTTTTCATATAATTCACGGTATTTAGCTTTTAGTTTTGTAATGCTTCCCCTATTTCTTTCTTCACTATTGGTAATATCTTTTATTTCGTTTAATAGGAAAGCTGAGGTGGCTCTTACTTTATATATTTCCATTTCTAGTTTAGCTATTTTATACATGGTACTTTTGTAATCTTTTTGTGATAATGAGTATTCAGCTTCTATTAACATATCAGTTATTTTTGGGATTTTTATTTCTTTGATGTCATTTAATCTTTCTTTCCAATTTTTATATAAGACATCTAGTTTTTCGTTACCAACATAGCTTTCTACTTTAGCAAGTTCTGGTCCGACAGGTGAAGTATCAAGTCTATTTTTTTGATAATCCAAATTTTCTATTATTTTTTTATATTTTTTCTTTTTTCTACTTTTTAATATGCCTAAAACTATAAAGGTTATTAATAATGTAGTTCCAATAGCGGCACATATGATTACTATAATGTTATTCACATATATCACCCTAGTATAATTTTACCATAATTTTGTCTATTTTTGTAAACTTTTGATTAATTTTGAAAAAATAGTATATAAAATCTAATGTGTTTTATAATTGCACATTAGATTATGATTTTTATTAGAAAGTTTTATTAATTATTCTGATAAGGTGTATGGATTATTTTGGCTTCCATCTCCTCCAGTAATTTTTACATCAGATGAAAGATACACGGTCGGACGCACCGCATTATTCGTAGCGTAAGCGTAATTGCCGCGAAAGGAGCCGTCCAAATACACAACGAACACGCTGTAAGAGCTACCGGCAAAAGGCGACAACGTCCACCAATAAGTTATTGATGAATTATACATCCATGTTGTGTTTGGACATGTTGCTGAGTTCCATAATTGATTCATATTTCCACAACTACTTTGGTTGCTATTACTTCTTATATATTCACTTGCTGTTATTAAAGCTACTTTTCCATTCCATTTTTTACTATTTTCATCATTTATACTGTTTGATAAACTTGTATCATTATATGTTACACTTCCTATACTCCAATCCTTAGATATGATCTGGCTTTGGGCAGTACTATTTAATGTTTCTGTCAAGTAATTTCCATTTAAATATGTATTTAAATCGGCTGGACGGGTCCAATCATTATTTCCATAACTTCCTAATGAATCCCACGCTATATTTCCTATACTTGCATCTTTCATTATCTTGATTGTTTTATCCGGCTCAATTGACACTATTCTCCATGTTTCATTATTAAATGTTATATAATTATTTACATTTTTCCCTTTATAAAAATATCTTCCTTCTTCATAGGTGTCCTTATATAAGCCATCTCCACTATCTACTACAGGAATATCTTCTAGTATTATATCTCCTCCTGTTTTAGGTGGAAAACAAACGCTATATAGTTCATTTACTGCTTCTTGGACATTTGTTGATGTCATGCCTGTTATTTCATTATCGTAAGTTACATTTTTACTATCAAAATATGTTATGGCTGATACTGTAATTAGACATATCAAAAAACTAAGTGTTAGGCCTATCATATATTTTTTTACAAATTCTTTTGTTTTTTTCATATAGATTTCCTTTCTAACCTAGGGTATATGGATTACTAGAAGTTCCATCGCCTCCTGTGATTTGAACTTCACTAGATAAATATACAGATGGTCGAATGGCAGAAACATTATTTGTATATGTAGTGCCACCAACACCGTAACCAATACGTCCGTCCAAGTAAACTAGTATTGTAAAATACGTACCACCTTCCGAAGGTGACAAAGTCCAAAAATCTTCGATGTTTGATTTGCGCATCCAGGTTGTGTTTTTACAGCTACTATAATTTTCATTTGTTTTACTCATCGTTCCACAATTATTTTGATTACTATTACTTCTTATATATTCACTCGCTGTTATTAGGGCAACTTTTCCATTCCACTTCCTGCTATTTTCTGCTGTTATTTGTCCTGATAAGTCATTATCATACATTTCTGTACCGCCTATACTCCAGTCTTTAGTTACTATCTGACTTTGGGCAATCTCGCTTAATTTATTATAATATTCACCATTTAAATATGTATTTAAACTGGCTGGTCTTGCCCAATTATTATTTCCATGTGTTTCTGAATTATCCCATGCTCTATCTTCTATACTTGTATTTTTCATTATTTTAATTGTCTTATCTGCCTCTATGGATATGATACGCCAGCTTTGATTATTGAATGTAATATAATTATTTGGATTTTTCCCCTTATATATATATCTATTTTCTTCATATTCATCTTTATATAATCCATCGCCGCTATCTACTACAGAAACTTTATCTAATATTGTATCTCCACCCATTTTAGGAAAACATATGTTATATAGTTCATTTACCGCATCTTGGACATTTGTTGATGTCATTCCTGTTGTTTCATTACTATATGTTACATTTTTACTATCAAAATATGTTATAGCTAGTACTGATACTGTACATATTAAAAAACTAAATGATAGTCCTATCATGTATTTTTTTACAAATTCTTTTATTTTTTGCATGTTAACCTCCATATATTATTTAAATAATTATAAGTAATATTAGATGTCGAATATTATCATATTTAATACAATTATAGCATAGAAATTGCAAAAAAAGAATATATATTCAGAATATAAAATACGAATGCTTACGATGTGTAAAATAAAAAAAGAAGGTTTTACCTGTGGACTTGTCAATAAAAAGTAAACACATCTTTTTTTGTGTCTACTTTTATCTTACAAGTTCAATTTTACCCTTCAATTTAACATTTTTTTGATTTCATCTAAGGCACACTGAGCATCTTCACATTCTAAGCCTGTTTTAGAATTATTATATTCTAAATCAACGGCTCTTAAAGTAATTTTAACGTTATATGTACTACTTAATATGTTTGTACCATCGGTTACAGTAGCAACTAAGGTTCCATGATAATCAAATTCAACTTGCATTGTTTTAGTTTTTACTTCAACTGGCGGTTCATTATCTTTTTGATAAGAACAAACTAATGATGTTCCACAGCCTTCTGGATATGTTATGGTTATTATTCTTGGATAAACGCCTTTATCTTCAAAGGTTGGATTTGTGAATGAAGATGTTGTTACTCTTGTTTCGGCTGTCTTTGTTACATCGTTTTCATTAGTAACTCTAACCATTATGTGGTATGTAGTATTTTGAGATAGGTTTTTAAAAACAAAGGTATTTTTAGTGCCACCACTAGTCCAAGTTTTTCCACCATCATTTGAATATTCATATTCAGTTATATCAATATTTGAGGTTGCATTGGCGACAACGGTTATACTATTTGATGTTGAGCTAGTTGAAATATTTAAATTGATACTATCATCTATTTTATCAATGTTAACACTATAGTTGTTATTTATCATACTTTCTCCATCAGAAACTGTGGCAAGTATACTACCGTTTTTGGTAAATTTTATTGTGGCAGATGTATCTTTGACTGTTACTGGACTGCCCCCATCTACTTGATATGTACATGTTAGGTTACCTTTACATTCTTCTTGGAAATGTACAGTAACTGTTTTAGGATAGGTTCCTTCTTCAGTAAATGTTGGTTCTATTAATTCTATTTTGACGCTTTCAAGGTCAATGGTATATGGATCATCTTTGGTACCTGTTCCACCATTAATTACGGTTTTATCTGTGAGATATAATGTAGGAGCGACATAAATAGTTTGATCATTTGAGGTTTGAGTATAGTTTATATTACCTTTATTTTGAGTATTATTTATGGCATAACTTTGATAATTATTATTATGGTTTGGTGTGATAGTCCAAAAAGCACCATCTTCTGGAGTTATGGTGTAAATCCAGTTAGTAGTTTGACAAGTGGCACTATTATTATTATTTAAACTTATGGTTCCACACTGGTTGGTGTTAGAGTTAGCCCTTATATATTCTGAAGCAGTTATTAGACCAATTTTTCCATTCCACTGGATGGTTTTTTCATCATTCATTTGATCTTCGATATTATCATTATTATTTTTTACTGGTCCAACATTCCAAGAATGGGTTATAATGTTGGCTTTATTAGTTTTTATATTATTAAGATAATTGTTATTTAAATATGTATTTAATGATGATTCTTTTAAAACACTTCCTGTTATGCCTTCATTTATGAAATTTTCTGTTTTTCCCCAAGCATTACAACCAAAGATACTACTAGCACAATAAGTACCGCCAGCACCATTGCTTGATTGATCTCTATTTCCAATGGTATCGTAAGCTTTTTCACTTTCTGTTTCAGAGCGAATTATTTTAATTGTTCCATCACTTTCTAGTGATATGATTCGCCATAGTTCATCGTTGAATCTAATATAATTATTAGGGTTTGCACCTTTAAAAATACATTTTCCATCTTCGGTATCATCAAAATACATTCCTGAACCTGATGTTACGATGTTTTCTTTAGTACATTCTAAAGATTTGATAGGATTATTTTCATTATTTAAATCAAAAGCTATTGTTGAAAATGTTCCGTTGTCAAATTCAGCAAATAATCTACCTTTATTTTGGATCGGTTTAGCATCTATTTTAGAGATAAATTCTCTGAATGATTGGCTAATGTTATTATCTTCATTGTTATTAACATAATACTGTATGGCTTTAACATCAGAGCTTGTATAAATGACAGTTTTAGCTCCCATTTCTTTCATAAAATTATCGCAAAATGAGTCAGTTAAGTTAATGTCAATATTACAACTGTTATTTTTATAAACTAAGACATAAGGTTTTTCTATAGTTAAATATTGTGATAGGTCATATTGATTTGTTGTTAGGTAGTTGGCAACAGAGGATAAATCATAAATGGCTTCAACATTATTATGGCTATAACTATTTTTATAATTGTTTGTAAGATTACTAAACTGAATGAAAAGAATAATTAGTATGGTTAAAACAAATGTTGAAACTATTAGGGCTTCAGCTAGTAAAAAACCTTTTTCATTTTTCACGTTTTATCCTCCTTTCATTAATATGGATAACATAGACTGCCAGATAAACTATATCCACTTGGGCATGTGTAATAAGGCGGGCTATATGAAGCATTTTTTGTGGTTGTTTTTACACACCTTGAACCTGATGATGTATAACC
>CALVIE010000015.1 GCA_944329385.1 uncultured Bacilli bacterium | reverse complement strand
CCAAGTTATAATAGGAAAAATACATTAAAAAAATTATATGATTCTTTGTTACAACAAGGTGAGGTAAAATTTGAATGGTTAATTGTGGATGATGGTTCTTTAGATGATACTAAGGAATATATTGATTCACTGATTTTAGAAAATAAGATTAAAATTAATTATATTTATAAAGAAAATGGTGGCAAGCAATCGGCTTATAATTTGGGTTTATCTAAAGCTCAAGGTGATATATTTATATGTATTGATTCTGATGATATTTTAGCGGATAATGCTTTAAAATTAATTGAATATGATTTTGATAAACTTAAAAGTGATGATGTGGCTGGTATTATGTATAATCAAGGATATTTGAATGATAAGGATAGAGTTATTGGTTCATCTTTTCCTTGTGACGATTTTACTGATACATATTTTAATATATATCATAAGTTTAGTGTTACTGGAGATAAATTAATTGTACTTAAGACTTCTTTAGCTAAAGAGTATCCTTTTCCTTTAATTGATGGTGAAAAATTTATGCCAGAGGCTTTAGTATATAATAGAATATCTTTAAAGTATAAGTTTACATGTAAAAATAAAATTATGGCTTATAAGGAATATTTAAATGATGGATATTCTGCTAATTATTTTAATTTAGTTAAACGTAATCCTAGGGGTAATGCTTTATATTATTTAGAACTTTATAATTTAGAGCCGTCTTTTTATAATGTGTATGGTTATTTACTTTTTAGTTTTTTTTCGAAAGAAAAGTTTTCAAAAATTATAAAACATCCAAGTAAAATAAAGGTTTTAATTTTATATATACCAGTTTTTATAATATATTTGATGAGGCGATAATATGAAAAAAAAATTATTAATTTTTGGTTATACTTTAGATATGGGTGGTGCGGAGAAGGCACTTGCCGATACTATTTGTTATTTGGAACCTTACTGTGATATTGATTTGTATTTGCTTGAAAAAACTGGAAGTTTACTTAACAATATTCCAAAAAGTGTGAATGTATATCAAATTAAAAAAAATATTTTTCAGTATGCGTTTTTTAGGTTTTTCCCATTATATAGGAAGTATATAATTAATAAAATTGCAGATTCTAAAGAATATGAATATGTTTTTGGATATATGGAAGGTAGATGTGGTACTTGGGTTAGTGATATAAAGAAAAAAATCAAAAAGTATGCTTGGATTCATAATGATGTTTTCAAATTTAATATTGGAATTAAAGATTCTGAGGTGAAAAAAAGTTACAATAATTTAGATAAGGTTATTTGTGTTTCTAAGGAAAGCAAGGAAAATTTTTGTGAGAAATATGGTATTTCTTTAGATAAGGTTATGGTTATTTATAATTACATCAACGAAAAAGAGATTTTAAATAAGGCTTTGGAATTTGAAGTAAAGAAAAATAAAATTACATTTGTGAATGTTGCTAAAATGCGTGATCAAAAAAGACAAGATAGATTGGTTAATGCAGCTAAATATTTGAAAGAAAAAGGGTATGATTTTGAAATTTGGCTTATTGGTGATGGACCTAATCTTGAAAAAATAAAGAATATGGTTTATAATTATAAGCTAGAGGATACAGTGAAAGTAATGGGGCTTCAAACAAATCCTTATCCATATATTAAAAACGCAGATTATTTTGTTTTGACTAGTTATATGGAAGGATATGGAATTGTTATTAAAGAAGCTTTATTTTTAAAGAAGAAAATCATTACTACCGATGTGGTAGGGCCTAGGGAAATACTTGAAAATGGGAAATATGGTATTATAATTCCAAATGATGATGAAGCGGTTTCTTTAATTTTAGAAGATGTTTTACAAAATCCTCATAAATATGATTATTTAAATGATAGGGTTAAAGAATATAAAGGGGATAATGAAGAGATAAAAAAACAGATATTAAAATTATTAGATTTATAAAGGTGAGGGAAGTTCGATGAGTGAAAAAAAACAGCAAACTATTTTAAATATTTTATTAGCTTTTGTATTAGTGCAACCGATATTTGATATATTATCGAGGATGTCAATTTTAGGCTTTATTCCAAATATTTCTACATATTTAAAGCCTTTATTTGTGTTTGGTTTAGGAGCTTTTTTACTTTTTAAATATAATCCTTTTAAGAAAAAGTGGATTATTTATATAATTGTTTTTTCTCTTTTTACTTTAGGGCATTTATTTTTACTTTATAAACTTTTGCTTGGTAAAAGTTTAATATTACATGAGTTTAGGTTTATTATTAATATTGCCTATATGATAGCTTTATTTATCAGTTTATTTACTTTATATCATTGGTGCAGTGACAAAGAAAAAATGCTTAAAAAGATAAAATATACTGCCGTTATTACTTTTGCTTTATATTTTGGACTATATTTACTTGCAATTGTTACAGGGACTTCTGGAATGACTTATGAGTATTCTGATAAATACAAATTAGGCTTTAAGGGGTGGTATGATTCTGGACAGATTTTAGGACATGCTTTTTCAATGCTTTTTCCAATTATTTTATATGTTGTTTTAAAACCTAAGAATCATAAAATTATTCGTTTTGTTTTTTTGGCTTTGCTTGTTTTTGTTGTTTCGCTTTTGGGAACTAAAGTCCCATATTTTATTACGATTATTGTTTTAATTTTATATGTTTTATTACTTTTTTTCTTCAGAATAATACATAAAAGGCCAGTAGGAAGTAAATATAATATATTTATTGTTTTACTTGCAATTATTGTTATGGTCTTTACTTATCAGTTTACGCCTGTTGCTTATAATACCAATATTAATAATAAAAATGCGGCAATTGAACTTTCAAATTACGATTTGGATGGATTAAGTGGCAAGAAAAAAGATGTTGATTATGAGAAAATTATGAAGGATAATCCTAATGCGGATTTATCTTATGTTAAAAAATATTTTAAATGGGGTCAAGCGGCAAGTGCATTTTTGACGGAACAGTTTTATGCGGGGACTGTACACCCTTCTAATTCGAGAGCTAAACAACTTGTTTATTCTATGAAAAAATATGAACTTGCAGATATTCAATATAAACTACTTGGTATTGGATTTTTGAATCAAGATTCTATACTTGCTTTAGAAAGTGATTTCTTTATGGCTTTATTTAATTTTGGAATAATAGGTTTTGTATTATTCTTAGGAATTCCATTATGGGCATTTTTTAAGAGCTTGGTATTTTCTTTGAAAAATATTAAGAAGATCGATTTAGAAATGTGTATGCTTTTTATGGGTTTAGGTATTTTCCTATGTATTTGTATATATGCGGGATACACTTATATTTATACTAATTTTTCTATCTTTTTGACATTATTAATTACAATGTTATTGCTTAAAATGGATATTCTTAAAAAGTGTGATAATAAAGAAATTAAAGAAGTTAATTTTCTAGCTTTACATTTAAATTATGGAGGTATTGAGTCAGCTACTATTAATAATGCGAATGCTTTATCTAAAGATTATAAAGTGAAAATAATTTCGTTTTATCATTTTAAAGATGATTTAAGTAAGAATTTAAATAAAGGTATTGTGGTTGAGTATTTATATGATGGAGTTCCTAATAGAGATGAGTTTTTGAAATGTTTACATGAAAGACATTTTATAAAAGCTTTTAAGGAAGGTTTAAAAAGTTTTGATATTTTAATTAAGAAAAAAAGATTAGTTGCTAAAAGAATAAAAAGTATTAAAGAAGGGGCGATTGTTTCTACTAGGGTAGAGTTTAATACTTTACTTAGTAAGTATGGTAATACTAATGTTTTAAAAATTGCACAGGAGCATTGTTATCATAATAATAACCGTAAATATATTAATCAAATTAGGAATAAGTATTATAATATTGATTATTTATGTGCTTTAACGACAACTTTATTTGATGATTATAAGAAATTTTTAAAGTATAACAATCATACTAAGGTCGTACTTTTACCTAATATGCTTTATGAAATGCCTAGAAAAAAGTGTGGGCTTGAAAGCGTGAATTTTATTACAATTGGAAGGCTTGATAAGGGTAAAAGGGTCGATGAAATTATTGAAAATTTTGGCAAATGTAAAAATAAAAGTGAGTTATTTATTATCGGAAGTGGGGCTGAGGAAGAGGCTTTAAAGAAGCTTATTAGTGATTTGAATCTAGAAAATAGAGTGCATATGCTTGGTTATTTAGATCATAAACAGATGGAAAAATATATTTTGAATAGTTCTTGTTTCTTGATGGCTTCTGTTACTGAAGGGCTTCCTATGGTATTATTAGAAGTTATGAGTTATGGTCTACCTTGTATAGTTTATAAAACTGTTTCTGGTACAGGAGATATTGTAAAAAATGGTGAGAATGGCTTTATTATTGATGATAGAAATGATAGAGTATATGTCAATGATATGAAGAAAATATTAAAGGATAAAGATTTGAGATGTAAGATGGGCGAAAATGCGGTTAAGACTGCTAAGAGCTTTTATAAAACGGAAGTACTTAAAGTGTGGAATAGCATTTTAAAAAAAGAAATTTAAAGGTGAGTGTGTATTATGTATAAAGTAAAAAACATTTTTACGAAAAGAAATATATTTGTTTTATTATTTTTCGTTATTTGTTTTTTACTTTTTCTTTTTGATTTGAAGGGTGGAAAACATAATCTAGTTGTTTATTTATTATTTAGCTTATTTTCTATTTTTGTTATGGGTATTATTGTTTTATTTAATTACAAATTTAAGAATGTTAATAATGATTCTTATTATAAGTTTTATGCTTTGGCGGTATTAATAATGGGATTTATTTTTATTGCTGTGGCACCTCCTTTTATGGGTAGTGATGAAAGAACGCATTTTTTTAGGGCTTATGAGATTTCTGAGGGGCATTTTGTTTCTAAAGCTGATGAGAATGGTATTTTAGCAGAAATGCCTAGGTCTTTAAATAAAGCTTATTCTGGGTATGATAATCAAGATATTTATGATGAGGATCCGACTATTTCTTATGAGGAGATATTATCTAGACTAGATTTGCCACTTAATAAAGATGATACGATATATTATTGTTCTTGTAATAAAACAAATTATTATGGTGGAAGTATGTATTCACCGTTTCAATATTTACCACATTTAATCGGTATTGAAATAGGTAAAATATTTAATTTAGGACCGGCTTGGATACTTTATTTAGCTAGAATTTTTCATTTTATTTTCTTTGTTGTTTTAACTGTTATTGGGCTTAAATTACTTCCTAAGTTTAAATTACCAGCGATGCTTATTTTACTTAGTCCGGTAGCTTTATCTGGGGCAACAACAGTGTCAGCGGATGGAGTGACTAATGCGGTTATTTTTGCTTTTATATCCTATATTATGCATTTAAGATATAATAAGAAAAAGGTTTTTATTAAACAAAAAATTATTTTAAGTTTACTGGCATTTATGATAGCTATGTGTAAGGTTGTATATTTCCCAATTATTGCTTTAATATTTTTACTTCCGAAAGATCAGTTTAAAAACAATAAGGACAATTGGATATTTAAGATTAGTTTATTTGTGTTAGGCGTTATTTTAAGTGTTGGCTGGATATATATTGCATCTATGTTCATGAATTCTCAGTCTAGTACTTCTTTGGGACAAATTAAGTATGTTTTATCACATCCTTTAGATTTTACTTTTATGATTATTAGGACATATTTTAATAACTTTAGTGAAAACTTAATTAATTTGTTTTTTGGAAATCAGTTGTATCATCATTTACTTAAAGTTTATTCGATGTTTTCTCTTGCTTATGTTTTTTTAATAGGTTTATCAGTATTTACAAAAAAGGATAGTTTTAATTTTTCTAATAAAAATAAAGTTTTGATAGGAATATTAGGTTTGATTATACTTATTCTTATTGCCTCTGCATTATTTGTTCAAAATAATATTGGTGTATCGAGTGTTATAGGTGGAATACAGGCGAGATATTTTATCCCTATATGTTTACTTGGACTTTTGCTTTTAAATGTTAAAAAAATTTTATTTAAAGATAAATTTATATTTATGTTTTATAGTTTGCTTTATTTACCAGTACTTTTAACTATCGTAGTTAGATTTATTTGATTGACTGATGGTGAAAAATTATTATATAATTTGTTTAGGAGTGAGTATATGAAAAAGATTTTGCTTATAATACCAGCATATAATGAAGAGAAAAATATAGTTAAGACAGTTGAGGCTATAAAAAAATATAAAAAGATTAAGCTTGATTATATTGTTATTAATGATGGAAGTATAGATAATACAAAAAAGGTAATGGAAGAAAATGATATTAATTTTATAGATTTGCCTTTTAATTTGGGAATTGGAGCGGCGGTACAAACTGGATATAAATATGCTTTATATCATAATTATGATATAGCTATTCAATTTGATGGGGATGGTCAGCACGATATAAATTCGGTTGATAAACTTATTGAACCTATAATAAATGATGATTATGATATGGTTGTTGGTTCTAGATATATTGATAATACAAGTTCTTTTAAGTCTACTTTTAGTAGGAGAGCCGGCATTAAAGTTATTTCCTTTTTAATAAAGATGTTATCTAAAAAGGTATTGAAAGATGTTACAAGTGGCTATAGAGCGGTTAATAAAAATATAATTGAGGTTTTTGCAAATTATTATCCTTATGATTTTCCAGAACCTATAACTAATTATGCGTTGTTAAAAATGGGATATAAGTGTAAGGAAACTGGAGTTAACATGTTCGAAAGGGAAGGCGGAGTTTCTTCAATTAGAGCTTTGAAAAGTATATATTATATGTTTAATGTTTGTTTATCAATTTTACTTTTTAATAATAAGATTTTTAAAGGAGGAGTAAAATGATACCTTTTAATTTAAAAATATTTTTATTTATTGTTTTGGTTATTTATTTTTTGATGGTTTTGAAAGCGGTTAAAAAAGGGACTATGCCTATTAAAAGTTCTGCTTTATGGCTTTTCTTTGGATTTTTGATGCTTGTTTTACTATTTTTTCCTAAATTTTTAGTAGATGTAGCTTCTTTAGTAGGTATAAAAACAATTTCTAATTTACTTTTGTTTGGAGCAGTGATGGCTTTATTAGTACTTGCTTTTGATTTATATAAACTTAATAATACTTTAAAAAGGAAGAATATTACTTTAGCGCAGGAAATTGGAATTATTAAGCATGAGCTTTATAAGAAAAAATAAGACTTTTTTTAGATATGTTTTATCAGCTGGTTCTTCCTTTTTTATTGATTTACTTTTATTTACTATTTTTAATAGTTTATTTAGTAAAGTGTTTGGTTATGAGTCTATTATTTTATCTACTATATTAGCAAGGATTTTATCTTCTTTTTATAATTTTGTAATTAATTCTAAGTTTGTTTTTCAAAAGTATAGTAAAAAAATGTTTTTTTCTTATTATGTTTTAGTTATAATTCAAATGATACTTTCTTCTTTACTTGTTTATTTGATTAACAAATTTTTGATTTCTGTATTTGCGACCATTATTAAGTTTTTTGTAGATATTATATTATTTGTTATTAATTATTTTATTCAAAAGTTAGTTATTTTTAAGTAAGGGGGTTAGAAAATGTTATTTTTAAAAGTTTTACTTATTTTGTTTTCTATGACTGGTTTGAGCTTATTTGTATCTAAAAAATTTAAAATAAAATTAGAATTTGGTATTACATTTACGATTTGTTTAATTATAAGTTTTTTATATTTGTTTAGTTTGATTGGGTTACTATTACCAATAACTTTATTAATTTTTATGCTTGGAATTATTTTAGGGGTTTTATATATTATAAAAAGAGATTTTTCTTTAATAAAGGAAAGTAAGGCTTCTTTGATTTTTACTTTGAGTTTGATTTTAGTTTTATTTTTTACTTTAGCTAATTTAAAACCACTTTCTTTTGATAACTTTTCACATTGGCTTTTGATTTCTAAACAGACTTTAGATTTTAATAATTTACCAGATGCCTCAAATATTTTAACTAGTTATTTTGAATATCCTCCTGGTAGTACTTATTTTATATATTTTTGCTGTTTATTTTTAGGAAAAAGTGAGTTTTGTTTATTTTTTAGTCAAACAGTTTTAGAGATATTATTATTGTTACCGCTTTTTGTTTTTGTTAGAGAAAGTGGTAATAAGATTTTAAATGTTATTGCAATTTTATTTATTTTATTTTGTTTAGTGATAGATATTGCGGTTGTTGATTTACTTGTTGATAGTTTACTAGGTATTATTGCTTTAGCTAGTTTTATGTTTTTATTTTATTATAAAGATAATTTAAGAAAAACTTTGCTTATGCTTATTCCTTTTAATTTAGCACTTTTACTGATTAAAAATAGTGCGATATTCTTTTATGGCATCGAAGTTTTATATATTTTATATTTGATGATTAAAAGGAAAGAAAAATTTAAGGATAATCTTATTAATTTTGTTATTTTATTAGCTTCTTTTATATTATTTTTACTATGGAAGATAAGATGTGGGATTGTATTTGATTCTTTAGAAAATATGGCGGCACAGTCTGTTAGTTTGAGTAATTATCAAAATAATTTATCTATGAAAACTTTAGGAGATATTAAAAATATTATAATTAATTTTTTAATTAATTTAGTGAATTTTACTAATCTTTATACCGTTATTATTTTTGGATTAATTGTTGGATGTATCATATATTGGTTTATTAATAAAAAAGTATTAAAAGAAAATTTTTCGTTTAAGAAAATTATGCTTTTAATATTAATTATTTTAGGAATTTATTTAGCTTATGCATTTTCACTGCTTTTTGCTTATATTTTTTCAATGACTTTAGACGAAGCTCTTCGTTTAGCTAGTTTTGAACGTTATATATATTCTGTTATTATTTTTATTGTTGGTATTGTTTTAATTGTTTATTTTTCAAGGGAAAATAGAATTATTAATATAGTATTAATTGCTTGCTTTTCTTTGATTATTATATTTTCTAAAAATTCTTTAATATTGATTGGTATTCAAGATAACAGTGAATATAGAAGGCAGGAGATAGAAAAGGTAGTTCAGGATTTTCCTTCTAAATATGCGGATGATACTTTGGTTATTTCATCAACAACTAAGGTTGATGGATATGTAACTTTTTTACTTACATATATACTTAATTCAAAAGATTATACTCTTATTCAAGAAACTAATAAGCTTTCTGATTTAAATATAGATGATTTTAAATATGTGATTACAATGGATAATGATAAAAATGTAAAAAAATTTTTGTCTAAAAAAACTAATTATGATGGTAAATTAGGATGGTATAAGGTAGGTTAGATTTATGAAAATGATTATTAATGAGGTTTTAAAATATAAAAAATATATTTTGAATTTATTTTTAGCTTTTATAAGTTATTTAGCAATATTAATATATTTTAAAATTATTTTTTCTGAGAGTACATATAATTTTTTACTTTTGCTTTTGTTTTTCTTTATTTATATGTTTTATAATAAATATTTGGATGATTATAAAAAAATAGATAAAAGGACTAGGCGATTTAGTTTAATTTTATCTATTATTTTAGGAATAATTTTAACATTAGGGAGTTTGACTAGTTCGTATATTTTTGCTCAAGTAGGATTTATTTTTAACTTACATAGAGTAATTTATTTAATAGTTGGAATTGTTGGTTTTTCTTTTATTTTTAAAATTATTTTTGGTTTTATGTTTACTTTTTTGCCAAATATTACTGTTTTGAATACTAGAGTTTTAACTAAGAAAGGATTTGCTTTAATTTTTTGCTTTTTTCTTTTATGTTGGAGTCCTTATTTTTTGAGATATTTTCCTGGAGTTATGACATCAGATTCGTATTATGTGATTCATTATGTGGAAAATTTTGAATTAAATGATTTACATGCTTTTGGACATACATGGTTTTTTGGCTTATTTTATTATCTTGGAAAGTTTATTTTTCATAATATGAATTTGGCGGTGGCTTTTTATACTATTATTCAAATGATTATATGTGCTTTGCTATTTACTTATATGATTAAATTTTTATTTGAAAAAAAGGTTAAAACTATTATATTAATTATTATTAGTTTATTTTTGGCTTTTTCTCCATTGTTTGCGATTTATAGCATAACTTTATGGAGGGATATTTTGTTTAGTATGGCTTTTGTTACTTTGTTTATTTCTTTATATAAGTTTGTAGATAATAAATACAATTTAACGGTTTCAATTATTATTATGTATATTTTGTCTGTATTGGTAATTTTGTTTTTTAGAAATAATGGTATATATATTATTTTATTGTTTATTCCTTTTTTAATTTTAATGATTAAAAAAAGTAGAAAAATTGTTTTGTTTGGTAATATAGTTATTGTTATTTTATATTTTGTCATTAAGGGACCTATATTTACGTATTTTGGGGTTCAAAAGACAACATCAGTAGAAGCTTTTTCTATTCCTTTGCAGCAGATTGCAAGAGTTTTAGTAAATGGTGGCGATATAGATGAAAAAACTTATGAGTATTTATCTACTATCATTGATATTGATAAAGTTAAAGAAACTTATAGACCTTCTATCTCTGATTTTGTTAAAAGAGCAACGAATAATGATAAGTTATCAAAGGACAAATTTAAGTTCATACAAACATGGATAAAAATTGGAATAGATAATCCTAGAAATTATATAGATAGTTATTTACTTTCTACTTTGGGTTATTGGTATCCTGATGTAGTTTATTGGGCGACAGCAGGGGAAAGTAAAAGTATATTTGAAGATGTGGATGTTCAAACAGATCCAATTATTTTTGATGGTGTTCCTTTTAATATTTTGACTTCTAGGAGTGTGCCACTTTCTAGTTTGTTTTGGAGTATTGGAACGATGTTTATTCTTTTAGTTATTTCTACATTTATTTTGCTTTATAAAAGACAATGTAAGTATTTACTTTGTTATATTCCAGTATATTGTTTATGGATTTCTTTGATGATTGCGAGTCCTGTTTTTGCGGAATTAAGATATATTTATGCTTTATTTGTTTGCATGCCTTTAATTATGTGTGTAGCTTTAATGCAAAAAAAGAGGGAAGGTTAGTGTGAGAGAACATAGAGTATTTGGTTTAGATATTATAAGAATATTGGCAGTATTTTTTGTGATTTCTGTTCATTTTTTTGCGTATCAAAAATATTATAGTTTTCCGCTTGATACTTTTGGAAAATTTTTACTTACTTTTTTTAGAAATTTATTTTATATATGTGTACCATTATTTTTACTTTTAACAGGCTATTTGAATGGTAAGGCTAAAATTAATAAACAATATTTTTTAAAAATCATTAAAGTTTTATTTAGCTGGTTTATGATTGCTTTAATTTGTATATGTTATTCTATTTTTATTTTGCATGAGGATATTGATTTGATGAAAAGAAGTATAAGCGTTTTTAATTTTACGGCTGATAGTTATGGTTGGTATGTTGAGATGTATATTGGTTTATTTTTGCTAATTCCTTTTTTGAATATTTTATACGATAATTTAAAGGATAAAAAAAATCTTATTAGAGTTATGCTTATATTAACAGCTTTACCACCACTTTTTAGTGGTTTAGTAATTAATGACGTTACTTTTGATATTTTGCCTGATTATTGGACTACTATTTATCCTATAACATATTATTTTTTAGGACGTTATTTGAAAGATAATCCACTTTTAATTTCAAATTTGAAAAAGTTTTTATTAGTGATAATATTGTTATTAATACAAACAGGATTTATGTATTTATATGTTAATAAAGGAGCTTTTGATTGGAATTTTATGGGCGGATATGGAAATTTATTAACAGTTTTGATTTCTGTTTTATTCTTTTCGTTATTTGTGGATGTTAAATGTAATAATTTATCAGTTTGTAAGATATTAGGTAAAATTGCTAGTGTGACTTTTGAAATATATTTATGTTCAAGAATATTTGATCTTATTTTCTATAAGGTACTTTACAATAATGAAGCATACTCTTTTATGAATTTTTTGGTTAATTATTTAAAGATTGTGCCTTTAGTTTTTATATGTAGTTTTGGGTGTGCTTTATTTATTGATTTTATATCTTCAAAAATTTATCTTTTTATAAGAAAAAAAGTGAATGAAAAAGCTATATAAAATTGCTTTATATAGCTTAATTTTCTGCTTCTTCTAACATGTTTGTAATAAATATTCCATATCCTTTTTGAGGGTCATTTACGACTACGTGAGTAACTGCACCTATGATATTATCTCCTTGAATAATAGGAGAGCCGCTCATTCCTTGGATAATACCTCCGGTTTTATCTAGTAAGTTTTTATCAGTGATTTCAAAAACAAAGTTTTTAGTTTCTTTATCTTCTTTATTTATTTGAATAATATTAATGTCATAATTTTGAATATCATTATTGTTTAAAACTGTTAGAATTTGGGCTTTTCCTTTTTTTATTTCATCTGGTTTTGCAACATTATATGTTTTAGTATTTTTAATATTAGCTGTGTAGTTTCCAAAGATTCCTTTTATAGTGTTTTCATCTACATTTCCGGTGACATTTGATTTATCATATTCAGCTTTTTTTTCGCCTGGTGAGCCATCGGTACTTGGTAGAATACCAGTTACTTTAGATGTAAATATAGTACCGTCTTTGATTTCAAAAATTTCGCCGGTTGTTTGTTCTTGTATTTCGTGGCCTAAAGCTCCAAATTTTTTTGTTGCTGGATCGATGAAGGTCAATGTTCCTATACCTGTTACACTATCTTTGACATAAAGACCAGTTTTATAAATACCATTTTCATCTTTATATAAGTTTAAAGTTGTTTGCTTTTCTTTATGGTCACGAATATAAGTTATTTTAAGTGTTTCATCTTTGTTTTTGTTGATTTCATTTGCCATGTCTTCAATTGATGAAATTTTATTACCATTGATTTTTTCAATAATATCTCCTGTTTTTAGATTGGCTTCTTTGGCTGGAGATGTATTATTTACTTCATATGTCCCAACAATTAATACGCCATTTGAATTTAGGGATATACCAATGTTTTGCCCTCCAGCAATGATTTTATCGGAGTAGGCTAAGGCGATATTTGGACTTATTGAAAGGAAAAGTAGAAGCAGGAGGATTGATTTTTTAATTTTTTTTAAATACAAATAATCATCTCCTATAATATAATCAGACTACATTATTATTATGTAAAAAAATTTTTTAAACATAAATAGTATTTAATGGGAATTTTCCTTGTTTTTTAAATAAAAATGTAGTATATTATTTTATAGTGTTTTTGAACAATGTAGAAATTGGTGATATAATGAGTAATTTAGTTTTAATTTTATTTTTGATTTTAATTGTTTATGGATTTAATTATTTTGTTTTTGAAAAATTTAAGTCACGTAAACATAATTATTTATTTTTGTTTTTAATTTTTATTTCAATTTTTTCTTTTTTTACAGTTAGTGCGAGAAGTGTGACACAAAATGACCAGGTTACAATTGATGATGATTTAAAGTTGCTTGAAAATCATTTTGTGGATGATAAGGAAACAAAATTGTTAAACAAGGTTGTTGTTGTTGGGGATTCTAGAATGTCTTTGATTGTTGATAATGAAGATTTAGTAAAACCTTTTAATTTTATGTTTGTTGCTAAAAGCGGTATGAAAATTGATTGGCTTAAGGATTATGCTCTCGGTCAAGTTAAGGAAATTTTAAAAAATAAAAATTACAATTATCATGTTGTAGTTAATATGGGTGTGAATGATTTAAACGATGTAGAATACAAAGGTGATGATATTTCTGAAAAGTATTTTAAATTATATAAGGATTTGGCTAAAAAGTATCCAAATGTTAAAATATATTTAATGTCTGTGAATCCTATTGATGATGTACTTATTAATCAAAAACCTTATAATAATAGAACAACTGAAGAAATTTTACTTTTTAATAAAACTACACAAGATTTACTTAAAAGAAAAGGTTTAGATAATATGTATTATTGTGATTCATATAATCAGGTTAATTTTAAAACTGATGATGGTCTTCATTATACAGATGATACAAATAAGGAAATTATTAAATATATTGATAATGAATGCGTGCAATATTAAAACGTCTACTTATTTTTAGTGGACGTTTTTTATACATATACAAATAATCCAGCAATGAAAAATGCAATGATACCGATAAGCATTATCCATACAGCTATTTTTTGAACTTTAGGACTCACTTAATTTCACCTCTTAATAATTATATAATATTTTTTTTATTTTTGGAATATTTTTTTTTAAAATGAGTATAATTTGATGAGGGATAAATATGAAAAAATATTGGAATATGTTAAAAAGTAATATACGCATTAACAAAAATTTATTTATTTTTTTATTAGTTATTGTAATGGTCGGACTTGCATCTGGGAGTATTTTTGTAACGATTTTAAATAGTGATGATAAGGCTATGGTAGGTGAATATTTAAATAGTTTTTTAACTAATTTAAATGGAAATAATTTAAATTATAGTGGGGCTTTTTTAAATACTTTAATTTTTACAATTGGTATGGTTATACTTATTTGGTTTTTAGGTATATCGGTTATTGGATTTGTTTTAGTTTTATTGTTTTTATTTATTAAAGCTTTTTCTTTAGGTTTTTCGATTGCTAGCATTATTGTTAATTTTAATTTTAAAGGTGTTTTAATAGCTTTAGCATACACTATTCCACACCATGTTATTAATATGATGATCTATATTTTAATTTCTTCTTATGCTTTAGTTTTATCTTATAAGCTAATAAGCAGTTTTACAAAAAAGAAAAGTTTTGATTTTAAAAATATTTTTAATAGATATTTGTTTATTCTTTTATTTTCGGTTATTATTTTATTTATAAGCAGTTTATATGAGGTTTATGGTGCGCCTATTTTTGTTAGTTTTGTTAGTTCTATTTTAAATTAAGTATAGCTTTTTAGCTATATTTTTTGTATAATTGTTGGTGGAAGTGATGTTATGAAAAAAGTTGTTGTAGGAATGAGTGGGGGAGTGGATAGTAGTGTGGCTGCTATTTTGCTTCAAAGACAAGGATATGAAGTTATTGGACTTTTTATGCGAAATTGGGATAGTGCTATTAACAATGATATTTTGGGTAATCCTAATGATTTAAATGATATATGTCCACAGGAGATGGATTATAATGATGCTTTAAAGGTGTGTAATAAATTAGGTATTCCTTTAAAAAGAGTAGATTTTGTTAAGGAATATTGGGATTATGTGTTTACTTATTTTTTAGATGAACTTAAAAAAGGAAGGACACCTAATCCAGATATTATGTGCAACAAGTATATTAAATTTGATATGTTTGCGAAGGAAGCTTTTAAATTAGGGGCGGACTATATTGCAACAGGACATTATGCAAGATTGATTGATGGAAAACTTTATAAAGGGTTAGATAAAAATAAAGATCAAAGTTATTTTTTATCACAAGTTTCTAAAAAGCAGTTAGAAAAAGTTTTATTTCCAGTAGGGGAGATGGATAAAAATGAGGTTAGAAAAATAGCTCATGAATATGGTTTAATTACTGCTGATAAAAAGGATTCTACTGGCATTTGTTTTATTGGCGAGCGAAATTTTAAACATTTTTTAGAAAATTATTTACCGAATAATCCTGGTGATATTGTGAATGTTGATACTGGTGAAGTAATAGGCAAACATACTGGGCTTATGTATTATACTATTGGCCAAAGACGAGGTTTAAATGTTGGTGGTACTAAAGATAGATTATTTGTTTGTAAAAAAGATTTAGATAAAAATATTTTGTATGTGGCTATGGGAGATGAAAATAAATATTTAATGAGTTATGCCTGTGAAATTGAAAATGTTAATTTATTAGATGAACTACCTCAGAAATGCATGGCTAAATTTAGATATAGACAAATAGATAATGAGGTTTATACAGAGAAATTAGAAAATGGGAATATTTTGGTAAAGTATCCCCAAGGTGTTAAAGCGGTTACTGAGGGACAAGCTTGCGTTTTATATAATGGTGATGAGTGTTTAGGCGGAGGCATTATTAAAAAAGTTTATATGGAGAAAATTAATAATGATTAAGGAATTACTTAAAAAATATAAATTTATTATTTTATATGGAATATTTGGTGTTTTAACAACAATTGTTAATATTGCTACTTACGGGATATTATATAGGTGTTTTGATGTTTCTAATATTGTTAGTAATATTATAGCATGGGTAATGTCAGTGTTATTCGCTTTTGTTACTAATAAACTTTGGGTATTTGAAAGTAAGAGTTTTAATTTTTCATTATTTATAAAAGAATTAGGAAGTTTTACTGTGTGCAGATTAGCAACTGGTGTTTTAGATTTAGGAATTATGTTTTTAGGAGTTGATTTATTAAAAGGCCCAGCTATGATTTTAAAGGTGGTATCTAATATTATAGTGATAATTTTAAATTATGTGATGAGTAAGGTTTTTGTATTTAAAAAATAAAAGATATTGAGTTTTAACAATATCTTTTTAATTTTTTGTAACGGAAAATAATATGTTTAAAACAGAACATATATTCTTTTTGACACAATTTTACATTTTACTTGACTTTGATAGGGGATTTAGGTTAAAATGTAATAGTAGGAGGGTTACAAACTTATGGAAAGATTAAATGACATTTTAAGAGAACTAGGTATATCTAAAGTGAAGTTAGCTAAGTGTTTAGGGGTTTCTAGACAAATGATATATAATTATTTGGAACTAGATGATATTAATAAATGGCCAAAAGATAAGAAAGTTATTTTACTTAATATATTAGGTATTAAATCTGCTGATGAACTTGATAAAATTAAAGTTGATACTGATTATATTATGGATGTTGAAACTAGAATTAACAGTTTATTTGAGAATTCAAGCAAAAGTGAACTTGGTGATAGTAATGTTATTTTTTCTGGTTTGGATGATAAAAGAAAAGAACTTTTGCACAATATTGTTGATGAGGTTAAAGAACGTTTAGTGGACGAAAAAGATGAAGAAGGATATAATTCTATTTTATATTTGTATCATTATTTACAGTCAATGGAAAGCATGAGAGAACTTAAGTATATTTTAGCTTATGTATCTAAAGTTGGTGGATATACTAAGCCTTATGATTTTGCCTTTGATGAGGCCGAACAATTTGTATTTGAAAGTATTTTATTTTCAGCGTTTAATTTATATCACGCAGGAACTTCTAGTAAAACTAGAATAGCTGAAACTCATAAAAGATTTGTTTCACAAATAGAACATAAATTAGAAGATAAAATGAGTAGAACATTAGAGATTAATTCGGCTAAAGTTCAGGCAATGAAAGAGCTTGGTTATACAGAGGTTAATGATGAAAATGTTGCGGAAATTTTATATAAAATAGATGAAATACAGGCTCGTAAAGCTCGCAATGAATAATCCGATAATATATATTATGTTAACTTGTGTGTAGAGATTTGAGTAGTGTTTATATTTTTGATGAATACTACTCTTTTATTTAATAATTAAGGGGTGTTTATTTTGTTGGAGTTTGCTTTTAATTTTTTTGCTACTGTTTTATTTGTAAGTTTAACTATTTTGTTTTTTTACTATGTTATTAAATATACTGTTTCAAAGAATGATTTATCTAATTGTAAGGAAAATATTTCCCAGGTATCATATATTCCTAAGCAATTTTTGTCTAACTGTGAATATAATTTTTTAATGAAATTTATTGATTTGGAAAATGAATTACATGTCAATATTGTTCCTCAAGTTAATTTAGCTTCAGTTATTGAAAAAAAAATCTACTAGTAGATTTAATACTGAATTATTTAGAAATATCGATTTTGGTATTTTTAGTGCGGATTATAGTAAATTACTTTTATTAATTGAACTTAATGATGGAACGCATAATAATTATCATAGAAAAAAGCGTGATATTAAAGTTCATGATATATGTAGTAAGGCAGGAATTAAATTAATTACATTTTATACAAAATATTCTAATGAGAAAGAATATGTAAAGAGTAGAATAGTTAAGGAATTAAATATTTCTCATAATAATGATTAACTACTCCCCTACCCTTATTTTTCAAGGTTTATGAGCTTAACATGTGGTTTACGTACATAAATAATATACCGATTAGAAAACTAATTATTGTTTTCTTTTTTTCTTTGTACTTTAAGGCGGCTGGAAGTAATTCAGTTATAGATATATAGCTCATTATACCGGCTATAATAGCAAATAATCCTCCCATAATGGTATTATTGATAATTGGTTTTAGAAAAAAGAAGGCCAATAATGCACCTAATGGTTCTGACATACCAGATATAAATGTTAATCCTAAAGCTTTTTTCTTATTTTTTGTTGCGTAATATACTGGAATTGCAATGCTTATGCCTTCTGGAATATTGTGAAAGGCAATAGCTAAAGTAATAGATATTCCTAATTTTATATTTGTTTGTGCAGATAAATATGTGGCAATTCCTTCTGGAAGATTGTGCATGATAATGGCTATCATAGTAAAGATTCCTAGTTTATATAATTTGTTATTTTCTAATTTTTTGGGTATAATTTTATCTATAAATAAAGGTATTATTAATCCTATTATAATAAATATTGTGATGCTTAAAAAAATATTATTTTTAGAGGTACTTTGAAACATTGTTAGGCTTTCTGGAATTAGGCCAAATAGCGAAACACTAAGCATTACACCTGAAGCAAATGCGAGTGAATATTTTATAATATTATTTTTGTTTCCTTTAATATAGATTAATAGACCACCTATTAGAGTTGATAGTCCGGCTAATAGACACATCAAAAAAGGCAAAAAATTACTCATTACTCTCACCTATTTAAATATATGAAAAAAGTATGAATTTAATCATACTCCGAATATTTTTAATAGTAATCCTGATAATATGCTTATTAGATATAATATACTTACTATTTTCACGTTTTCCTTGATATTTTTGTTTGATTTAAATAGTATTAGTAGTGCAATACCACTATTAGCTAAAAGTCCTGATATGGCTGATGAAAGCGGTAAAATGTTTGCTATATAAAGTTCGGTTAGAATAATGCTTGAACCACAGTTTGGAATTAGACCAATTAAAGTGGATATGAATGGTGTGAAAAATGTAGTTTTATCAAATAAATGTTTTATATTTTCTTTTCCAATATAATGGAATGAAGCATTTAAAATAAAGGTTATTATAAAAATGAATATTAGTGTTTTTAAGGTATGCTTTATGGTCGGTAATATTATGCCATGATCGCAATCACAGTGGTCATTTTCACATATTTCAAAGTGTTTTTTTGGGTTTTCTTTTTTTATGATTAAATCGATTATGAAACCACATATTAAACCAATTAATATTTTTACTATGACTAGTAATAATATATCATTTATCGGTGCTTTTTCAGCGATTAATATCGGAAGCATTTCATCACTAGTTGAAAGATATATAGCAATTAAAGTGCCTAAACTGATTATTCTAGTTATATAGAGATTTGTGGCTAAAACAGAGAAACCACACTGGGGAATAGCACCTAGTAGACTTCCAATTAATGGTCCTAATTTTCCAGCTTTTTTAATTGTTTTTTCGGTTTTTTTAGAAAGTTTATGTTCAAAAAGTTCAATTATTAAAAAAGCGATGAATAAAAAAGGTAATATTTTTAAACTATCTAGTAGTGTATCTAATATAATTTCTTTCATAATTTTCTCCTTTTTTTTAATTATAACACATTTTTATTTTCCATGTGGATGAAAATTAATATAATTTTCTTTTAATTTTTCGTTACTGATATGAGTATATATTTGAGTTGCAGAAATATCACTATGACCAAGTAATTCTTGAATACTTCTAAGATCGGCTCCATGTTTTAATAAATGGGTGGCAAATGAATGTCTTATAGTGTGTGGAGAAAGTTCTGTTTTGATATTTTTTTCTAAGGCTAGTTTTTTTAATATCTTGAAAAATCCTTGTCTTGTCATTTTATTTCCGTGATTGTTTAAAAATAAGTAATTGTTTTCACCATTTTTGAACAGGTTAAAGCGATGGTTTGAAATGTAATTATTTAAAGCTTCACGGGCGTAATCATTTAAAGGGATGATTCTTTCTTTTGAACCTTTACCAAATATTCTTACTAATGAGTTAGTTAAATCTACATCGTTTACATTAAGATTTATAAGCTCACTTACTCTAAGGCCACTACTATACATTAGCTCAAGCATAGCTTTATTTCTATAATCAAAATCGGTTTTTAGATTTATATCTAGAAGTTTGTTTATTTCTTCTTCAGATAATACTTTAGGAAGTGTTTTGGCTTTTTTAGGAGTATTTATATTTGACATAGGATTATGATTTATATTTTTATAAATTTCTAGAAATTTATAAAAACTTTTTAAGGTGCTGATATATCTTGCGGTGCTTGCTTCACTTTCAGTTTTAGCTATATTTTGAATTAAATTTTGAATTTCTTTTTTGGTTAATTTTCTAAAATCTTTATTTGTTAGTTTTACTGTTTTATTTAAATCATTTTTATATGATTCAATAGTGTTTTCACTATATTTTTTTTCAAATCTTAAATAATCTTCGAATTCTTGAATTAAATTTTTATTCATAGTTCACCTTTTCTATATATATTTTAACACATATTTCTTTGTGTTTTTCCCCTAAATAAGTTATAATTAAATTGGAGGGTTTTGTGATGTATAAAAATTATTGTGTGAAGGTTAATTATAAAGGTAAAATGCATGTTTTATCTATGGGTGAGTTATGTAAAGTACCTTTTGATAATGTTTATTTTTCTTTATGTAATGAAAGGGTTGATTTAAATAGTCATTATGCAGGGTTGGAATCTGAATTATTACAAGCTGAGCCTAAAATTTTAAAGTATAAATGTGCGATAGATAGTTCTAAAAGTATTACTTCTTTATATAGTGTGAGTGCTTTTCCACATGCTCCTTTAATTATTGAGTATATGGGTGATTTATGTTTTAGAGAATTAATTTCTGATGTTATTTTTAATTTATATGTAGAAAATGAAAGTTTATTTAGTCCGGTTTATGATTTAGATACTTATAAGGCTAATTATAGATATTTGGTGGAGCATCCTTTGACAATTGATGAAAAGCATCTTTCTTTATGTGATGATTATTATAATACTTTTGTGTGGTATGCGAAAAGTAATTTGTCTAGACAAGATAAAATTGTTAAGTTATTGCATTCGGCAGAGAATAAAAATCGAAAATTTTTGAGAAAAGAATATACAAAGGTTATGAGTGAGGAAAAGAAAATTTTAGAAGAACAAAGATATTTTACTTTAGCTTGTGATTTTATTAATGAAAAAAGGTTTAATGTTCCTAAGGTTAAGAGTTATGTGAAATATATGAATGATAGAAGGTAGATAGTATGCGTCCACTTGCAGATATATTAAGGCCTCAAAAATTAGAGGATGTTGTTGGTCAGAAACATTTAATAGGTAAAGGACAGGTTTTATATAATTTAGTGAAGCACGGGAAGATTTTTTCAATGGTTTTATATGGTCCGTGTGGGACTGGTAAAACAACTTTAGCTTATGCGATTATAGAGGAACTTAATTTAAATTTTGAATTTTTAAATGCGGTTATTAATAGTAAAAAAGATTTAGATTTAGTAATTGAAAAAGCTAAAGCGAATGATGGAATTATTTTAATTATGGATGAAATTCATAGACTTAATAAAGATAAACAGGATTTGCTTCTTCCCTATTTGGAAAATGGTTTAATTACTTTGATTGGTCTTACAACGGCTAATCCTTATCATTCAATCAATCCAGCAATTAGAAGTAGGTGTCAATTATTTGAGGTTAAGTCTTTAGGTAAGGATGATATATTAAAGGCATTAAGAAAAGCGGTTAAATATTTAGATAAAATTGATATTAGTGATGAGGCTTTAGAATATATAGCTAGGCTTTCTAATGGCGATTTAAGATATTCTTATAATTTACTTGAGGTAGCTTATTATGCTTCTTTAGATTTTAAAATATCTTTAGATGATATTAAAAAAATCAACAATAAACCTAGCTTATATATTGATAAAAATGATGAGGGGTATTATGATGTGATAAGTGCTTTTCAAAAATCTATTAGAGGTAGTGACGTGAATGCGGCTTTGCATTATTTGGCAAGACTTATTGTAGCAGAAGATTTAGATATTATTTTTAGAAGGCTATCAGTTATTGCTTATGAAGATATTGGACTTGCTAATCCAGCAATTGGTCCTAGGTTAGATGCGGCAATTAGGGCAGCGGAGCGTGTTGGTCTTCCAGAGGCAAGAATTCCTTTAGGCGAGATTGTTATTGAGATGGCACTTTCGCCAAAGTCTAATAGTGCACATGTTGCTTTGGATATGGCAATTAATGATGTTAGAATGGGAAATGCTCCTAAGGTTCCTAGTCATATTAAAACTAATTCTAAAGATTATAAGTATCCCCATAATTATAAAAATGGTTATGTAAAACAACAATATTTACCAGATGATCTTAAAAATAGGCGTTATTATAATCCTAAAACTACAAGTAAATATGAAACTAATTTAAAGAATATTTATGATAAAATTAATTCTATAACTAATTGAATATTTTATTAGTTTTTTAAAATAAAAAGTTCTAAAGCATTATCTTTATTTAAAGATCCTGTTTTTATTCCAATATCTATATCAGCTAGGTTATTTAAATATTTTAATAGGGTTTTATTAGAATAGTTTCGGCTATTTTGGATAGCTAATTTTACTCTATATGGGTGTATTTTTAGCGTGCTGGCAATATCTTTTTCTGTATAGCCTTTTTTTAATAATTCTTTTGATTGATACATGATTCTAAATTGATTTGCTAAAATGACAATTATTTTTATAGGTTCTTCATTTGCTTTTAGCATTTCTTCATATAGTTCTAGGGCTTTTTCTTTATCTTTTTTAATTATGTAATCAATTAATTTAAAAATGTCTATATCTATTTTTTTTGTGGTTATGTTTATAATGTCATTTTCAGTAATGGTTTTGTCATTATTTTTATATAATTTTATTTTTTTGATTTCGTTTTTAATAATCAAAGGATTACTCCCTACTCTATTTAAAAATAGGTTGATAGTTTTTTGGTCAATATTATAGTCTTTGAATTTTTCTTTGATAATGTTAAGAGGATTTAGGTCATCATTAAATTCTTTAATGGTACCTATTTTTTTTATTAATTTTGTTATTTTTTTTCTTGAATCTATTTTGTCATTATGTACTATAAAGATTAGTGTTGTATTTGGGTTTATTTGATTTAAATATTCTATTAGTATATCAGTGTCTTTATTTATTAAGGCTGTGAAGATATTTGCGTTATCTACAATAATTATTTTTTTATCTGCAAAAAGTGAAACTGTTTGTGCATCTGAAATTATATCTTGCATTATAGCATTATTTAAATCATATTTACTAATTGATAATTCATCATAGTTTTTAGTTATTTTTTTTATTTCTTCATAAATTCCAAAATCTTTATTTCCATACAAAAGATATATCATAAAATCACCTATAAATAGTATAACATATTTAGAAAATTAAAACACCTTATAGGTGTTTGAGTTTCGGTTTTTTACGAAAAAAATTATGAAAATTTTATTAAAATAAATAATCTTTAAAATTTTGGATAAAAA
>CALVIE010000014.1 GCA_944329385.1 uncultured Bacilli bacterium | reverse complement strand
TTAATAAAAATTAACATACTTATGTAACTTATAAATTGTTCCATTAATTCTTAAATATATATAATATTTTCCTTTAATTCCATCTTCACTAATATAACGTGAAGTAGTAATTTTTTTATTAGAATTAGTTCCAACAATTAAACTATAAGTTTTTTTATCTAAAACATTGTCTAAAATAACCTCTACATTATCACTTTCCTTAAATGTTCCTTTCACTTTTAAACCAAAAACATCCTTGTAAAGTGAAATATTATATTTATCTAAAATATCATCATCACTTTTAGCTCCTAAAAGTAAATGATTACTAACTGTTTTAGATTCACCTAAGCTACCAAGTCTTACTCCATAAACACCAGTATAAACATCGTTCGCATATAAACTCATTTTTTTAGTATTGTATAAAGTTGAATTAACATTCATACTAATAACCATTTCATTATCTTTGATTTCCATTAATCTATGACCTTGTGTAATTACAAAATCATCATTACCTAAAATCTCTAAATAAGTTTCCTCGTTAGTAGGTAATTTTAAATCATCTAATTGTTTAACCGTTCTATTAGAATAATCTATCTTATAAGTAAGTAAATGTTTTTTTCCATTTTTTTCACTTGCAAAAACAAGTTCATTATTTAAAAGTAAATTCACAGATTCAGGTTTATTTGGATAATTAATATCTCCATCAGCTTTAAGCAGATATTGTTTATATTCACTATCAACCTTATTACTATCAGCAATAATCCAGTTAATATCTAAAGTAGTATAATCTAAATTTACAATCATATTGCTGTTATATCCAGATATTGTAATAGAGTTAGTATTAATATCATAATTTATTGAATTCATACCAAACCAATTATTCTTTTTCTTGCCAGGTAAAATTTTGTATAAATCAATTTCTTTCACAATAGTTCCACTAGCTCTGTCAATTTCAATTGCAATATCTTCTTTAGTATCCCTTCCATATTTGTTAGAAGCTAAAAGTAAATTGCCATTATTAAGTTCAAATACATCATGATGGTATCCTCCAGGTACCGCATACTCATAGTAAACCTTACCAAGTAAATCCATCTCAATTAAACCAATACTATAATTTTTCCTTAAAATTTTATCACTACTGAGTAAAATATGACCATTATTTAATCTTTGAATATCCCATTTGTAATCTCCAATTAAATACCATCTAACTTCGCCATTTTCATCATAAGCAGCAGTATAACCAATTTCTTCTGGTGTTGTGAAATAAAATTCATTAGTTTCAAAATCTTTATTAGATAAATCAGTTACTCTAGAAAAATCATCAGGAAGGGGAGAAGTTTTAATTGTAATTTCCTTTTTTATTCCACTAGCTTCAATAATTACTTTATTATCATATCCCGGATAAAGTCCATAAATAGGTAAAATATGAACCTTAGTAGGAGTAAAAGTATGCTTAAGATCATCCGCACCATCTTTACCTTTAATAGTAATAGAAGAAGTAGTCAAATCCTTAGTTTGAAACACTACTAAAGCTGAAAGTGGTGAATTACCATAAGGATTTAAAATAACATTTGGATTATCAATAGTATAATTAGTATTACTCAAATACTGCACTTCACTTTGATTTTGAAGATAAAAAATATCGTTTTCCGTTTCAATAGGTTCATTTTCCATAACATATTCATAAATAAAAATCGATGCTGCAAATGTTACAATAATTAGTAAAATATATTTCATTATTAATTTTTTCATTAGAATCCCCCTAAATCAATCTAATTTCATTTTCATTATAAAAAGGTTTCTTTTTATCAATTCTATCAAAAAATAAAATCCCATCTAAATGATCAACCTCGTGCTGGAAAGCTACTGATAAATCTTCTCTAGCTCTAATAGTGATTTTCTCGCCATCAGGATCATATCCCGTAATTGTAACTCTCGCATATCTAGGTACATGTCCTTCAACTTCACGGTTTACACTAAGACAGCCCTCACCAGTTTCCAAAGCAACTTTTTCTTCAGAATGACTAATAATCTTTGGATTGACAATTACATAATTTTTAAATTTACCGTCCTCATATTCATACACAATCACAATAATTCTTTTAAGCAGTCCAAGCTGTGGGAAAGCAAGCCCCATACCAGGCCTTAAATTATACCTCTCAGCATATTTTTCTATTTGACTATATGTTAAGTGTTTAATAATTTGATCAATCGTTTCTTTATCTTTTTTAGATAAAGGAAGTTCTACATCTTTGCTTTTTTTTCTTAAAATTTTATTCTTTTCATCTAAAATATTCAAAGGTTTAAACATAATTCACCCCCCATATATACTATTTTACCATATTTAAATATAAATAATTAATGTTTTTCATTTTAAACACAAAGTATTATAAACTTATAAAGTAAAATTGTCAAAATAAAAAAAGCTTTAAAAACTTTTAATTTTTATATAAATCAACTCTCTTAGGTAAAGTTTTAGCTTTTTTTGCTGTATCTTCATCAAAAAGTAAATTAACCCTTATTCCAAACGCTTTCGCAATATTATCGATATTTCTGCAAGTTAAATTCGCATCCCCATTTTCAATAGTACTAATATAAGCCATTTTAAATTTAGTTTTATTCGCAAACTGCTCCTGCGTTAATTTATTTTGGTATCTATACCACTTTGTATTTAAACCAACAAGTTCCATCGCTTTCATAATACTCACACACCTTTACACATTTAAGATAAATGTTATTTATATATAAATTATAAAGTTAAAGTTTAAATAACTTAATACCATTAAATATTATTAATATATTTCTTAACAAGCGACAAAAAATATGTTATACTAATTTCAGAAAGTAGGGATAATGTGAAAAAAATAAAAGAATTTTCAAAAAAAAATTTAATAGTCTTTGTGATAGGAATAACATTACTTACTGTAGTAGGAGTAAAAGCTATAACATATTTTCCTTCAAATCAAGTAACTTACGATAATTCTGTAAGTGGACTTAAAAGTACCGAAGTTCAATCTGCAATCGATGAATTATATACAAAAGCACAAAGCTGTGCATCAAATTCAAAATATTCTAGTTTTCGTTCATTTTCAACTATGAGCTCTCAAGGAATGATAGGAGGAATAGTATATTCTGATGATACCGGTATATATATGATAAGTAATGATAGTACCCCACTTAAAATGACTAGTATGACAGCTAAGACGCTAGATGTATATGCATACTATAATGGAATTGTAATATATTTTTCAAACGAAGACGGAATATATGAACTCTCATCAACAAGTAGTGGTTTAAGTGAACCAAACAAAATCTCTAATATAGTCACAAACGATATACAGCTTTTGATGATGAATAATAGCCCACAATTGTTTTTTTCAAATAAAGATGGAATATACATAATATATTTAGCCTCTGGTAATATGACTCCACAAAAAGTCATATAAAAATTAAAAAAAGGCCGTTATGAAATCATAATAGCCTTTTAAAATTAATTATTCCAAGCTCTTGCTCCAATAATTATTACAAGTAAAATAAATAAAACTAAAATAATTGCTGCGCCATATCCTGTTCCGTATCCTCCGCCATAGCCATAACCACCGCATGGATTGCCACAGCCATAGCCTTGATACCCGCCATAGTAATACATACAATACCTCCTATTCTAATATAGTTTATGATAAAGTAAAAAACCGTATATTAAAAACACCTAATTTTATATTTTAAAATGTATTATCTAGTAAAATTTACTATTATATGCTATTATTATATAAGAATAGGGAGGTGAGTCATGAAAACAAAATCTTTATTTAAACTATTAAAAGATTTAGATAAACCATTACTAATCGCATCTATTGCACTGTTTACTTTTGGACTATTAAACATCGTGACCGCCTCTTCAAGAGCCGCTGTTGTCAATTACGATGTTTCCATATATTATTATTTCTATCGCCAGTTAATATTTATTTTCTTAGGTATTATTGCTGGTATTATAATAATTAAAACAGACACGAAATATTATAAAATAATTGTCCCAGTTTTATTTGTGATGGCTATCGCTTTAAATCTCTGGGCTTTAACATTTGATGAACTATCAGGTTCAAAAAACTGGATTGATTTAAAAGTTGTGAAACTCCAACCTAGTGAATTTTCAAAACCAATTATTGTTGCTTTACTAGCTATACTATTCGAAAAAAATTACCGAAAATTAAGAACAGTTAATATCAAACATTATGATATAATTGCCACCTTGTTATTAATTGCCCTTATAATTCCTGCAATCATTGTTCTTCAAAAAGATTACGGAACCTTACTTATAGTTTTATTCATTATTGGTATGATGTTCTTAGCTAGTCCAATTTTAAAAATTGACAAAATAAAAACCTTTATTTGCATGATTGCCTTGGGTTCGCTCGCATTGATAGTTGTATATAATGTTCAAGGTTATATTCTAAACGATGCTAGAATAAGTAGATTTACTTCATTTTTAGACCCTTGTGGTAATTATGAAAATGGAGGATACCAAGTTTGTAATAGTTATATAGCCATAAACGATGGTGGACTTTGGGGATTAGGAATTGGTAAAAGTAAACAAAAATACTCATACATTCCAGAGCCTCATACCGATTCGGCTTTCGCAATTATTGCCGAAGAATATGGCATATATAGAACTGTATTTATCTTTATTTTATATGCGGTAGTTTTATATAGAATTGCAGTTATTGGCTCTAAAGCCTCTAGCCTAAGAGGCAGATATATATGCATTGGAATACTAAGTTATATATTTATTCATATTTTTATCAACTTAGGTGGTATGTTTGGACTAATTCCACTAACAGGTGTTCCACTTCCATTCTTAAGTTATGGTGGTAGTTTTGTCTTATCATTAATAGCATCACTAGCCATTGTTCAAAGAATATGTATCGAATCAAAAAATAAAAAAATAAAAATTCCTGCGAAATAAAAAGGGATTTTTATTTTTTTGTCGTATGTTTATATATAGAGGTGATTTCATGAAATTTTTAAACAAACACAAAGGAAAAATTTTTATTTTAATTTTTATCGCATTTACATGTTTTACAATTTATGATACATATAATATGGAAACAGAAACTAAAAGCGAAATTAAAACTAATTCCAAAATTACAAAAAAAGAAACTGTTGAAAAACAAAATTCTAAAGAAGAAAAATCAAAAGAAACTAAAGTATTAGTAGACGTTAAAGGTGAAGTAAAAACTCCAGGCGTATATGAACTAACACAAAATAATACTGTTATCGATGCTATTAATAAAGCAGGAGGATTAACTAAAGCAAGTGATACTAGTAACATAAACTTAAGTAAAAAATTAACAGACGAAATGGTCATTATAGTTTATTCCAAAGAAGAAATAAAAAAAATGGATGAGCCCAAAATGCAGTGCCCACCATGTAATAACGCTTGCATCGAAGAAGACGATGAGAAAGCAAAACTAAAAGAAAATACCGAAACAGAAACAGTAAAAGAGTCTAATTCCAAAATTAATATTAACACAGCTTCATTAGAAACTCTTCAGACTCTTGATGGAATTGGTGAAGTCAAAGCCAAATCAATTATCGAATATAGGCAGAAAAACGGCAACTTTAAAAAAATAGAAGATATTAAAAATGTTTCGGGCATCGGTGATAGTGTTTATGCAAAAATTAAAGATAATATTACCGTTTAGTATATTTGTTATAATTTATCTTATTTTTGTCCAAATAAACAAACCTATAAGTAAATATACTAAAGAAGATGATGAAATAATTGGTCATATATACGGCTGTCAAACAAAAGAAGATAAGACAACTATTAAAATCAAAGCAAAAGAAAATATTTTAGTTAATTACTATGATCATTTTAATTGTAAATTAGGCCAAAAAATAAAAGCTAAAGGAAAAATTAAATCCCCAAGTAAAAACACTAATTTTAATCTTTTTAATTATCAAAATTATCTTTTATCAGAAAAAATATATTATACCTTTACTGCCAGTAGTATTCAGATAATTGGTAATAATCAAAACATTTTTTATAAAATAAAAGAAAATCTCTATAAACATACAGAAAAATATAAAACAAAAAACTATTTAAAAGCTTTAGTCTTAGGTGATGATAACAATCTAAATGAAAACATCAAAAATAGCTATCAGACAAATGGCATAAGCCACCTTCTAGCCATATCAGGAGCTCAAATAACCTTGTTTACATGTTTACTTTTATTCATATTTAATAAAATATTTTCTAAAAACACATCTTATATATTAACTATTATTTTCTTAATTTTTTATCTATTTATAACCAATTTCCAAGCCTCAATTTTAAGAGCTACTATCTTCTTTATTATTTTAACTATTAATAAACAATTTGAACTTAAAATTGACACCATAACCTTACTTGCTATTACCTGTGGGGTACTATTAATATATAACCCATACTATATATATAATCTAGGTTTCATCTTGTCTTTCACCATTTCTTTTTTTCTAATTATTTTTTCTAAATTAATTAACACATATCAAAACTTTTTTTCTAAAAATCTAGTCATTTCTTTAATAGCCTTTCTTGCATCCGCTCCAATAATTATAAATAATTTTTTTGAAATAAATCTATTGTCACCACTTATAAACCTTTATTTTATCCCATTTATGAGTTATATAATATATCCAGTATCCCTTTTAACATTCATATTTAAACCATTAGATAATATTTTACTATTTTTAATTCAAATAATGGAACATGCATCATTAATCTTTTCTAAAATAAATTTTCTAAATTTAACTATGCATAGTATAAACCTTCCTATATTTATTTTTTACTATTTAATTATAATCTTCATATTATATAAATGGTTTAAAGGGAAAAACTATATAATATTTTTTTTCATCATTTTAATCTTTCACCATAACATAAATTATTTAAATCCATATTCAAAGTTAACCATGATAGATGTTGGACAAGGTGATAGTATACTATTAAAATTAAAGCATAATAAAGGAAATATTTTAATAGATACTGGCGGTGAATTAATTGATGGAAAACCAAAATACGATATAGCCCAAAATATAACTATTCCTTATTTAAAGTCAGAAGGCATAAATCATTTAGACTATTTAATTCTAACTCATGGTGACTATGATCATGCAGGTATGGCTATAAACTTAATTAAAAACTTTAAAATAAATCATTTAATTTTAAATAAAGAAAACAATACTTTAGAAAATAAAATTATAAAAAAATTTAAAAAAAATGTCACAAACATTTCAGTTGGTACTATTAAAATAAATAACATTGATTTACATTTTTTAAACGATCTAAACACCCATAATGAAAACGATGATAGTCTTATTATTTATACAAATATAGAAAATAAGAATATATTATTAATGGGAGATGCTTCAAAAGAAAGCGAAAAGTATTTATTAAATACATATAATTTGCCTAAAATGGATATACTAAAAGTAGGACATCATGGATCTAATACTAGTTCATCAAAAAAGTTTATCCAAGAAATATCTCCTAATATTTCTTTAATTTCCGCCGGAAAGAATAATATATATGGTCACCCCCACCAAATAACTTTAAAAAATCTAAAAAAAAGTAAGATTTTTATTACTAAAAACGATGGTGCTGTAAAGATTAATTTAACAAAAGGCACCATCCAAACTGTCCGCTAATGCGTTAGCGTTTTATATAGATAGACTGCCAAAAAAGCAGTCTTTTTACTTTTCTTTATCTTTTATAATAATGTCGACATTACATATATCTGCCATCTTAAGTAAATCTTCAAAAAAATATCTATTAATTCCTTGTTCATTATTTTTAACCCAATTTTTAGATTTACCATTTTTTAAAGCTAACTTTTCCTGTGTTAAATTCGCATTTTGTCTAATAAATTTTAAAATATCATTTGGTTTATAATTGTTTGCTTTTATTTCCATTATCTCACCTCAAAATAATGGTACTATTTATTATAAATAAATTGTTAAAAAGACCATTAGCACTAGTCTAAAATTATTCTATAATAAAATTAAAGTAGACTAGTAACAATAGTCTTTATGACAAAGGAGAAAACATTATGAAAAATAAACTAAAAAAAATTTTTAAAAACAGAATATTTATTTTTGTCTTAAGTGGAATTTTGTTTAGTACAGTAACAGCCTCAGCTATAACATATTTTGATAGTAAAAATGTAACTTATAATAATGAGCAAAGTGGCCTATCTTCAAATAATGTCCAAGGAGCAATCGACGAACTTTATAATGAGTGTTTTCCACCAAAAACTGGAGGAGATGCAATATTGGAAGATGTCCCTGTAGTAGATAGTGGAGATGGATTATATAAAGATAAGTATGAAGATAGATACATTTATAAAGGAAAAAATGTTAACAATTATATAACGTTTAATAATGAAATGTGGAGAATAGTATCGGTAGAATCAGATAAAACGATAAAAATAATGAAGGATGAAAGTATAGGAAACATAGCATGGGATTCATCAAATTCAAGTAATTGGGCTCGCCCAGCTACACTAAATACATATTTAAATGAAAGTTATTTAACTGACACCTTAAACACTACCGCCCAAAATCAAATAGTAACCAAAGATTGGAATATAGGTGGTGTGGCGAGTGACGATACCGATTTATCAAGTAGTATATCAGATGAAAACAGTAAGAAGTGGAATGGAAAAGTCGCGCTAATTACAGTAAGTGAATATATAAGGAGTAATAGTAATCAAGAAAATTGCAATAGTGTAGGGCAAGTATATCATTCACAAATATGCGGGCAAACGACATGGATGCTTTATAACGTTGAATTTTGGATGACATTATCACACGGAACTAGTAGTTCAGTGTATAGTGTAGAATCGGATGGAACTTTATATGGCGGTTATGCAAGTTATAAAGCTCCTGTCCGCCCATCAGTCTATCTTTCCTCTGACATAAAAATCACAGAAGGCGATGGTTCGCAAAATAATCCATATCAAATTTCCCTATAATATAATCTAGTATGCAAATTAAAACATACTAGATTTTTAATATTTTGTATGAAAAAATTAAAAAATGTAATATAATTAAATTATAAGGGAGTAAATTATGGAAGCAGTAAACACAAAAGTGGACTTTAGACCACTAAAAAAATCTGAAGATGGTAATTTATATGAAATAAAAGTTCAAATACCAATGCATTTAGGCTGGATAGAAGATGTTAAATTAATATTAGAATATGACAATAATCAAAAAGAAATAAATATGATTTACTTAGATAAAGATGAAAAAAATGCTTACTTTAAAACCGAAGCATTCATTGAAACTAAAGCCATTTATCACTATTATTTTACTTTTAAAGCAAATGGAAAATATATGAGTTTAAAAAACGAAAATAATGAAAAATTCAAACTTTCAGTAAACTTTGATGTTCCAGATTGGGCCAAAGGAAAAGTTATGTATCACATTTTTTTAGATAGATTTAATCGTGGTAGTCAAAATAAATTAAAACAAATGCCAAGAAGGCATATTCATACTTCATGGACCGAAGAAATGCAAATAGGTCCAGATAATGAAGGAATTTGGAATAATGATTTCTATGGCGGTGATTTAAAAGGAATAGAAGATAAATTAAATTATCTAAAAGATTTAGGAATCGATATAATATATATAAGCCCAATAGTCCAAAGTCAATCTAACCATAGATATGATGCCGCTGATTATGAAGTAGTTGACCCATATGCTGGAACCAACGAAGATTTAAAAAGTCTATGTAATAAAGCTCATGAATTGGACATTAAAATCATTTTAGATGCCGTCTTTAACCATACTGGAAACGATAGTAAATACTTTAACGAATATGGAAACTATGATAGTTTAGGTGCCTATCAATCAAAAGATTCTCTTTATAGCACTTTTTATAGAAAACATGAAGAAAATGGTCAAATTAAATATGAATATTGGTGGGGGATGAAAAATCTTCCAGAATGTGATGGATACTCAAAAGCATGGATAGATTATATAACAGGCGAAAATGGAATAATTGATAAATGGTTTGACCTTGGCATTGATGGTCTAAGATTAGATGTCGCTGATGAGTTAAACGATGAATTTATTGAAAAAATCAGAAATGCCGTTAAAAGAAATAAAAAAGATGGCTTTATCTTAGGTGAAGTATGGAAAAATCCTATGCGAATGAATAGGGGATATATCTCATCAGGAAAGGCTATGGATAGCGTTATGGATTATCTTTTAATAGATGCCTTGCTTAGATATTTCAAATACTCAGATAAAGATAAACTAAGTCAAATATTAAATGAAATTTTAAACGAATATCCGGATGATACCATTAAAACACTAATGAATTTTACCTCAACTCATGATATTACAAGAGCTATAAACCTAATGGCCACCGATGAATTTCAAAAATATGGTGAATGGGCTTGGAATTTAAATAACGATAACTACGATTGGTGTAAGAATTATCACTTATCGCAGGAAGATTACAGAAATGGTAAAAAACGCCTCGCACCTTATATCTTTACCTTAACCTTTTTTCCAGGAATTTTATCAATTTTCTATGGTGATGAAATAGGAATTCAAGGCATGGGAAATCTATCTAATAGAAAACCATTTCCAAAAGAAAACCATGATAAAGAAATATTAGCTATCTTTCAAAACGCCTGTACTATAAGAAAACTAGAAACATTCCTAAGAAACGCTGATATTAAAATTAAAGAGATTAATGATAATTACTTTTCGTTTGAAAGATATGATAAAAATAATAAAATGCTTATAACTGTAAGTAGAATAGATTATGATCAAGATATAAACACGCCAGAAGAATATAAAAATCCAACAAAAGTTTATACCATAAATAACTCAAAAATAAATCACCTAACTCCTTATGGAGCTATTGCTATTAAAAAAGCCGGAGGAAACAAATGAAAAAAATACTAACCTTTATTTTAGTTTTTATCTTATTTACGCTTAAAGTCAATGCCATAGAATTAAACATTTCTTCTAAAAATGCTCTTTTATATAACCTAGATACAAATGAAATAATATATCAAAAAAACGCTAATCAAAAAGTATCTATTGCTAGTCTAACCAAAATCATGACCGCTATAATAACAATAGAAAACATAGATGATTTAAATCAAAGAGTTATCTTAACCAAAGATGACTTTAAAGGCTTAGCTGAAGCTAACGCTGTCACTGCAGGCTTTACAATTGGTAGCACAGTCACCTATAAAGACCTACTATATGGCCTTTTACTTCCATCCGGAGCCGATGCTGCTAAAGCCCTAGCTAGAAATGTCGCCGGCACAGAAGAAAAATTTATTCAAAAAATGAATGAAAAAGTAAAAAAATTAAACCTTAAAAACACAAACTTTTCAACAGTCATTGGATTGGATGACGAAAATAACTATTCAACCGTCAAAGAATTTTCCATTATTTTCAAAGAAGCCCTAAAAAACAAAGAATTAAGCCAAATAATTAAATCAAAAACCTATACTACCACTGATGGAAAACTAAAATTCAAAAGTACCATCCAAAGTAACGCCAATAAATTTAACATTGATATTCCCTATATTTTAGGTGGTAAAACTGGTACAACCACAAACGCTGGCCTTTGTCTAGCCACCATTGCAAAAGCAAATAATATCAATTATATGTTAATCACCACTGGCGCACTATATGATAAAAAAGCACCTCATCATATTATAGATGCTAAAACAATATATGATTACTTTATAAATAATTATAATAATCAAAAAATAGTAAATAAAAACAAACCATTTAAAACGATTAAAACAAAATACACTAAAAACGAAACTTTAAATCTATATCCAACAAAAGACATAACAAAATACCTAAACAATAATTATAACAAAAAAGATGTCAAATATGTCTATAACGGAAAAGAAGAAGTAACCCCATTTGATAAAAAAGGTAAAATCTTAGGTACCTTAAAAATTTATTATAAAAATAAGCTTTTAGATACCCAAAAAATAACTTTAAATCAAACCTTAAAATTTGATTTATTCTCACTCATAAAACAAGAAAAAATCATCATTATAATAATCATATCATTAATACTAATATTAATAATCATAATATTAAAAAAGCGGGCTAAATAAGCTCGCTATTTGTATAACTCATTTTTAAGTAGCTCTAAATTGTAATTCATAAGCGTAAAATAATCTTCATTTTCTAATCGCTCATTTTCTGTCAAATTAGACAAAGTGTGCCAATTTTGAACGGTTACATTGGTATTATCAATAAACTTTTGAACAGTAGAATTATATTCCTCATTTCCCTTAACAAAAACATACTTAATAAGACCATTTTTCGCCATACGTAAAGCCTCATTGTAAATAACATTTTGATCAGAATTATCTTCATCTAGTGAATATACAACTACACCATATTTTTCTAAATACTTAAACATATTATCTGAAACAACAATAGCTTTACTATTACCATTAGATACTGTATCTTTAATTTTCGCATCTAAATTAGATGCTTCAATCTTAAGTTTTTCATATTCCTCTTCAATTTTATTAACTAAATAATAACTATCTATATACTCTCCAAAACCAGTTTTTACATTTTGAGCCATCATCAAGAAATTAGAAGGATCAAGCCATAACTGTTCAACACTATCACTATATTCCATTGATAAAGTTGTATCAATAATCTTCAAATTTTTGTTAATTTTTCTCATTGGCTCCACATAATTTTTTTCATCACTTAAACCATTAAATACAAATAAATCAGAATTACTATAATCTTCTAATTGCTTATCTGTGAGTTTATAACTATTTATATTCACCCCATCAGGATAAATACTTTTAACCTCACTAAACTCTCCATATAATCTTTTAGTAATATATTCTGATGGATAATTAGTCGTATAAATCGTAATATCTTCCATATTATCCCTTTTCAAACATCCCGTCAAACTAAAAACTAAAACAAATAACATAAATAAACTACATACTTTTTTCATGCTTACCCCCCTTTAAAACTGGGTCATATCCACCTTTATTAAATGGATTACATCTTAAAACCCTTTTAATTGCCATGATTCCACCTTTAAAAGCTCCGTAAGTTTCGATCGCTTCAATCGCATAATTTGAACACGTGGGTACATGCTTACAATAACCATGCCAAGAAATTGGAATCATCTGATAAATTTTAATTAATTTTATCAAAATTCTTTTCATATAATAATTATACTAAAAATAAAACTAAATGTAAAAGAAAAATTTTCCTTTTAAATAAAACAAAACAATGATATAATATTAAAGGTGATTCAAAGTGGAACTATTAAAAAAATTCAAAATAACGCCTAATAACATTGAATTATATGAAACAGCTTTCTCACATACATCTTATGCGAATGAACATGCTGCTAAAAGCTATGAAAGATTAGAGTTTTTAGGCGACGCTGTTTTAGAGCTTTTAATGAGTGAATACCTTTATAAAAGTAATAAATATAATGAAGGTGAAATGACTAAAATAAGAGCTCATTACGTTTGCGAAACAGCTAATTATGAATATTCCATAAAACTAGGATTAAATGACTATTTAAAACTAGGTAAAGGAGAAGAAGAAAATGGTGGCAAATATCGAAAAACTATCGTTTCAGACATATTTGAATCATTCCTAGGAGCTCTTTACTTAGATCAAGGACTAACAAAAACAAAAGAGTTTTTTAATAAACACATCGTTCCACTAATTGAAAATCATGAAATTGATTTTTTCGATGACTATAAATCAATTTTACAAGAGTTTGTTCAAACCGGTAAAAAAAGTTTGGAATATAAATTAGTCAGTGAAGAAGGCCCATCACATAATAAAAAATTTACTGTCGAAGTCATCATTGATGGTATTGTGTATGGAAAAGGAACTTCACATAGTAAAAAATCTGCCGAGCAAATTGCGGCAAAAGATGCTTTAAACAAAGCACAGAAAGGAGTTTAACATGGGAAGAGCCTATGAAGTAAGAAAAGCCAGTATTCAAAAAACAGGAGCAGCTAAAGCAAAATTATATTCAATGTATGCTAGAGAAATATATCAAGCTGCTAAAAATGGCGGCACAGAATTAGAAGGAAACCCAACTTTAAAAAGATTAGTCGACAAAGCAAAAAAAGATCAAGTACCAAACGATATTGTTAACCGTGCTATTGATAAAGTAAATAGTGGAGCTGATGAAACTTACGTATCTACAAATTATGAAATATTTGGCCCATCAGGTTCAACAGCTATCGTTAGCTGTTTAACTGATAATGTTAACCGTAGTGTTAGTAGTATCAGAGCCGTTATTAACAAATGCCATGTTAAAATGGGGGCTCAAGGTAGCGTTAGTTACATGTATGATCATTTATGTATCGTAAGTTTTAAAGGTTTAACCGAAGAAGAAACCTTAGACACTTTATTAGAAAACGGTTTAGATATTATTGATATTGAAACAGAAAATGATGAAATCATTGTTTATGGTCATCCAAATGATTTAAATAAAATTAAAGAAGCAATCACATCTAAATTACAAAATGTAAATTTTGACTTAGATGAAATAACTATGCTCCCAAAAGAAAAAGTCACCCTAGAAGGTGAAGATAAAGAAACATTTGAAAAAATGCTTACTATGTTAGATGAAGTAGAAGATGTTCAAAACGTCTATCATAACGTAAATATGTAAAAACGATAATCTTAAAAAATTATCGTTTATTTTTTTGAACCAAATATTTCTGTAATTCCAAAAGAATTTTTATAAACAAAATAAAGTGGAGAATTAGTAATTAACTCAAAATCACCAACATATTCAATGACATTTGAATGAAAATTAAGTTTAAATTCATTTAATCCTTTATATTTATTATTAACCTTATTTATATTAGCAATCCCACCTAAATAAAATCTTTTAAATCCGAGTTTTGCATATCTACCAATAAGTTTCCAAATCATTAATTGTTTCGCACCAAAATGCTTGTATTTTTTATCATAACCATCAATAATTAAATAAACTGAATCTTCCCATTTAATAACCAAAGCCGATGAAGTAATAGCTCCTTGTGGGTATTTTTTTAAATATCCTGTTGCTTCCGCAAGTTGATTGCGATATTTAACAACATTTTTATCAACCTCAAGTTTTTCATTAACAATTTTGTCCATATTTCCAACTTGTGAAATTAAATTTTTACTAAGTTCAGAACTTCTAAGTAAATACTTATTATACATATTTTGTGTATACTGTAAGTAATCAGTTGTATCAAGTTTGCTATAATAAAAATCAATCAATTCATCTCTATCAAAAAACTTGTATAAATTTTTAAAATAATTGAGATCTCTAGGATATTCATCTTTAGTTTGTTCATATAAATATTTTAAATCATCAAATCCCCCATGATATACTTTAATACCATCACGAACTGCCTTTCTAATTTTATTTCGGCAGCTTTTATCTATATTCGCAAATAATTTAATATAATCTAAATCTAAATTAACATAAGCCTCAAACCTTGGCTTTAAAGCCTCAAAATAATTGTTGTAACCCAAATGAAAATATCCAAGCTTTTTCATATTATTAAAAGTTTTATCATAAAGTTCATTGTGTGTAATTGTATGTCCAGCACTATTAAAAACATCACGAATAATCATTGGATTAATCTTAATAGCTACAATATCCTTTTTGCCTAAAAATTTTTTAATTAATTTAGTAAAACTCTTGAGTAACTTATCATCATTATAGTCAAGTAAAAAACCTCTTGGAGCTAAGGCATACTTAAAACCATTAACTTTATATACTAAAATCATTGAAGCAGCCTTTAAAACATTACCGTCCATAAGTCCAACAAACATGGAATCAAAACCCTCCTCATGCATTGTAAAAGCATAATAAGGAGTTTGATAAACCGAAGTAGGTCTAAACTGTTTTACAAATTCCAAAAACTCCGCATTTGAAAGTAATTTAATATGCATATAATCCCCCCAACTTATTTAATTATATCATATTTTTGCAAAACAAAAGACTAATAATAATAAAATTAGTCTAACTCTGTCTTTTCATAACTGTCACACATTGTCGACTCTTTTTCATTTTTACCATTGCAGCATGCGACCCTTATCTTTTTTAAATTGCACATATCCTTCATTACATCACAAAATTTACAATCATATACACTGCACTTTATCTTCTGCACCTTATCGCCTCCATATATATATCATTTACAAATTAAAAATAATTATTCATAAAATTAAAAATTATATAATATATTTTTAATGGTGATAATATGTATAAACTTGGTATTCCCCGTAGTTTGTTTTATTACTATTATGGCCATTTTTGGCAAGACTTCTTTAACGCTTTAAAAATAGATTACCTTATAAGCCCAATCACTAATAAAAAAATCATGGAAAATGGAATGAAAATAGCAGGTAGTGAAATGTGTTTATCCCTAAAAAATTATCTAGGACACATTGATTATTTAAAAGACAAATGCGAATATATTCTAGTTCCAAGAATTAGTAATTTTAAAAATGACAATCAAACATGTACTAACTTTTGGGCCGCCAAAGATATTGTAAACAATCTATTTGAAAATAAAATTTTAAACTATAATGTTGACATTCAAAAACATCAAACCTTAAAAAAAGGCTTATTTAAAATAGGAAAAGTTTTAAAAAAAACACCTTTAGAAATAAAAAAAGCCTATCACTATGCCGTCATTAAAGAAAAAAAACGCCTTAAAAAAAATCATCAAATAAACCAAAATAAATTAAAATTACCAAAAACTAAAATTCTAATCGTTTCTCACCCTTATAATCTTTATGATGAACTAATAGGTAAAGATATTATCAAATACTTAAAAAAAAGAAAGATAGAGCTTATTTATTCAGATAAATTTGACCCAAAAATCACAAATAAACTTAGTAAAAAAATATCCAAAGACCTATATTTTAAATATAGTAAAGATAATCTAGGAGCTATCATTTATTGTCAAAATAAAATAGACGGCATAATATTCATATCATCTTTTCCTTGTGCTCCAGATAGCCTTGCTAATGAACTTGCTATGAGAAAAATTAAAATACCATACTTAAATCTTGTCATTGACGACTCCACTTCATTTACCGGATTAGAAACAAGACTAGAAAGTTTTTTGGATATGCTAGGAGGTAAATTAAATGACTAAAATATCCTTTCCACAAATGGGGGACTATCACATTCCAGCAACATACTTACTAAGTCATATTTTCCCAAACGATAAAATAATTAACGCACCAAAAATTACAAATAAAACTATTGAATTAGGTACCAAATACTCTCCAGAATTTGTATGTACACCCTTTAAATATACTTTAGGAACCATGATTGAATGCCTAGAAAAAGGTGCAGATACACTAATTCAAATGGGTGGGGGATGCCGGTATGGTTATTATGCAGAATTGCAAGAAAAAATACTTAAAGATTTAGGATATAACTGTAAAATAATTAATTTAGTCACAAAAGGTCAAACAAACATTAGAAGAATAAATAAACTATTTAAACAAATAAACCATAAATATTCTAAAATAAAAACCATTTACTATAGCTTCATAACTCTAAAAATGGTCAAATACATGGATATTATAGATGATTACATTAGACAAAATATTGGTTTTGAACAAAAAGAAGGCTCATTTGAAAAACTAAAAGAAGAAATGTTAAATGAATTTAAATATATAAAAGGTTACAGAAATCTTTATAAAACATATAAAAAATACTTAAAAAAATTCTATAATCTAAAAACCTATAAACCAGATAAGAGGTTAAAAATCGGTATCATTGGTGAACTATATACTATCATGGAACCATTTTCTAATTATTATTTAGAAAAATCATTAGCCAAACATCATATTGAAATAAAAAGATTTACTAACGTTCATTATCTATTATTCGAAAAAGCTAAAGAATATAAAAAATACCAAAAATATGCCAAAGAATATTTTAAATATCCTTTAGGCGCTGATGCAAGTGATAATATCGCTAGGTGTAAATTTCTTTGCGAAAATGACTATGATGGTATCATTCATATAAAATCATCATTTTGTACCCCAGAAATTGGGGCTATGCCCATAATAAATAAAATAGCAAATACCTATCAAAAACCAGTTTTATTTTTTAGTTTTGATTCCGCCACCTCGAAAACAGGTATCGAAACAAGACTAGAAGCGTTCTATGATATGTTAGAAATGAGGAAAGAAAAATGAAAGATTGTTATTTAGGTGTAGACATAGGTTCTATATCCACTAAAGGAGTAATTATAGATGATGAAAATAACATTATAGCATCCTCTTATATTTGGACCGAAGGAAACCCGGTAAATTCAGTTAAAAAATTACTAGAAATATTAAAAGAAAAACTAGATAAAAACTATCAAATCAAAGGCATAGGAACTACCGGTAGTGCTAGAAAATTAATTGGATTAATGCTTAAAGCAAATATTGTAAAAAACGAAATTACCGCTCATGCTATTGGGACTTTAACATTTTATCCAAATATAAGGACCATTTTAGAAATAGGCGGTCAAGACTCCAAAATAATTTTAATTAAAAATGGTATCATTACCAACTATGCTATGAATACCTTGTGTGCTGCCGGTACAGGTTCTTTTTTATCTAGCCAAGCAAAAAGATTAGGTATAAATGTCGAAGAATTTGGAGATTATGCTTTAAAAAGCAAAAATCCCGTAAAAATAGCAGCTAGATGTACTGTTTTTGCCGAATCAGACTTAGTTCATAAAGCTCAAGTTGGTTACCCCAAAGAAGATATTATTGCCGGTCTATGCAAAAGTATTGTCTTAAACTATTTAAATAATGTTGGAAAAGGCAAAAAAATAACTCCGCCTATTATTTTCCAAGGCGGAGTATCCAAAAATAAAGGAGTCGTTAAATACTTTAAAGAAATATTAAAAGAAGACATCATCGTTGATGAAAATAGTCATCTAATGGGAGCTATAGGTATAGCAGTTTTAGCGAAAAAAAATAAAAATGGAAATACCTATTCATTAGAAATGAAAAACTTAAAATTTCAAACCAAAGCTTTTGAATGTAATCATTGTTCCAATAACTGTGAATTACTTAAAATATATAGAAATAACGAACTTGTAGACTCATGGGGAAGTAAATGTGGCAAATATTAACGCCCCCATTTTTTATTAAACTTATCTATTTGACCATTAATTTGCTTACACCTTACTTTAGGTCTAACCATATCCTCACTTAAAAGCGTACGATCTAAATCAAATTTAAAAATTGATTCATTAACCGTTCTAAGCTTATCAGAAACTAAAAACTGTTCAAAATGTCCACTTTCTATATATCCATTATTATTAAAAAATAAATCCATTCTAATTGCTCCAGGATAATCATGCTTGCCTAAAACTAAATTACTCAAAGTTGGAATATTAACTAAAAACCCATTTCCCTCACTAGTAAAAGCCATTTTATGACGGTGTCCTTCTAAAATAAGCTTTTTATTAATTGGCTCAAAACTAAGTTCGGAAATACTATGTCTTATAAAAATTTGATCATTTTCTAAATATAAAATGCCAAGACCATACCCCATAGGTATTAAATCATATCTCGCATTTTCTAAAGCTCTTTTTATATCAATACCATATTTAAATAAGCTATAATCATGATTGCCAAGACAAACCAGATTTAAAATATTTTCTGAAGTAGGGTGGTTTTCAATAACATATTCTAATTGCTTAGTAGAATCACTAATGTTTTGCTCTCCCTTACTAAAATCACCATCAATTAAATCTCCACCATTAATAATAATGTGAATACTGTATTTTCGGCAGTAATTATATATCGTTTTTAAATAATCTACACAGTCTAAAACATTTCCAAAATGTAAATCACTAATTACCATCGCTGAAAATTTAAATCTATCCATTAATTTAAGCTTAACTGAACAAACACTATCCTCAGGACTTTTTCTAAGACAATATCTAATATCTCCATTATCATATATTATTTTATTTAAAGTATAACCACTATTTTTAATATTCATTATTCGTCTATAAATATCATCCAAAGAAACATTAATTTCTTTAGACATTTCATCAATCGTTTTCTCCGCCCTTATCATATTTATAATTTCTACATCTTCAAACATAAAAAACTCCTTACTTAACTAAATTTTTTTCATTCACATTTTTGTGTTTTAAGAAAAATTCTATACTCATCTCATTATATACTAAAGGTTCATCCTTAAGATTAATCATTTTAAAATTTCCTTTGTGAATAAACCCCGAACAAAAAGATAACCTCATCTCTGTTAGTCCAGAATTATTAGCGCTCCCAAAACATAAATCACTAAGTGGAGCAACACTAATCAAATAACTATTTCTCTCAATTTTAAACATTGGTTTATGATGATGTCCTTCTAATATTAATTTATTAAAAATTGGTTTAAAAGTAGTATCTAATAAAGGGTGGGATAAAACAAATTGATCTCTAAGAACATTAATTAAAGAAACACCATATCCTAAATTTACTAAATCAGGCCTATTTTGTGAAAGTGCCACCCCAACATCTCTACCGCATTTATATGCACTATAATCGTGATTTCCAAAACAAATAAAATTTAAAATATTCTTATCATAAGGATATTTTTTTAAAACCCTGTCTATTTGTTCATCTATATTACTGACTTTTTGCTGACCTCTAGTAAAATTTCCATCTATCAAATCACCTAAATTAAAAATAACATGTATATCATTATCTCTCGCATAATCATAAGCTTTATATATATAATCGAAATTTTCTAAGCAGTTGCCCACATGCATATCTGACACAACCAAAGCTTTAAATTTATGACTATCACCAATAGATAAACTCAAAGTATGTTTTAAATCATTTTCTTCAAAAGAATATTTAATATTCCCATCATCAAAATAAATAGGGCAAATAAAATACCCTTCATTAATTAATTTTTGAATTTTCTGATGTACTTGTCTTGGACTTAATTTTAACATATAAGCCATTTCATTTAAATTGTATCCACATTCAATCATTTCAAAAATCATTAATTCTTTTTCAGTCATAAGCCACCTCTTAGTACAATATTCTAACACTAATATAAAGAAAAAGACAATCATTTTTGATTATCTATTAAAAAATCATCTAACTTTTTATCAAAAATAAGCGATAATTTATAAAGTAAAGTAAGTGAACATGTTTTCTTATCGTCATTTGGCGATTCAATTCTTTTTAAATATTCTGGCGAAACGTCAAGCATTTCAGCTAAATCCATTAAACGGATTTCTTTTTCTTTTCTAAAATATTTAATATTTTTACAAATGATTTTCTTAAAATCCTTATTATAATTTTCTAATCCCATCTAATCACCAAACTAATTGTCCCACAATTAAAAAAATAAATAAGTAAACTTTTTGTCCCTAAAAGGTATACTTTTTGTCCTAAAATATGTTATTATAAAAATAAAGGAGAATTAGATTATGAAAAAAATAAAAGAATTTGTAAAACAATATATGATAGGATTAATACTTAGTTTTTTAGTATGTGTGGTAACAGTATCAGCGATAACTTATTTTCCGAGTAACCAAACCACTTATGATAATTCTAATACAGGTATGAGTTCAACAAATGTCCAAGATGCCGTGGATGAACTTTATAATGTGTGCGTTCCACCAATACCATTAGGAGATCAAATTTTAGAAAAAGTATCAACAGTAATCACAGGAAATGGATTATATGAGGATATATGGGAAAGTGGAAGATATTTTTATAAAGGAATAAACGTCAATAATTATATAAAATTTAATAATGAGGCTTGGAGAATAGTATCAATCGAACCAGATAAAACGGTAAAAATAATGAGAGATGCAGTTTTACCAAATAGAAACTGGGATTCATCAGGAAGTTATGGAAATAATAACTGGGCAAGACCAGCAACACTTAACACATATCTAAATGGAAGTTATTTGACAGGAACTCTAAATGCAACTGCCCAAAGTCAAATTGTAGTCAAAGATTGGAGTATAGGAGCAGTAACTGCTGATAATAATGATTTGAAAGAACAAATAAATGAAGAAAGTAGTAATAAGTGGAATGGGAAAGTCGCATTAATAACACTGAGCGAATATCTAAGGAGTAATAGTAATCAAAGTAGCTGTGGAACACATAGTAAAAGCCAAGATAATTATAGTAGTTGTAAAAACACAACATGGATGTATAATGATGAAACATGGTTTACATTGTCACCTAGGGATGACTCTGTCTCTGTGTACAGAGTGAATTCTAATGGACGTACTAACTCCAACTGGGCTAATATTTCAAATTTTATTCGTCCGTCTGTGTATTTGTCTAGCGAATTACAAATAGTTTCAGGTGATGGTTCAAGGAACAATCCGTTTCAAATTGAACTTTAAGGATTAAATTTGTCAAAGTTAGTGTGTAAACTTAAGGAAGATGAAAAAAATCTTTCTTTTTTTTCAGTTTTTTCGTTTAAAAAAAAGGAAAATCATTATTTTCGCCGTATGTTTATATATAAAGGGGCAAAGAAAGGAGAGTGTTAGCTGTAAGAAGTAGATAAAAGGTATGATTGGAGCGATTATGATTTTTGTGAGAGAAAAATAGTTTTAAAAATAAAAAAAGTAATTAAAATGTTTTGGTCGACACACTAATTACTATTTCTTTTATCAATTCTTTTAGAACTTATAATTTTCTTTTCATCATAAGATAATAAGTCAGCAGATGTAATATCACAATTTAATAACTTAGAAATGTTGGTAGATAATTTATCTAACATATTCACAGATGGATTTCTTTTACCTTTTTCTAATTGGTATTCATATAAGAAGGTAGTATCAATAGCTTCAGCAAATTTTTCTTGAGAGAGATTAGATTGATACTGATAATATTTTAAATTTATTGCAAGTATATCTTTACTTTTCCTTGTAATAACAAATCGCCTCCCATCTCGAAAACCTTATTTTATTATATAGTTTGTGCAGTTCAAAGTCTTCTATACAGGTGTATAGATTATGGAAAGGAAGCAATGATGGATACTATAAAAATTATGTTAATAGTAGCAGTAATTTTAGTAGTAGTTTTATCGCTTGTTCTTTATAATTTTGTTGATCGACTTAGAAGATATAAATTATCTCTTGCTTTATTAGAACGTAATTTAGAAACAAAAAAAAACGATAAAGAGTTTTATATCAGAGAAAGTGAGAGAAATAAAAAAGAACTAGAAATAGTTAAAGAACAAGCAGAAAAGAAGTATAGAAATAGAAAAGCAATTAAAATTGGTAAAACTTCTTTAGTAAATAAAGATACGTTTAAAGGAATGAAAGTACTAGTAGGGGATTATAATGATGATACAATTCAAAATACTAGAAAGGTTTTAATGTCTTTAGGTTTTGAGGTTGATACAGTTGAATCTGGTGATGACATATATGACAAAATTACTCATGGTTATACTTGTGATGTTATCGTAACCAATAATATTTATAAGTATGGAAAAAGACATGGAATAGATGTTCTTTATGATTTAAAAAGTATAGAAGGGTTTGATATTCCAATTGTTGTATTAACTATTTCAACTGGGGAAAGAGAAGAATTTTTGAATATGGGCTATGATGAATATATGGAAAAAATGTTAACACAAAAACAGGCAGAAGAAGTTATGACAAGATTACTTTTACTTAATGATAGGAATTAGAAGTGTTTAATGACAATGAAAGATAAACATAATATAACAAAGATAATTTCAATATTATTTTCTTTAATTGTAGTGGTTTTGTTAATCAAATTATTTTATTTTGATACAAAATTAGGATTTAATACTGAAATTTTAGAATTAAATTATAGTGCATTTCCTATGTGCGTAGATGTAATAATAATTATCATTATGATTCCATTATTAGTTTATGCCATAACTTATAGTTTTATAGAATGGATATATATAAAGTTATTTGTTTAGTAAGTGTTAAATTTTTATTTCGTTTGAAATATTATATTTTCCCTATTTTTTTGTTATAAAAATATAAAAATCCCTGTCAATAACTTGGGAAAATGTCCCGAAAAAAAGTAAACATTAACGGGAAAATATTTCCGAAATTTAAGCATACACA
>CALVIE010000013.1 GCA_944329385.1 uncultured Bacilli bacterium | reverse complement strand
ATGAACGAAGACGCTACAATGAATGAAAAAACAGGTAAATATCAAGGATTAAATAGATTTGAATGTCGTGAAAAATTAATCGAAGAATTAAACGAAAAAGGACTGCTAATTGGCGTTGAAAAAATAACTCATTCAGTTGGTCACTCTGAAAGAAGTGACGCCATAGTTGAACCATATTTATCTAAACAGTGGTTTGTAAAAATGGACATTTTGGCCAAAAATGCCTTAAAAAATCAACTTGATCAAACTAAAAAAGTCAACCTATTACCAGAAAGATTTGAAAAAACTTTGAACCATTGGCTAGAAATATCACATGATTGGTGCATCTCTAGACAGTTATGGTGGGGACATAGAATCCCAGCCTGGTATAAAGGTGACGAAATATATGTTGGAATAGAGCCACCAAAAGAAGACGGATGGACCCAGGATCCTGACACATTAGATACTTGGTTTTCATCAGCTTTGTGGCCATTTAGTACCTTAGGATGGCCAGATAATACGGAGTTATACAAAAGATATTATCCAAACGATGTCATAATTGCTGGATTCGATATTATTTTCTTTTGGGTAAGCCGTATGATATTCCAAGGAATAGAATTTACTGGCCAAAAACCATTTAAAGAATGTTTAATCCATGGATTAGTAAGAGATAACTTAGGAAGAAAGATGAGTAAATCATTAGGTAATGGGGTTGATCCAATGGATGAAATAGATAAATATGGAGCCGATAGTTTAAGGTTCTTCTTAACAACTTCTTCCGCACCTGGAATGGATGTAAAATATGATCCAGAAAAAGTTAAATCAACCTGGAACTTTATCAATAAATTGTGGAATGCTTCAAGATTTGTACTAATGAATATAGAAACATATGAAGAAACATTAGATAATTTAACCTTACCAGATAAATGGATTTTAACTAAATTAAATCAAACCATAAAAGATGTTACAAACAGCATGGAAAAATATGAATTTAACATTGTTGGTGGAACATTATATAACTTCATTTGGAATGATTTTTGCGATTGGTATATTGAATTATCAAAATTAAACATGAATAATACCACTAAAACAGTTCTAGTAAAAACCTTAAAATCGGTTTTAAAAATGCTTCATCCATTCATGCCTTATGTTACAGAAGAAATATATACAAAACTTCCAAATACTGAAGAATCTATTATGTTAAGTAAATATCCAGAATATAACGAAAAAGAAATATTCATAGAATGTAAAGATATGGATAATATAATAGAGCTAATTAAAAAAATCAGAAAATCTAAATTAGAAAATAATATAAAAGAAAATTACCTTGAATTTAACCATAAAATACTAAAAGAAAATGAAAAAATAATAAACAAATTATTAAAAAATAAAAAAATAGATAATTTTAAAAATTTAGATAACATAACATTTAATTTCATGGGAGAAAAAGTTGTTCTATATTACGATAATTTCATAAATAAAACAGCTGAAATAGAAACACTATATAAAGAAAAAGAAAAATTAGAAAATTCTATTAGTAGAAGAGAAAAGCTGCTTGCTAATCAAAACTATGTAAATAAAGCACCTAAAAATATCGTTGAAACAGAAAGGCAAACTTTAGAAAAAGAAAAACAAGAACTTGATATAATTATTCAAAAATTAAAATAGACATAATAAATTGCCCCTTTTCTTAAATTGTATATTTACTGTAAATATTATAAATAAAATTAAACATAAAAAAGTCGATAGTATGTAAAGGAATTTAAACATAGTGAAATAACAAAAAAAGCCATAAAAATCTATATATATTTTGTTGTAAAGTTTATTTTTAAAATTAAAAGATTGATTTATGCAAAAAAATGTGGTATATTGGTAACAGAATAGGGGCGAGGAGGTGAAATAGATGAGAAATAATTCAAAAGGTTTTACTTTGATTGAGCTCTTGGCTGTAATCGTTATCTTAGCTATTATCGCCTTAATTACAACTCCAGTAATATTAAATGTAATTGAAGAAGCAAGGAAAAATTCTGCAGTCGATAAAGCTTGGGGAACCATTGACGCAGTAAGACTTGCTTATACCCAAGCTCAAACAAACGTAGACCCTGTAGGTATTCCATATACTGTTCATTTTCCTAAAGACAATAATAAAGGAACTGAAAATACTGATTGGGGAACTGATAGTGCTACCGGAGGTGGATACGGAACTGGATATGTAAATAATCAACCAGTTCAAGCAAGTGGTGAAATGCCACAAGCTGGATGGGTAACTATCAGAGCTGATGGTAGTATCGTAGCTCACCAACTACAGTTTGGTAAATATTATTGTTCAACTATGAAAGATAAATCTTCATTTGATGCAAATTCTATGGTTTGCTCAAGAACACCAGCTGATGTCACTGTTGATGGTGCTAATAATGACAAAATCGGTAAAAATTAGAATGCAGAAGCATTCTTTTTTTCTTGTATAACTCACATTATTATGCTATTATTATAATAGAGGCTGGTTATAATGAAAGAGGAATACGAACACTACAAATCAATTAGAGTTATAGAATATGCAATGGTTATCGTTGTATTATTAATCGTGCTTATAATTTTATTTCCTGCCTTAAGTAAAATTATTTATAATATGTCTAAAGATGCTGCTATCACTAATACAAAAGACACCATTGATACAGTTAAAGCCACATATACTGATATGAATTTAATAAACGAAGTCGCTTTACCATTTAAAGTTGTTTTTAATAAAGACGGATATGAATTTTACGAAATGAATAAAAAAGTAAACTATAAACGGACATTTAATATAGATTTTGAAGGAAGATTACCATCATCAGGTAGTGTAGAAATAACAGAAAATGGAACCGTAACTGTCAAAGATCTAACCTTTGGAAATATCAAATGTAATCAAGTAAAAGAAGAAAACTTAATATGTGAAAAAAAATAATAGCTAAAAAAAGTTATTATTTTTTGTTACTTAAACTTTATGATATAATGAAATAAAGGTGATTCAAGATGAAACAAGCAAACATTAGAAATTTTTCAATTATTGCCCATATCGATCATGGCAAAAGTACTTTAGCCGATCGTATATTAGAAAAAACTGGAGCTATAACTGAAAGAGAAAAACAAGATCAATTATTAGATAACATGGATATAGAAAGAGAAAGAGGCATAACCATCAAACTAAATGCCGTAAAACTCCATTATAATTATCAAAACGAAGACTATATCCTGCACCTTATAGATACACCAGGCCATGTTGATTTTTCTTATGAAGTTTCAAGAAGCCTTGCCGCTTGTGAAGGAGCTGTATTAGTAGTTGATGCTGCTCAAGGTATTGAAGCCCAAACCTTAGCTAACGTTTATCTAGCTTTAGAAAATGATTTAACCATTATTCCCGTAATTAATAAAATAGATCTTCCAAACGCCGATATTCCTAAAGTAAAAAAAGAATTAACTGAAACCTTAGGCTTTAAAGAAGATGAAATAATTTTAACAAGTGCCAAAACAGGAGAAGGAATAGATCAATTATTAAGAGCTATTATAACCAAAATTCCAGCTCCAAAAGGTGACGAAAATGCACCATTACAAGCTTTAGTATTTGATAGCTATTTTGACTCATATAAAGGCGTAATAGCCCTTATAAGAATAAAAAATGGACAATTAAAAGTTAAAGATAAAATAAAATTTATGGCCACCAATGCAATATACGAAGTAACAGAACTTGGGGTAAACACTCCACATCATCAAAATAAAAACATTTTAAATTGTGGTGAAGTAGGCTATGTATGCGCTAGTATCAAAAGTATCAGTGATATAAAAGTCGGTGATACCATCACCCTAGAAAATAATCCGGCTAAAGAAAGCCTTCCTGGTTATAAACCAATGAGGCCTATGGTTTTCTGTGGCCTTTATCCTACAGAAACAAATAAATATAAAGATTTAAGAGAAGCCTTAGAAAAATTAAAATTAAACGATTCAGCCTTAGAATTTGAACCAGAAACCTCTAACGCCTTAGGCTTTGGCTTTAGATGTGGCTTTCTAGGATTATTACATATGGAAATAATAGAAGAAAGATTAGAAAGAGAATTTAATATAAATCATATTGCTACATCTCCATCAGTAATATATAAAATAACTAAAACCGATGGTGAAATAATTTATATTGATAGTCCAGCAAAAATGCCTGAAAGACAAACCATAAAAATAATAGAAGAACCATATATAAAAACCAATATTTATGTTCCAAGCAACTACATCGGTAATGTTATGGAAATATGTCAAAACAAAAGAGGAACCTATATCGATATGGAATATATTACTCAAAATAGAGTCAATATTCATTATGAGATTCCATTATCTGAAATAGTCTATAACTTTTTTGATAAACTTAAAGGTTCAACCAAAGGCTATGCCTCATTTGACTATGAATTAATCGGTTATAAACCAAGCGACCTTGTTAAAATGGATATTCTATTAAACGGCGAAACAATCGATGCCCTAAGTCTAATCGTTCATAAAGATTTTGCTTATAATAGAGGTAAAGCCATTGTCTATAAATTAAAAGAAATTATACCTAGACAATTATTTGAAATACCGATCCAATCCGTAATTGGCTCTAAAGTAATTGCTAGAACAGACATCAAAGCTTTAAGGAAAAACGTTCTAGCTAAATGCTATGGTGGAGATATTACCAGAAAAAGAAAACTCTTAGAAAAACAAAAAGAAGGAAAAAAACGTATGAAAATGGTTGGTAAAGTAGAAGTACCTTCTGAAGCCTTTTTAGCTGTTTTAAATATTGATGAAGAAAAGTAGGTGAATTATGTATATTCAAAGAAAAATATCTAAATTAAAAAGTAAAGTAATTCTGCCACCAACTCCAGAAGAAATTTTAAAAGATGATTTTAATTATAAAAATTATGTTCAAAAAGCTTTAAACTTAGAGATTAACCTTGATGAAGTACAAGCATTATATAATAACTTAAAACCATCAATAACAAAAAAACAGTACTCTAATGAACTATATCAAACCTTTGAAAAACAAATCATAGAAATTCAACAAATATATGAAAATGATTTAAAAAATAATAAAACCACTATAGACTATAATAAAGAAATGAAAAAAATTGCCAAAGCATATATCAAAGCCTATAACTTTTTACCAAATTCAAAACCACAAAAATTAATAACTGATAAATCGAAAGAAGAAAAAGAAAAAATAGAAAGCACATCTTCATTTAGAATAAAAAAATTTAATCAAGATAAACTTCCAATTGAAAAACTATATATATGCGATTTAAAAAACGTTCCAGCAACCGGTATATCTAAAAGAAAAAAAATGATTTTGTATGCCTTAAGAGATAAAATAGTATCAGAATATGATTTAATTACTCCTTATGAAACTCTAAAGCAATTAAAACAAAGAGGTAAAAAATGAGTATCTATATTCATATTCCCTTTTGTACTCATATATGTTCATACTGTGATTTTCCTAAATTACTAAAAAATGATGAATGGATAGATAAATATTTAATAGCCTTAGAAAATGAAATAAAGAAAAACTATCGAGGAGAAAAAATAAAAACCTTGTATATTGGAGGAGGAACCCCAAGTTCCTTAAATATCAATCAGTTAAAAAAACTTTTTCAAATAATAAAAATATTTAATATAAAAAAAGATACTGAAATAACCATTGAAACAAATACCGAAGATTTAACAAAAGAAAAACTAAATTTTCTAAAAAATAAAGTTAATAGATTAAGTATTGGAATTCAAACCTTTAATAAAGATATTTTAAAAACCTTAAATAGAAAATTAAATATAAATAATTTAAAAAACGCTTTTAATACCTTTGAAAATATAAATATAGACCTGATGTATGGCTTTCAAAACCAAACAAAAGAAGACCTATTAAAAGACTTAAATCAAATATTAAAACTAAACCCTAAACACATATCAACTTATTGCTTGATCCTAGAACCAAACACCAAAATGTATATTCAAAACTATGAACCAGTAAATGATGACCAAGAAAGAAACTTCTATGAACTAATTCAAAAAACTTTAAAAAAACATAACTATATCCAGTATGAATTAAGTAACTTTGCTAAAAAAAATTATCAATCAAAACATAACCTTGTATATTGGAATAATCAAAATTACTATGGTTTTGGCCTAGGTGCGAGTGGTTATATAAATAACACTAGATATGAAAACACTAAAAATTTAACTAAATATTTAAACAATAATTATATCCAAGATAAACAAATGTTATCAGTAGATGAACAAATCCAAAACGAATTTATCTTAGGCTTTAGAAAAATAGAAGGTATTAATAAAGAAAATTTTAAACAAAAATATAAAATCGATATTACAAAACTAGATGTAGTAAAAAAACTCTTAAATCAAAAACTATTACTTCAAAATAAAACAAATATTTTTATAGCTCCAAAATATTTATACACATCAAACGAAATTTTACTAAATTTTATCGATTTTTCTTTACACAAACATTAGTTTGTGGTAAGCTTTAAGTAGGTGATAGTAATGGAAAAAAACTTTAACAAAGAACTAACATATATCAAAAATCCAAAATATAAAAAATCTGCCGAAGAACTTATCAAACTACTTCCAGATTATTTCTATGAAGTAGCCGCTAGTTCCACAGGTAAATATCATCCATCATTTTCCTTAGGCGATGGTGGACTTTTAAGACATACCAAAGTAGCCGTCAAAATAGCCCATGAACTTTTAGAAGATGAAGCTATTGGTTATTCATTTACTGAAAATGAAAAAGATCTCATGATAATTGCTTTAATCATGCACGACGGCTTAAAACATGGTAAAATAAAAGATAAATATGTTAAATTTGATCATCCGATTTTAATGGCTAACTACATCAAAGAAAATAAAGATAAAACAAATCTAAATGATAACGAAATAGAATTTCTCTCAAACGTTATTCAAAGCCACATGGGACCTTGGAATACTAATCCTTATAGTAACATAGTCCTTCCAGTCCCTAAAAACAAATATCAAAGATTTGTTCATTTATGTGATTATCTAGCTAGTCGTAAATTCTTAGACGTCAAATTTAATAATAATGAAATAGAGGAGTGATGAAAATGGCCAAATGGGATAAACAATATTTGGACTTATGTAAAAGAATATTAAAAGAGGGCACAGAAGTGGAAAATAGAACTGGAGTTAATACTATCAAAATTCCTTCTCACCACTTTCACTTTGATTTAGAAGATGAATTTCCAATTCTTACAACTAAACAGTTATTCATCAGACAAGCTGTATTAGAAATGCTTTGGATTTATCAAAAACAAAGTAATGATGTTAGATGGCTTCAGGAAAGAAATGTCCACATCTGGGATGAATGGGAAGTCGATGAAGATGGTATTTATCGTATTTATGAAGCCCCAAATGAACAAACCCCTTATGACAAAGATAAAACTGTTCCTGTTTTAGACCCTTATAGCGTTCCAAAACATAATCATAATGGTAAATTAAAATATAAATATGATGAAAATGGAAATATCATGACAGCCAAAAGTTTAAGCGAAGAAAATAGCTTAAAAATGTATCCAGATAGAGAAACAGTAAAAAAGAACATCAAACAAGCTAAATTTTATGGTACACAGTATGCCCATACCATTGGAACAGCTTACGGATATATCGTTGGAAAATTTCAGTTGATTCAAAATCTAATTAATAACTTAAATGAAAATCCAAACGATAGACGAAATGTCATTAGCTTATGGCAAGACGATTATGTAAATACTGCCGTTTTACCATCATGTGTTTGGTCTAGTGAATGGGATGTCACAGATGGTAAACTAAATGCCTGGGTTCATCAAAGAAGTTGTGATGTCCCACTAGGCTTACCATTTAACGTAACCCAGTACTCAGTACTCTTAAATATGCTTGCTAAAACAAACAATCTAAAACCAGGCACCTTAGATTGGTCTATCAAAGATGCCCATATATATGTTAACCAAATTGAAGGAATAAAACAGCAAATTCAAAGAGGTGAAGAATTAGAAGACTTAGAAGCACCACAGCTTTGGTTAAATCCGGAAGTAACTAACTTCTTCGATTATGATAATTCAAAAGACTGTAAAGATGTCAAACTTTTAAACTATAAACATCATGGTAAAATCAGATTCCCACTCGCACAATAATAGGGAGGCGTTAAGATGAAAGGAAAATTAATAACCATCGAGGGAACCGACTGTTCTGGTAAAGAAACCCAAACCAATCTTTTAATAAAAAAGCTAAGGGAAGAAGGATACCAAGTTCAAAACTTTTCATTCCCAAATTATAACTCTCCAACTGGAAAAATCATCGGTGGACCATATTTAGGAAAAGATGGCTTCGATAAATGTTACTTTGAAGAAGGATCATCAAAAGTTGATCCCAAAGTCGCATCCTTATATTATGCCGCTGATAGAAAATATAATATAGATAAAATTATCTTTCTTTTAGACCAAGGATATAATGTTATTCTAGATAGATATATCTACTCAAATATGGCTCACCAAGGTGGTAAAATTATAGATAAAAACAAAAGAGAAAAAATGTATAATTGGTTAGATAAGCTTGAATTTGGCCTTTTAAAACTACCAAAACCAGATTTAACAATTTTCCTTCATATGCCAGTAAGTGCTGCCCACAAATTAAAAGAAAAACGTAAAGAAAAAGCTGATGGTCATGAAAAAGATGAACAACATTTACATCAAGCTGAAAAAGCCTATCTAGAACTTGCTAAAAAATATAACTTTGTAACAATCGAATGTTCAGATAAAAAAGGTAATCCAAAAGATATTGAAAGTATCAATAATGTTTTATATCAAACTGTTAAACCATATATGAATAAAAGAATGTAAAGTTCTTTTTTTCATATAATTAATTATGAAAATAATATCCCATAGAGCAAACGATAATATCCATAGAGAAAATAGCTTAGAAGCTATATTGAATAGTCTAAAAAGTAAATATACAGATGGCATTGAAATAGATGTTAGACTAACTAAAGATAATAAACTAATATTAAACCATGACCCATTTTATATGGGAAATTATATAAGCCACACCAATTCTTTAACACTAAGAAAACAAGGCCTAAACACCTTAGATGAAGTCTTAAAACAGATAAATTCTAATAAAATAATCATGATTGAAATTAAAATAAATAATAAACAAATAAAAAAAATAACTAAAATTTTACTTAAAACCATTAATAAATATAAACTAAATTATTATATTTGTAGTTTTAACTATAATTTTATTAACTATTTAAAATCAAAAACAAAATATAAAATAGGTCTAATCATTAGTTTAAAAATAAATGAAAAATATCTAAATAATGACTTTAACTTTAATTCTATAAACTATCTTTATAATAAAAAAATACCAAACAAAGAAACCTTTAGATGGACCATTAATAAAAAAGAAAACATAAAGCAAAACGAAAACATCATCACCGACTATCCTAAATTAATATATAATGCTATAAAGAAACCTTAACCTTTTCACTTAAAATAAAAGCATTTTTATCAAACGACTTAATTATCTTAACAACCAAAGAACTTTTCTTTCTTGCCCCAGTAACTATTAAAATAACCATTCCATCATTATAACTTTTTATCCGTGAAACTAAAAAGCCCTTATCTTCTAACATTTTAATTAACTCAAAAGAATTATCTAAAGAAACCTCCACAATAAAGCTATTTGTTCCAAGTGCAATTTTTTCTTCTAAAACACTCCCTAAATAAGAACCAAAAAGTGCTCCAAAAGCTAAAGCCACCGCTTTAAAAATATCATCCTTCATTCCAATTAAAACACTGCTAGTAAGTACAATCCAAATCAAAGTAACCACAAACTGTAAAATCGCCCCTAATTTCTTTTTACCATTACTAACTACAATTAACCTTAAAGTGGCTAGTGCATCCTCAATAATCTTAAAAGTAAAAATTGCTAAATAAACCATAATATTCACCTAAAATTATTTTTAACCAAATATCTTAAAAATATGCGGACCTTGCAATTAAATAGAAAATAATATATAATGTTTAAGGTGATTAAATGGAATTTGATTTAAATATTTTAAATGTAAAAGATCAAATCGATATTAATGAAAAAATATCTTTTCCTAAAGAAGATTTAAATAAAGCCGGAATATTAGACTTAAATGAAGTCAATATAAAAGGTATTTTAGATAACGAATATAACTTACATTTAAACATTCAAGGAAAAATGATTTTGCCTTGTAATCTTACTTTAGAGCCAGTTGATTATCCATTTGATATTACCTTAGACGAAAATATAACAGAATTAATCAAAAACTCTAAAAAAACACAAAAAACTATTGATATTTTACCAATAATATGGGAAAATATATTAATGGAAATTCCCATGAAAATTGTCAGCCCTAAAGCCAAAAATATGAAAACAAAAGGTGAGGGATGGGAACTTATAACCGATAGCAAGACAAAGGCAAATAATGGCCTAGCTAAGTTAAAAGATTTATTATAGGAGGTGTTATCATGGCCGTACCAGCAAGAAAAGTTAGTAAAACTAGTGGAAGAATGCGTCGTACTCATTACAAAATAAGTGCGAAAACTGTTACAGTATGCCCAAAATGTGGAGCTCCTGTAAAACCACATAGAGTATGTAAAAATTGTGGAACTTATAAAGGTAAAGAAGTTATCGCAAAAAAAGAAAATAATGAAGAGTAAAAAAATCAGGTAATCCTGATTTTTTTAATTTGTATATCTCATTTCCTCATTTGAAATATTAAAAATAAGTCCCATAGCTAACATATAACTAAGTAAACTAGAACCACCATAGCTGATAAAAGGTAAAGTAATACCTGTAATTGGCAGTAATCCAAAAGTCATACCAATATTTTGAATTTGCTGATATAAAAGCATCCCAACAACTCCAGCAATTATATATTTATTAACAACCTTATTAGTTTTCAAAGCTAAAGTAATTAATCTAATATCAAACATCGCCAAAAGTGAAAGTAAAATAACTGAACCAATAAATCCAAAATGACTCGCATAAACCGCAAATATAAAATCTGTTTGAGCCTCAGGAAAATAAATCGGATTAGAAGTAATTCCATGCCCAAATAAACCAGCCGAACCAATCGCACTCAAACTATTTTCAAGTTGATACCCACTTTGATTAGACCAATCAAGTAGTCTATCAACCCTTAAAAAGAAACTAGTTCCAAATATTTTGATAAATAAATCTTGACTAATAAAATAAATACCTAAAACTAAAACCACAAAAAATATCAAAACTCCAAATATCATAATAAACCATCTATACCTAATTCCTGAAATAAAAAGCATCACAAACGTAATAAGTAAATATATTAAAACAACTCCAGTATCTGGCTGCATAAAAGTTAAAATGCTAGGAATTAAAACAATAATTGCCATTTTAATTAAAAACATAAATTCTTCTCTAACACTAGGGTTAGGAAAATCCTCATTAAATTTAGAAATCATCGATGCATTAACAATAATTAAAATAATTTTCATAAACTCACTAGGTTGAATTGTTCCAACACCTTTTATCTCATACCAGCACGTCGCATCATTAATCGTCTTACCAAAGAAAAATAAACCAATTAAAGCAATAATACCAATTATATATAAAAGCCAGCTCATCCGGTATATATAATTGTTACCAACTGTCATAACCAAATAAATAATGACAAAACCAGCAACATACCAAATAATCTGATTAGTTACTAAATGATCCATTGTACTTGGTAAAATACTTTTTGCTCCATATAAAGTAACAATACTTATAACTGCAAAAATTAATATTGGAATTAAAATTGATTTATCCATTTTATACTTGGAAATCTTTTTCATAAAGTATCACCATAAATATAATACACTAAACAAGTTAAACTTACAATTACTTTTAATCCAAAAATTTTTTAAAATAAAAAGGAAAACCTCCAAAAAAATCGTATGTTAATATATAGGAGGTGATGGTTATTCAAACTATTGAAAAAATAAATATAAACTATCTAAAAGAGTTGGATAAAAAAGTTACTCTAATTAATTTGACATATGATATTGTTTTCAAAAGTGTTTTTCAAAGAAATAAAAATCTTTTAAAAGACTATTTAAATTCATTATTAAATTTAAATATCAAAAAAGAATCAAAAATAACTTTTTTAAATAACGAACTTTATAAAGAAAATAAAAATGAATATCATAAAATTGTCGATTTGTATTTATCAATAAATAATCAAACATTCATTGATATAGAATTAAATAAAATGCCATTTGAAATAGTTAGGGAACGTAATAACTTATATTTAAATAAATTAGCTAGTATGCTTTTAGAAACTGGTGAAAATATCAAAAAATTAAAACATTATTCTTTATATCAAATAAATATAAATGCCCATAAATCAGATATAGATATTAGTAAAAAAGTAATACTTTATGATATTGAAAATAAAAAAATATACCCAATAAAACAAAAAACAATTATAAGAAGTCTTGAAACTTACAAAAAGTTATATTATACTTATGATATAAGAAGTAGAGAAGTAATATGGAATGCAGCTTTAACTGCGAAAACCTTTACTGAAATGTATATACTTTTAAAACAAATATTAAATGAAAAACAGTTACAAAAATTTATGAAGGATGTGATAAATATGAGTAAAAGTAATTTTGTACTTCATGCATGGGAAAAAGAAAAATTAGATGCCTTAGTTTTAGAAAATACTAAAGAATATGGCTTCAAACATGGACGAATAGAAGGAAGAAAAGTGGGGAAAAAAGAAGGCATAAAAGAAGGCATAAAAGAAGGCATAAAAGAAGGAATCAAAGAAGGAATCAAAGAAACAGCCAAAAATTTACTTGATATGAAAATGAATATCAATGACATTTCTAAAGCAACAGGTTTATCTATAAAAGAATTAAAATTATTAAACAAAAATAGTGTTGGTAATTAAAACCTTGATATGAACCCAGTTTCCCTGTCCAAGAAACGGGGTTCATATCAAATATGTACTATTTAAATATGTATTAATTATGGCACTAGACCAAACACTTTGAGCTGACGAATGAAATACACTATTTTCAATGCTATTGTTTTTTATTATTTTTATGGTTCCATCATTTTCAATTGATACTATTCTCCATATCTCATTATTAAATGTTATATAATTATTCGCATTTGCTCCTCTATAAAAGTACCTATCCTCATATTCATCTTTATATAAACCATCACCAGATGACACTATATCCACTTTGTCAAGTATTGCTTCTCCTCCTGTTTTAGGTAAACATACATTATAAAGTTCATCTATCGCGCCTTGGACATCAGTACTTTTAAGCCCACTTGTTTTATTATCATAAACTGTTTGATTAGAAGGAAAATATGTCATAGCTATGGCTGTCATACTACAAAAAATTAATCCTGTTATAACCCAGGTAAATAACTTAAAAAAAACTTTCAACTTTACTTTTCATATTTCATGCCCCCTTCAAAATTCGCTATTTTTATTATCAATCTAATTATAGCATCAATATGGACAATATGTCCATATATAAGATAAAAAAATTTAGAGATAATAAATATGGACAGGCGGTGCATATTTATGATACATGATGATAACTATTATTATAATTTAATTAGATGCAATATAAAAAAGTATCGAGAAAAATCTAATTTAACTCAACAACAACTTGCTGATAAAGCAGGAATCTCTATGAATTATATTGCTAAAATAGAAAGTAAAAAAATGCAAAGAGGATTTACAATAACTGTACTAGGTAGAATTGCCGATGCCTTAAATATTGACATCAAATTATTGTTTGATGATATAAAATAAATTTTTTTTCAAAAATAGACCAAATTTATAGTATAATAATAACAGGTGATAAATATGGATATGATATGGCAATATGCAATTATAGTTTTAGTATTAATAATAATAGCATTCGCTATTTTAAAAGCCAAAAGCAAAGATTTTAAATTAGAAGCTAATAAACTAATTGAATATCTAGGAGGAACTGCAAACATAATAAACTATGAAGTAAATAAGTCAAGATTTGTTGTTAACCTCCATAACATTGACCTTGTAAATAAAGAGGCCATTCAAAAAATGGGAGCTCAAGGCATTGTTGAAATAGACAATCAATTAAAAATTATTTTTGGTGAAGATGCTAAACAATTAAAGAAAAATATTGACGATTTAAAATAAGGTGTAGATTAAAACTACATCTTTTAAATTTAATTGACTTTAAAAAATATATACATTATAATTTATATAGAAAGTAAGGTGGTATACATGGAAAAAACAAAACTAATTGCCACAGTTTGTGAAAGTAAAAATGAACAAAAACAAATTGAAGAATTTATTAAAAACGGAATAGATGTAATTAGAATAAATATGAGCTATTCATCACACGAAGTTTGTAAAAGACTAATAAAAATAATTGATGAAACAAACGAAAAACTAGGAAGTAATACTGCTGTCATGTTAGACTTAGAAGGCCCATGCGTTAGAACAGGTACTTTCATAGGCGGTAAAACCCATTTAAACACTGGCGATAAAATTCGCATATATATGAACGAAGTAAAAGGAAATATGACTGGGTTTTCTGTAAATTATCCTAACTTAGTAAATGATTTAAAATATCATACAAAAATAATTTTAAGTAAAGGAAGTGTCATTCTTCAAGTAATAGAAAAAGGCTTAGACTATGTTGTTTGTGATGTTTTAAAAGGTGGAGAAGTAACTGACCACTCAAAAATATATTTACCAGAAACTAGAATGAACCGTAAATTTTTAACAAACAGAGATTACGATGACATTTTATTTGCCCATGAAATGAATGTTGATTTTATAGTTGTATCTTCTATTTCCTCAGCCGAAGATGTCTTAGAAATAAATGATCTTTTAATAGAACTAAAAAATGAACATATAACGCTTTTAGCTAAAATAGAAAATAAAAGAGCCGTTGAAGATATTAATAACATTATTAATATAGCTGATGGAATAATATTAGATAGAGGAGATTTAGGTATCGAACTTCCCATAGAAGAAGTACCAATAATTCAAAAAAAAGTAATTCATAAATGTTACGAAGAAGGATGCTTAATGGTTATCACTGCTGAATTCAACAGTTTCTTAACTAAAAAATCAGTTCCAAATAGAGCAGAAGTATCTGATTTATCAACCTTAGTGTCTGAAGCTATTGATGGTATAATGCTTACAAGTGAAACAACCATTGGAGCTCATCCAATTGATACAGTTAGAATTGTTAGTAAAATAATTAGACAGTCAGAAGATAGTATAGATTATAAATATTTCTTTAGAAACTCTTTAAACGAAAAACAAAAAAATATAACTGCGACTGTTTCTTCAAGCGTTGTTCTAGGAGCTAATGAACTAGACTGTAAAGCCATTTTAGTTGCTACTAACTTTGGAAAAACTGCTAGAAGAATTAGTAGTTTAAAACCCCCTTGTCCAATAATTGCTGCAGCTTCAGATCCTAAAGTTGCCAAAAGCCTGCAACTATATTTTGGCGTACTACCTGTAACTGCAGAAGGAAATACTATTGATGAATTAACAGAAAACGTCAAACAAAAACTTGCCACAACCTTTAAATTAAATAAAGGCGATAAAATCATCATTACAGGTGGTTATCCATTTAAAAAAGTAAAACATACTAATTTTATGGAAATAGATGAAATATAAAAGAATAAGGAGAGATACTCATGTATAATTTAGGTGAACAATTTAAACTTGATAAAAAAAGGGCAATTGCCAATAAAAATAATATTATTGCCGGTCCAAATTATCGTTTTACCATTTTAACCGAAAGATTAATTAGACTAGAGTATAATGATAATGGTCATTTTGTAGATGAACCAACAGAATTAGTCTTATATAGAGATTTGAAAACCCCTGAATTTGATTTGAAAGAAGATCATAATTTCATAGTTATAACCACAAAATATTTCAAATTAACTTATATTAAAGGTAAATCATTCTTAGGTGGTAAAGCAAGTCCAGCTGCCAATTTAAAAGTTGATTTGTTAAATACAGATCGCTACTGGTATTATGGCCACCCAGAAGTTAGAAACTTTGGCCTTCCGAATGTTTCTTTAGCTCAAGGAGGATTAAAAGGTAAAGGATTATATTCTGATGAAGGCATGACTAGTATTGATGATACCACCTCACTTCTTTTTAATGAAGATGGAACAGTTTACAAAAATGAAGAACTTAGAGTAGATACATACCTATTTATGTATAATAAAGATTTTGAACTAGCACTCAAAGATTACTATCAAATCACTGGATTTCCAGCACTTCCTCCAAGGTATGCTTTAGGCAATTGGTGGAGTAGTAACGAAAACTATGATGATTTAAAATTAAAAAACTTAATTGATAATTTTGAAAGAAATGAAATACCACTTTCTATTTTGGTTTTAGATAAAGATTGGCACAAACGTTTAAAAATCAAAGATAAACATTTAAGAACCGGTTTTACTTTTAATGATAAATACTTTACAAATCCTAAAGCTATGATTGATTATCTTCATAGCAAAAATATTCGTATCGGCTTAAGCGTTGACCCAACATCTGGAATTTATAACATAGACAAATACTATACAGATGCCTTAAAATATATTCAAGCTGACTCAGATGGTAAAATTCCTTATAATGTTTTAGACCCCAAATTTATTGATGTATACTTTAAATTATTTATTCATCCATTAGATGCCTTGGGTGCTGATTTTTATTGGCTCGACCTAGAAAATGAACAAAATCCAAATGAATTAACTCTCCTAAAACATTACCATTTTCACGATATGGAAAGAAATTATAAAAGAAGACCGTTATTATTATCAGACGGTAATGCCATCGCTCCACATCGTTATCCAATTTTATATTCAGGAAAAACTGAAGTTACTTGGAACACACTTCGGAAAATACCTTTTTATAACAATAACACCTTCAATAATGGAACACCTTTTGTTGCTCACGATGTTAGTGGCTATTTTAAAGGAACAGAAGATAATGAACTATATTTAAGATCCATTCAATTAGGCGTCTTTTCTCCAATTTTAAAATTTGGTGTTGATAAAGGACATTATTATAAAAGAGAACCTTGGAGATGGGATATTAAAACTTATACCATTGCTAAAGATTATCTAAAATTAAGACATAAATTAATACCATATATTTATAGCGAAGCATACAAATATCATAAATTTGGAGATCAATTAATTAAACCACTTTACTATTTAAAACCAAATTTTTATGATGATGTTTTGTACCGTAATGAATATTTCTTCGGCTCATCTTTACTAATTGCTCCAATCATAACCCAAAAAGATGAAGTCATGAATCGTGTTGTTCATAATTTTTACCTTCCAGAAGGAACTTGGTATGATTATGTAACTGGAAAAAAATTTCCAGGGAACAAAAGTTACATCAGTTTCTTCAGAGATGAAGACTATCCAGTTTTTGCTAAATCAGGTTCAATCATTCCATTAAGTAATAATGAAAACCTCAATGATACAACTCCACCTGTTGATATGGAAATAAATATCTTTCCAGGACAAAGTAATTCATATACATTATTTGAAGATGATGGTGAAAGCGATTTATACCGTAAAGACTATTATCTACTAACTCAAATAGATTACACCTATATGAAAAATAACTATAGTGTTGTTATTAGAGCAGTCCAAGGAAAAAGTGGAATTATTCCAGAAAAACGTAATTATAAAATCATCTTTAGAAATACCAAAAGAACAGAAGATGTATCTGCTTATATGAACGACACCTCGCTATCATTAAAAACCTACGTTGATGGACCAAACTTTATCATTGAAATTAAAGATGTTCCAACCGTCGGACAGTTAACTATAAGCTGTAAAGGAAAAGATATTGAAATTGATGCCCTAAGATTAATCAATGAAGATATTGAAAGAATTATTAGTGATCTAAAAATATCTACTGAAATGAAAGAAAAAATAGATGCAATTTTATTTAACAAAGAACCAATCAATAAAAAAAGAATATCTATTCGTAAATTATCCAAAATCGGATTAGATAAAAAATTCGTTAGAATGTTCTTAAAACTACTTGAATATATTGGTGAAATTTAATTGACCGTAAGGTCTTTTTTTTTCTAAATATTTGAAGATATAAAAATGGTTACAAATTATGTACATAATAAAAGATAGCCTAGAAAAATACTAGACTATCTTTTAATTTCAAATATAACTACTATTTTTGATTTTCAAAACTTAGTCCTTTATAATACTTCCACGCAATAACTCTAAAAGCTAATTTATCAATCAAACTTTCATCAATAGTTTTATCATTAATAGCCGACTTTATAGAATTAATACTCGCATCATAATCCGTAGTAATAATCAAATCATTACCCGCAAGAACCGCTTTTACTGTCGCATCAGGAATATTAGCTGTCGCTCCCATAGCTAAATCATCAGTAATAATAATACCAGTAAAATCAAGTTCATTTCTAAGTAAATTGTGGACATTTGTAGAAAGTGAGGCTGGATTATTCTCATCAATACTTTTGACAATATTGTGACTAACCAAAACCGCTTCTGCTCCCTCATTAATTCCTGATTTAAAAGGTGGAATATCATTTTTGAGTATTTCCTCATAACTTCTATTATCAGTTACACTACCACCGTGAGTATCCTTATTATTACCATATCCAGGAAAATGCTTTAAAACATAAGAAACCCCGTATCCTTTACTTGCCTTGATCACTTCTTCTGCATATTTAGATGTAACCTCTGTATTTTCTCCCAAACTCCTGCTGTACATATAATCATCAGGATTTAAAGAAACATCAACCACTGGAGCTAAATTTACATTAATACCTAAATCATAAAGTAAATTACTTTTATTAATAGTATCTTCCTTAATCGCCTCAAATCCACCAGCTAAATATAACTCCCTTGAAGATTTAAAAGGAGTAGAAGCAAGTAGAGGATTACTGCTGACCCTAACAACCTTGCCACCTTCCTCATCAGTAGCCGTTAGTATTGGAATTTTTGAAACCGCCTGTAAACTATTCATCATATCTTTTACTTCACTTTTATTTTTATTTTCAAAATCCTTCGCAAAAAATACATATCCACCAAACTGTTTGTTCTTTAAAACAGAAACCCCATTATCTGGATACCTAACTAATAAAATCTGTGAAATTTTTTCATCCAAACTCATCTCTTTTAACTTTCTATAAGCTTGCTTATAATAATCCTTAAAAATACCATTATCTAAAAAGGAAATAGGTATACCATTTTCATCTTCCGTTATATCCGCACTTGTAAAACTGATAATCTCATTATTTTGTATATCCAAATTCTTGTTTAAATCACCTTTATATTCAATATTGATAACATCACCAACTTCTGCTCCCTCATTCATACCAAAAGTATAAATAATATTATCACTATCCATAACTGTAACCGAATTATCACTAGACGTTATCACCATTGCTACAAGACTTTTGTTTTCTTCTTCCAAAACATTATTATTTGCCTTTGACATAATTAAAACTCCAATTGATAATATAGTAATAAATATAATTAACCACGAAATCAAAATTTTTTTCTTATCCATTTAATCACCCTAATTATTATATATAACAAAACCTCACCAAATATGTCAAAAAAAGCATAATTAATTATTACGCTCATCAATTCTTGAGAAATGAGTAATATGTGATTTATCAAAAATAGTCAAATCCCAAGGTTTAATTTTAGCCTTTTTATCATACTTGTTAATGTTATTAGCAAACTTGTCAATTGTCGAACACTTAACATCAACCTTCCCATTTTCAATTTGATTTAAATATGACAGTGTCGTTCCAAGTATTTCTGCAAACTTCTCTTGAGAAAGCCCATATTTTTTTCTAAAAAATTTTAAATTAATAGCCAAACATTCACATAATTTCATACCTTTACCTCCAAAAATATTTTATATTTTAACGAAAGTAAAGTCTTTACTATCAAAACGAAAGAAAATGTAGACAATCAAATAAAAACATGGTATATTTATTATAGTAAAGCGAAAGGAAACGATTGAAATGAATGATAAAATAAAAAAGGGATTTAAAAATAGGATATTTATATTTATACTTGGAGTGATATTTTTTAGTACAATAAGTGTTTATGCTATAACCTATTTCCCAAGCAATCAAACAACATATGATAATAGTGCTAGTGGACTTGAAAGTACAGATGTCCAAGGAGCAATAGATGAACTTTATAATGCTTGTCAAGGAGGAGAAAGTCACACTAGTGAACAAATAAAAGATAATACAGTAACAACAGGCGATGGTTTATATGAAGATGAATATGAAGACGGAAGATATATTTATAAAGGAAAAAATCCAAATAATTATATTATTTTTAACAATGAACTTTGGCGTATTTTATCTATAGAAAAAGATAATACTATTAAAATAATAAGAAACAATAGAACAGCGATTATGGCATTTGATGATAGTGAAAGTACAGGATATAACAATTGGAATCACCCAGTAACATTAAATACATATTTAAATGGAACATATTATAATGGATTAAGTAATACGGCTAAAAGTCAAATAATATCACACAGTTTTAATGTAGGACCTTTTCCAGATAATGGTAATGTGGCTGATTTAATTTCTAGTGAAAATTCAGAACAATGGACAGGTAAAATTGCTTTACTAACATTATCAGAATTTATAAGAGTAAATTCAAATAAAAGTCTTTGTGAAAGATTATCTATAAGTTCTAATCAATGTGCAAATACAACTTGGCTAGCCTTATTAAATTATGAATATTGGTGGACAATAACTAGAACCTTTGAATTTGGTCAAGTTTATTATATTAGTGAATATAGCTGGCATTATCGCAGTCCTGATGGCTATAATGGAGCATATACTAACAATTACGATATAGGTGTTCGGCCAGTTTTATATCTATCATCAAACCTTAAATTTAAAGGTAATGGTACTATATTAGACCCATATATCATTGAATAAACTCAGACAAATTATCTGAGTTTTTATATTCCTTGACAAAATAACTTTATAAAATTAGCTAAAAATGATATACTTATAAAAAGGAGGAAAAATTAAATGACAAATAAAATATTACCAAAAGTATTTGGGTGGATGTTTATAGGATTATTGATAACATTTTTCACTGGATATTATGTTTCACTTCATCCAGAAGCAATGCTTAAATTATTAGGCAGCTGGTCTTTAATTTTAATAATTATAATTGAACTTGCCCTAGTAATTTTCTTATCAGCTAGAATCACTAAAATGAAACCCGCAACCGCAATTGTTAGTTTCATAATTTATTCTGCAGTTAGTGGTCTTACATTTTCAACAATATTTGTAACCTATGAATTAGGTTCAATCATGTATGTTTTCTTACTTGCTGCAATTATATTTGCTGTATTCGCACTGATAGGAGCAACAACTAAAACAGACTTTACAAAATTTGGACCATATCTATTAATAGGATTAATTGCTATTATTGTATGTTCCATCATAAATATTTTCTTAAATAATTCAGGCTTTGATTTAATCATTTCAATCATTGCTATTGTAATTTTTGTAATCTACACAGCCTATGATGTTCAGCAAATAATTAAATTAAATAACTTAAGTGTAATTCCAGAAGATAACCTAGCTATCTATGGTGCTTTAGAATTATACCTAGACTTTATTAACTTATTCTTAAGATTATTACAATTATTTGGTAACGCAAGAAGTGATGATTAATGAACGAAAATAATAAAAATTGTTATGAAATTTTAAAAAGGCTGAATTTGAATCCCAAAGTTGTTACACACATACCAATACTAAATTATGAAACTGCAAATAAAGTTGATGAAGAACTAGGACTTACAGGAACAGAAACAAAAACATTATTTTTAAAAAGTAAAAAAGGTGATAATTATTATTTATTTATAACCCTTGCTTCCGAAAGAATGGATAGTAAACTTTTAAAAAATATTTTAGGTGAAAAAATAACTATGGTTAGTGCAGATGAAATGAATAAACTTACTAGTATGCAGCCTGGCTGTATGACTCCATTTGGATTCAAAACTGAAATTATTAAAAAAGTTGTTATCGATCCCATAATTTATAAAAAAGATAAATTAATTTTAGCTTTTGGTTCAGAAACAATGTCTGTTGAAATAACCAAAGAAGATTTAAAAACTATTTTAGATGACATATACAAAGAAAAAATAGTATATATTGAAAGTTAATTCTTGAATATCATTAAAAATTATAATATAATATTTAAAGTTAAAAGCACGGAATAAGAGCAGTAGTAATGAACGGTTATTTAGAGAGAAAGTGGTCGGTGAAAACTTTTTAATCATAATTACGAACTTACTTAGGAGCTTCTTATATGACAAGTATAAGACGGACATGCCCGTTAAAGCATTTAAAGATAATAAAAGTATTATAAAATAAGGTGGTACCGCGTTCAAAACGCCCTTATATTCATAATACTTTTTTACTTAAAAAAGGAGGATTTATGGAATATTTAATTACATTTATATTTTGCTTTATTGTTGTTTACCTTTTTTATAGCTTAGTAGTAATTTTTAGAAAAAAAGGCTTTGAAAAATTCAAAACAAGTAAGCAATTAATATATTTTAAACAAGCTTATAAAATTAACCCTGAAAAAATAAATTTAAAAAGTTTTGCTCATTCACTTGCCTTAACCAATGCATTTATTATCGCCATAACATGCACAGTAATTGAAATATTTGATAATCTAATTTTCAAACTTTTAGTTGGCTTTGTAATGCTTGTACCTCTCATGCTTTTAATGTATAAAATATTAGGTAAAGTATATAAAAAGAAAGAAGGAAAATAGAATGTACGATTTCAAAACAATAGAAAAACATTGGCAAAATTATTGGAATACAAATCAAACATTTGCCGCTAAAAACGGTAGTGAAAAACCAAAATATTATCTTTTAGTAGAATTTCCATATCCATCTGGAGCTGGCCTTCATGTTGGACACGCTAGAAGTTATACAGCCTTAGATACCGTAGCTAGACAAAAAAGAATGGAAGGATATAACGTTTTATTTCCAATTGGTTGGGATGCCTTTGGTGCTCCTGCTGAACAGTATGCTATAAAAAATCATATTCATCCAAAAGACGCTGTTAAAGAAAATATTAAAACATTTAAAAAACAAATAGAAGAACTAGGTATATCATTTGATTGGAATAGAGAATTTTCAACAACTGATCCAGATTACTATAAATGGACTCAGTGGCAATTTTTACAGTTTTATAAACATGGTATGGCTTATAAAGCCAAAAAAAACATCAACTGGTGTCCAAAATGTAAAAGTGGTCTTTCAAATGAAGATGCCGCCGGTGGCGTATGTGAAAGATGTGGAACTAAAGTAGTTCAAAAAGAAAAAGAACAGTGGATGCTTAAAATGAGTGACTATGCCGAAGATTTGATTGAAGGATTAAACGATACCAACTTTAGTAAAAGAGTAAAACTAGGTCAAATAAATTGGATAGGAAAATCAGAAGGAGCCGAAATTGACTTTGAAATAGAAAATGAAAATGAAAAAATCAAAGTCTATACTACTAGACCAGATACCATTTATGGAGCCACATTTATGGTTATTGCTCCAGAACATCCAATCATAAATAAACTAAAAAACAAACTAAAAAACATTGATCAAATAAAAGAATATCAAGAATTTGCTAAAACAAAAACTGAATTCGAAAGAACAGAACTTTCAAAAGAAAAAACAGGTGTTAAATTAGAAGGAGTTCATGCCTTAAATCCATTTACTAGTAAACCAATAGAAATTTGGATCGCTGATTATGTCATGATGAATTATGGAACAGGTGCTATCATGGCTGTCCCTGCTCATGATGAACGTGACTATGAATTTGCCATTAAATTTAACATTCCAATTGTCAAAGTAATCTCAGGAGATAAATTGCCATATATCGGTGATGGAACATATATTAACTCTGACCTTTTAAATGGCATGACAGATAAAAAACAGGCTATTAATAAAATGATAGATGAAATTACCAAAAGAAAAATAGGCAATAAAAAGACAAATTATCGCTTGCAAGACTGGGTATTTTCAAGGCAAAGATTTTGGGGTGAACCAATTCCATTAGTTTACTGTGAAAAATGTGGATGGCAGCCTGTAAAAGAAGAAGATCTTCCAGTTTTACTTCCAGATGTTGCTAACTATGAACCAACAGATGATGGTGAAAGTCCACTTGCGGGTATTGAATCTTGGGTAAATACCACCTGCCCAAAATGTGGTCATAAAGCCAAAAGAGAAACCGATACTATGCCAAACTGGGCTGGATCATCTTGGTATTTCTTAAGATATATGGATCCTAAAAATGATAAAGAATTTGTTTCTAAACCAGCTTTAAACTATTGGGGTAAAGTTGATTGGTATGATGGTGGTATGGAGCACACCGCTCGTCATTTACTATATGCTAGATTTTGGAATCAATTTTTATATAACATTGGTTTAGTTCCAAATAAAGAACCAATCGATATAAGAACATCACATGGTATGATTTTAGGCCCAGATGGTGAGAAAATGAGTAAATCAAAAGGTAACGTTATAAACCCTCATGATATGATTGAAAAATATGGAGCTGATGCCCTAAGATTATATGAAATGTTCATTGGTGACTATGAAAAAGATGCCGCTTGGAATGATAATAGCCTAAAAGGATGTAAAAGATTTTTAGATAGAGTTTGGAAAATAGGCGAAAAACTAAATGAAAAAGAGGGCTATACCAAAGAAACTCTAACCCATAAAACAATCAAAAAAGTCACAAACGACATCAAATCAATGAAATTCAACACAGCTATATCTGCTTTAATGATTATGTTAAATGAATATGATGATATGAAATCAATCACCAAAGATGATCTTAGAGTACTAATTCATCTATTAAATCCATTCGCACCTCATATAACCGAACAAATAAATAAAAATTATAATTTAGGCACTCCTTTATGTGAATCACCATGGCCAAAATATGATGAAAATAAAACAAAAGATGAAACATGTGAATTAATATTCCAAGTAAACGGAAAACTAAGGGGTAAACAAACCGTAAATATTAACATTTCTAAAGAAGAAATGGAAACCTTAGCTAAAGAAAATGAGAATGTTCAAAAATTCATTAAAGATAAAGAAATCGTCAAAATAATTATAGTTCCTGGACGTTTGGTAAACATAGTTGTCAAATGTTAAATAAAAGTATATACACATTAAAATTAAACCCATTACTTATATGTACTTTAGATAAATTAGAATATACCAAAATAGGCCATCTTGTCATGGCCTCTTATCCAGAGCTTTTATTTACAAATTGTTTTAACGATGAAAAAATTAATGAAATAAGAAATAGTTTAATTGATAAAAATTTAAATTTCATAACAGAAATAAAGGATCCTAAATTAGAATGCGAACTCATAAAATTTAACTTTAATGAATATCAAAATATGTTAAAAAAAGCCCATCATACAAAAGAAAAAAACATTGAAAAAATAAGATACTCTGATTTAATAAAAATAGTTAAACCTCTATATTATCTATACACTAAATTATATCAAAATAACTATTACCCAGATGAAAAAATATTATTAAATAACTTTATTAAAACCCATCCTTATTTAACCATTGCCGATTTTGTTTGCCTAAATGAAAACCTTGTTGACAGTGACACGCTAAAATTAATAGGCAATATTTTAGGAACCCCTATCAACTATTATTTAAAAATCGAAGAAATAATGGAAAGAGAAAATAAAATATTTGCTAGAGAAAATATCCAAAACGAAATAGTTCAAGGCTATGAAATTTTTCAAAACGATAACAAAATAAATCTTTCAAAAAAACCAAAAACATTAACAAAGGAGAAAAAGCATGGAAATAGGTAAATATATAGATCATACAAACTTAAAAATGGACGCAAAAGAAGAAGATATAGTAAAACTATGCCAAGAAGCTATCGAATATAAATTTGAAAACGTCTGCGTTCATCCATATTATGTATCTTTAGCTAAAGAATTATTAAAAGACACAAACATTGGCGTATGCACAGTCGTAGGATTCCCACTAGGTATGAATACACCCAAAGTAAAATCATTTGAAGCTATTGATGCCATAGAAAACGGTGCTGATGAAATAGATATGGTTATTAACGTTGGAGCCTTAAAAGATAAAGACTATGACTATGTAAAAAAAGAAATCGAAGAAATAAGAGATCAAATAGATGGAAAAACATTAAAAGTAATAATTGAAACCTCCTTATTAACCGAAGAAGAAATCATAAAAATGACTGAAATTTGTAACGAAACCTTCGTAAACTTCATAAAAACTAATACTGGATTTGGTAAAAGGGGAGTTTCATTAGACGATGTTAAATTAATAAATAAACATAAAAACGAACTTTTAGAAATAAAAGCTAGTGGTGGGATAAAAACATTCAAACAAATGAATGAACTAATTGAATGTGGTGCCACTAGAATAGGAACAAGTAATAGTGTAGATATAATAACCAATATGAAAAAGTGACAAGTTATGTCATTTTTTTCATGTACTAGTTCGGAAAATACCCAAACCATCAAAAAATTAAAAGGCATTGATAAATTAACTGGTCTTGAAACTCTATTTATTACAAACCCTGGGGAAATATCAAATTTTAATTTAAAAATAATCATCAATATTGATTTCAGTGGATGCACTCATCTTAAAAACGTAATCATACCACAAAAAATGCCGTGTGCTAAAATCGATTACTATGTTCAGTCAAGTAGAGCATATCTCACCCCTAATGGTTATATCTGTTGGCAATGGAATAACCATGACCTATGATGGAATTTTTATGGATGAAACTGATTTAGATTGCCCAAAACATTAGATAACAACTATTGTTTTAAAAAAAAAGAGAAACAAAGTTCTCTAATTTCTGTTGTAGTATTCAATAATTAATGCTTCATCAATATCCGCACTAAGTTCACTACGTTCTGGCATTCTAACATAAATAGCTTCCATTTTCTTATCATCATAAGAAATAAATTCAACTCTATTGCCTAAAGACTCTAAAGAAGCTTTAACAATAGCCATTTCTTTATCATTTTCCATTAAACTGATAACATCACCAGTTTTAACTTGATAAGATGGAATATCAACTCTTTTACCATTGACAGTTATATGACCGTGATTAACTAATTGTCTTGCTCCTTTTCTAGTAGTCGCAAAACCAATTCTGTACACTAAATTGTCTAAACGGCTTTCTAATAACTTAAGTAAGTTTTCACCATTGACACCTTTCATTTTAACCGCTTTTTCAAAAGCTTTCTTCATTTGTTTCTCACTTATGCCATACATAAATTTAACCTTTTGTTTTTCTTGTAATTGAACACCATAATCAGATAATTTCTTTCTTCTGTCTTGTCCGTGTTCACCAGGTGCATAAGGTCTTTTAGAAAGTTCTTTACCATTTTCTAAAATAGAAAAACCAAAACGTCTAGACTTTTTGTAAGTTGGGCCAAGATACCTTGCCATAATTTTCCTCCTTCCACAAGCGCGAAAGGTTACTTTGCCAAATTATAGGGTGGAATATACTAATATTTGTCCAGCAGCCAGCCAAATAACCCCTATAGGGAATATCCACATTATAATTTTCAAAATAACGCTGCTTAACACGCTGACATTAATTATATATGCAAATGCATGTAAAGTCAATACTTTTACCGCATAAAACTAAAA
>CALVIE010000012.1 GCA_944329385.1 uncultured Bacilli bacterium | reverse complement strand
ATTTGTTATTGAGTGAATATATAAAAAGAAGACTTTCGATTAGTCTTCTTTTTCGGTTAGTTCTTTTACTATTTCATGACATCTCGGACATAGATTATCAGTTATATCAATTTCATTGAAGTAATTCCAACATCTTTCGCATCTTTTGCCTTCAAATTTTTGAATTTGAACGCCAGAGTATTCATATTTTTGAAGTTCTTCAGCTGTAAGAATTACATCTGATACGATAAACAATTGTTTTAGATTTGAAAGAATTGGTTTTAATGTTTCTTTATCTTCATCTCTTAATTTTAAGAATACTTTGGCTTCTAATGATTTACCAATTAATTTTTCATTTCTAGCTTCTTCTAAGGCTTTATAAACATCATTTTTTATACCGAAGAATAAGTCAAACATTTCTTTTAATTCTGTTTCATTTTTATAAGATTTTACTTCTGGAAAGTTTTCTAAGTGAACACTTTGCTCTTTTTTTCCTGGAAGTAAATTATATACTTCTTCTGATGTATATGGTAAAATTGGAGCCATTAATTTAATTAATGAAGTTAAAATTTCGTATAAAACTGTTTGGACACTTCTTCTTTGATAAGCGTCTGCTGATTCAATATATAAAATATCTTTTGTAAAGTCTAAGTAAAAATTAGAAAGTGAATTGACATAATTATTGATAATTTTATAGATTTCATCATAGTTATAATTATCGTATTCTTTAATTATTTTTGAAATTGTATCATTTAATTCTACGAGCATATATTGGTCAGAAACTGGCATTTTATCATAAGCTATTTTATCTTTTTCTGGGTTAAAATCAAATAGGTTTCCTAACATGAATCTATAAGTATTTCTAATTTTTCTATATGATTCTTTTACACCAGCTAAAAGTTCATCACTAAATTTAACATCTTCGGTATAATCAACACTTGCTACCCAAAGTCTTAGAATGTCAGAGCCTTGTTTGCCAACTACATCCATTGGTTTTACAATATTACCGATACTTTTACTCATTTTAAATCCTTTTCCATCTAGCACAAAGCCAGCTGAAACCAATTCTTTATATGGGCTATGACCACTATAAGCCATACTACAAATTAATGACGAGTTAAACCAACCACGATATTGGTCTGACCCTTCTAAATATACATCGGCTGGATAAGGTAATTTTCTTTCTAATAATGTACCGGCCCAAGAAGTTCCTGAATCAAACCATACATCCATAATATCTGTTTCTTTGGTGAACTTGCCATTTGGACTTGCTTCATTTGTATATCCTTTTGGAAGTAAATCTTTAGCTTCTTTTTCAAACCAAATATTAGAACCATATTCTCTAAATAATTGGGCTACATGCATCATAACATCATAGTCGACAATGGCAGAGCCATCTTCGTTATAAAAGATTGGAATTGGTACTCCCCATGCTCTTTGCCTTGAGATGCACCAATCACCTCTATCTTTAATCATGTTATAAATTCTTGTTTTACCCCAATCAGTATGGAATTTAACGTTAGTGTCTAATTCTTTTAATATTTCATCTCTTATTTTATCTACGCTACAGAACCATTGTTTTGTGGCTCTAAAGATAATTGGTTTTTTTGTTCTCCAATCATGTGGGTATGAGTGGGTTATTTTCTTTAATTTTAATAAATAGCCATTTTCTTTTAACCACTTTGGTATTTCTTTATTAGCTTCATCTACTGATAAGCCCTTAAATATTCCAGATTCCTCGGTCAAAATTCCTTGATCGTTTACACCGTTTACCATTCCTAGGTTATATTTTTTACCGACGTTAAAGTCATCTTCACCATAAGATGGTGCGGTATGAACTAACCCAGTTCCGGCATCTAAGGTTACGTGATCTGCAGTTACAACGGGTGATGTTCTATCCATGAATGGATGTTTATAAATGACATTTTCTAATTCTTTTCCTTTGAATGTTGATAGTACTTCGTAATTTTCAAATTCAAATTCTTTCATTAAATCTTCTAATAATTCACTTGCAACAATATAGTTACTATCTTCTACTTTTACTTTAGAATATTCGAAATCTTGTCCGGCACATACTCCCATATTTCCTGGTAAAGTCCATGGAGTAGTTGTCCAAATAACTAATTTATCACCTTCATCTACATATTTGTTGCCTTTGGTAACTACAAAAGCTACATAGATTGATGGATCGGTTTTGTCTTTATATTCAATTTCAGCTTCAGCTAAGGCAGTTTCACTACTTGGTGACCAATAAACTGGCTTTAATCCTTGGAAAATTAAACCTTTTGAAGCCATTTTGGCAAATACTTCAATTTGTCTTGCTTCATATTCTTTATTCATAGTGATATAAGGATGGTCCCAATCAGCAATGACATTTAGTCTTTTAAAATCTTCTTTTTGAGTTTCTACTTGTTTTTGAGCATACTGTTTACAATACTCTCTAAACTCAGCAGTGGTCATTTTTTTTCTATCTATTCCACTATTTGTTACAGCCTGTTCAATAGGAAGCCCATGGGTATCCCAACCTGGGATATATTCTACAAAATATCCTTCCATCATTTTAGAACGGTTAATGAAATCTTTTAGTATTTTATTTAGTGAATGACCTAGATGAATATTACCATTCGCATAAGGTGGACCATCGTGCAGGATAAATGGTTTATTATTTTTGTTTTTGTTTTTTATTAGATTATATAAATCCATTTCTTCCCATTTTTGCCTTTGTAAAGCTTCATTTTCTGCTAAGTTTCCCCTCATTTTAAATTCTGTTTTAGGCATTAGTAATGTGTCTTTATAATCCATGTTATACATCTCCTTATTTTATTTAAATCATTTTTTTAATCCTTTTGTTCCATTATATTCGCTTAAAATGTTTGATGTAAAACTTGAGGTTTTACGCATTTCATTTTTATAGTCTTTGATAGCTGATTTAATTAGTTCATCAGTTAATGTTTTATAGTCTTTACCTTTTGGTTTATATAAGTAAAATGCGAGTGAACCTGGGATTGTGTTTGGTTCATTAACATATATTTCTTTAGTTTTACTATTTATTAGATAATCTATGCGACAAACGCCTTTTAGATTTAATATTCTAAATACTTGTTTAGAAATTTCATATATTTTATTTTCCATTTCTTCATCAATTTTAGCTGGAATGTCAAATTCACTAGTAGACATAGAAGAAGGCATTTTATTACCATTTTTAAAGCCTTTTCCCTTGCCTCCACTTAAATATTTATCTTCAAATGTTAGAAGTTCATGTTTCATTTTCATCTCAGCTATTAAACTTGTTTCTTGGTATTCATAGTTACCACATACGGCACAGTTTAGCTCTAATAAGTTTTCTATCATTTCTTCTACGACTATTTTCTTTTCATATTCTAAGGCTTCTTCGATTTTTTTCTCAAGTTCTCCTTTTGAATGGGCAACACCTATACCAATGGTACTACCGAGATTAGCTGGTTTAACAATGACTGGGTATTTTAATTTTTCAATTTTTTCAATTATTTCCTCTTTGTTCATATTATATTCATAGTCATAAAACCAAGTATAATTTGGCACTTTAATGTTGTTAGATTTTAATACTTGTTTTAAAACAACTTTATCTTGACCTAAAGCAGCACCTAAGACTGATGGTCCAACTATAGGAAGGCTTAAAGTTTCTAAGAAACCTGCTAGGGAACCATCTTCTATTCCTTTACCGTGAACAACTGGGAAAGCAACATCAATAGTACCAACATTTCTTCCAAAAAAACCTTTTACTTTTTGCATGGTTATTTCTTTACCTTTGCGGCATAAAGTTATTTCTTTGACATATTTTTTCATATTATCAAAATATTTGAATGTTTCAATATCTCTTAGGGCATTACCTGTATAGAAATGTCTATCTTTACTTATATATATAGGAATTATTTCATATTTTTCCTCATCTATATTTTCCATGGCCTGCAAGGCTGATATGATACTGACTTCGTGTTCAACAGAATCACCACCAAAAAATACTCCAACTTTTATCATAATTTTCACTCCTTTTCATTAAATATATCTGGTAAATCATTTTCTAAAAGAACATAAGTTTCTTTATCTTTTAATGTTTGAATTAAAGGGAAAGCTTTTAAAACATCATTTATTATATGAATTTTATTTTCAGGATAGTTTTTTTCTTTTAATCCTTCTAAAATAGGTTTTGTTTTTTCAGCTCCTACTAATATTACTTCATCAGCTTGAGAAATAGCAATTTGTGTTCCAAACTCTTTGTTTTTTTGATATTCTTCATCTCCTAGTTCAATCATACCTGGTGTGACTACAATGTGTTTTCCTGGCATCATTTTAAGGACATCTAAGGCCATTTTGGCACCGGTTGGATTTGAATTGTAAGCGTCGTCAATGATATTTATATCACTATTTTTTTTGAGCTCTAGGCGGTGTTCAACAGGTTTTACTTTAGCAACTCCGGCTTTTAACTGTTCTATAGTCATACCAAATTCTTTTCCTAGGGCAATAGCAGCTAAAATATTATATACGTTAGCATATCCCAACAATTTTGTTTCAAATTTATATCTTTTATTATCAGCTTTGAAATAAACATCAAATGTTGTACCTTTTGGCGATAGTGTAATATTTTCAGCTCTTACATCGACATCTTTACGATCAATACCAATCCATTTAATTTTACATTTATTTTTGATTTTATAATTTCTTTGCCATTCGTCATCTTTGTTTAATACACCTACTCCATCACTTGGGAGCGATTCAATTAATTCAAATTTTGTTTTTTGAATGTTTTCTCTTGAACCAAAGGTAGCAAGATGAGCAACACCTATTTTAGTTATAATGGCATATTTTGGATGAACCAAATCACAAAGTTCTTTAATATCCCCTTTTTGGCATGCTCCCATTTCAGCGATAAAAAGATCGGTGAATTTATCTAAGTAATTATTAATGGTAATCATTAGACCAAATGGTGTATTAAAATTTTTAGGTGTTGGAAGGGAGTTATATTTGATATTTAAAATATCATTTAAAATGTTTTTACTACTGGTTTTTCCATAACTTCCAGTAATTCCAATTACTTTTAAGGATTTCATACTTTTTATTTTATGGATAGCTTTCTTTTTAAAATAAAAACCAACTAAGCTTTCAATAGGGGTATTTATTAAAAGGGCTATTAAAATATAAAGTTTGTTAAAATAAGCAAATAAACCTAAAATTAAGTAACAGTAGACTAAATTTGTTTCATTTATGAAAAATGACATTATAATTACTATCATAAGTGAAATTAATGTGTTTGTGAAGATTAATCTTTTAACTCTAGCTGTATATTTTAAGGGAAGTTTATTTTGAGATTTTTTTCTTTCACTTATAAGATTTATTAAAAGAAAAACATAAAGAAGATTAAAGGTTAAAATCAATAACAGGTTACTATTTATAAAGGCAAATACAATTAAGATAACAAAAAGTATACTATAGTCTTTAAATAATTTTTCTTTGTTTTTATTTAGCCATTTTAAGTATGTTTTTTTTCTATTATATTTATTTTGCTGAAGCATATGCATAGAATCTATGCTTTTAAAAAAGACATATACAAAATAAATAACGACGGATATTAGAAATTCTTTTGCCATGTTAATTCTCCTTTATAAAATTTTTAATTATTGAAACTGTTTGGTTTAGTCTTTCCAAATATGCATAGTGGCTGCAGTCTTCATAAGGAATTACAGCTGAGTCACTGATTAGAGTTTCTAGTTCGTAGGCATCAGCGATAGGAACTGCGGCATCATTAGTCCCCCAAATGATGATGGCTGAGCATTTTATTTTTTTTACATCTTCAGTAATGTCAGTGTTTACATGTTTTACTAGTATATCTCTCATCATTGGAGAAGCATTACGGTAATCTTCTGAACCCATGTGTTTTTTCATTGTTTCAGCAATGTTTTTTAGTCCTGGAAGGCTTTTTAGTTTCTTTAAAATTTTTACTTTTAAACTATTTGGATTTTTCTTTACTTTAAATGGGCTACCAAATAATATTAGTTTTTTTGTTTGATATTTACTCGCATAAAGTAAGCTTATTTTACCGCCAAAGGAATGGCCTATTAAAATTGGGTCATCAATATTTAACGATGTTAGTAAAGCATGAATCATGTCTACGAAGTCAGTTAATAGCCAAACTTCTTTAGGCTCTTCGCTATTTCCATGTCCTGGGAGGTCTATAATAATAACGTCATAATCAGTTAAATTATCACCTACTGGTTTCATCATTTGAATGTTTTGCCCCCATCCATGAAGAAGAACAACTGTTGGTTTATCTTTATTACCATATCTTATATAGTTTATATTAATATTTTTATATTTGAACATTTTTTTCACCTACATTTAATTATAGCATATCATCATTAGTTTAATCAATGTTTTCAACAAAAAACGTCCTAACTCAAGGACGGTAATTATTTTGCTATAACTATAATTTTATATATCTAAATCATCTATATCGTCAATAATTTCTAATTGTGATTCGATAATGTTTTTAAGTCTACGTTTTAGTATATTGACATTTCTTTTAGTGGTTTCAGCTTCGTTTTCAATTTTTTCAGCTTTCATTAAAGCATCATTAACAATACGGCTAGCATTTTTCTTAGCGTCATCAATGATTATTTCGCTTTCACGGTGAGCAGTTAATTTTAATTGGTCTGAGGTTTTTTGAGCCATTAGTATAGCTCTATTTAAGGTGTTTTCCATTCTTTCATACTGCTGTAATTTTTCTTTGTCATTAGCACCTTGTTCAATATTTTCTTTTAATTTTTGAATTTCTTCTTTTTGCGTTTCAATCAGTTTGTTTTTTTTATCAATATCAGCAATCATTTTTTCAACTCTTTTTATGACCTGATCTAAGAAATTATTAACTTCATCTGGGTCATACCCTCTCATGACTCTCGTAAATTTTTCCATAAATTCAACCTCACCTTTTTTTATGCTTTATTTACCACTCTATGTCTATATTATTATTATCGTGAATACCTTTACCTTCGGTATCGTTTGTAATTTTGCCTTGAACACTAACGTTATTTGGAGTGCATAGGAATATGCCTCCACCTATTTTTTGCAAATCCCCACCAATTGCATATATAGTTCCGCTTAGAAAATCAACAATTCTTTTAGCTTGTTCAGGGGTTACTCTTTTTAAATTTACAACAACAGTATTTCTTTTTTTTAAATGATCTGCGATTTGTTGGGACTCAGAGTAAGCTCTTGGTTCAAGCAAAATCATTTTAGCTCCGCCTTCTTCAGTTAAAGCTTCTTCTGTTTTTAAATCATAGTACTGATCATTTGATGGTGCGGAAAAGACATCTTCTTCTTCACCTATGATTTTTTTTATCAAACCCATATTTATCCTCCTTAGTTTTTTAATACTTTGCTATAGATAATTTTATCATATATTTTAGAAAAAGAAAATGCTTTTTGATTTTCTTTTTTTATTTTGTGTAAAGTAAACTATTAAATACAATTTTTTTAGATAAAATTTTTCTTTTTCTTTATTTTTTGGTAAAATATTTTTAAAGGAAGTATGAATTTTATGAGTAAACGAAAAAGAAAGCGTAAAAGAGGAAAATTTATTTTTGTTTTAATATTTTTAATTGTAGTTATTATGGCTATTTACTTTTTTATTAATTATAAAACTTTTTTAGGTAAGATTAATTATGATATTAATGGAAATATTACATATTATGACAGATACGGAATTCACCTTAATTTTAAAGGGGATTTCAATCTTGATGATAGTTATGATTCTCCTATTTTAGTTTTAAGTAATGGAAATTTTGAAAAGGTAATTGATTGGGAATTAGATAAGGATAAAGATAAATATTCTTTTGAAACGAGCCGGTTTATAAATAAAGGTATTAATTTGGAAACGTTAGACAATGGTAATTATTATTTACTTATTAAGGCTAAAAAAAATGATGATGTTATTTATTTTCCTTTGATAAATAAAACTAAATATGAAGATATTATATACTATACTTTAAGTAAAGATGGGAAAAATAAAAAAATCGATATTACTTGGGATAAGTTTGAGGGGCATGAGGTTCTAGGTTTTCATATTAAAAATACTAATCTTCCAGATGATGTTTATGATATTACTATTGACCCTGGGCATGATGGAAATGATTCTGGTATGATAGTATGTGAAAATGGTGATGTTCCAAATAGTAATGGAAAGTGTTTAAAAAGCACTACTTACAAAGAGGCGGATATTAATTTTGATGTTGCTTCAGCTTTGAAAGAAAAATTAGAAAAAATGGGATATAAGGTTAAGCTTACTAGAGATAGTAAGGAAGATACTGTCCCAACTTATGGTGAAATGGGAAGCGGAACTATGGCTAATACGACAAAGTCAAAGTTTAATTTGGCCTTGCACCATAATTCGACGAATATTCCCGGGGGTATGAGTACAACTTATGGCTTTGAGGTTTATGTTGCCGGTAATAGTTCTTTTGATTTGGCTAGGTCATTTGTAAAAAATATTGGTAAATATGCGGATGTTTTGGTTTCTACTAAAGAGGAGTTTAAAGTGGAAGATGGAATTTATCAAAGATTTTCTTCTGATGGGGTTCCTTATTATTACATGATAAGAGAAATTGGTGGCATTGCGACTGGAGCTTATCAAGATAGCATTAATACTATGTATGATGAGAATCTTTATTATGATTCTAATGATACGGCTGAGGGATATTTATTTGAGCTTGGTTATATTGATAATGTTGCAGAACTTAAGAATATTTTAAATAATCCTAGTGGTTATGCGAAAGGAATTGCTTTGGGGCTTGATGAGTATTTAAGTGGTGATATAAATGGTTGAATGGTATAGTAATTTAATTACATCTATATGTGCTGGAAGGCATTTAGGAGTTGTTTTCTTTATAAATGATGGAAAATTATATGTTTATAATTTTTATTTATTAAAGGAAAACCAAAAGATATTAGAGGTTTTTAAAATTAATGATGTTTTGGTAAAGGATATTATTAATGATTTTAAGGATGAAGATTTTTATAATAAAGAAAAATTACTTAAATATGGAATAGATGTTTCAAAAGGATTTGTTTTGACTTTGAAAGATGAGAATAAGTTTTTTGATTTTGATGTTTTGGATGAATGTGTTTCTGATAATTTTTTTTATAAAGAGCATGAGAAAAATCCAATTTTATCAAATGAGAGTTTAACTACTTTTAATTATACTAGACCAATAGAAAATATTATGCTTGAATATTCTAGTACAGCAGTTAAAGCTTTAATTAAAATATTAAATGATATGGCTATTTCGCAATCTGATAAGGATAAGTTAGGCGAATTTTTGGATAATTTAAGTTTTGTTAGTAATAATTATAATAATGTTTTTAGTAATATGGATATGATTTTTTTAAGTACACAGTTACTTATGCTTAATTTAAATGATGATTATCTACCAGATTATATTTTATATAAAGTAGAAAGAATGATACCTTGTTATAATTTTATCGATGATTCTTTTATTCGTGAAAATAGTACTATTATGGATGGCGATAAAATAATACCATTAAAAGTTATAAGGATGATTAGAAATGCTATCGCCCATTCTAACTACAAAATTCACAGTGATGAAATTGTTGAGCTTTATGATATAGGACGGGGTAACTGTTTAAAATTTCATCTATTTGTTTTAAAAGAAATGTTGTTTAATCTATTTAATTTAATATATGACTATTATTTTTTTAAAGGGGCTTTCCCTAAGATGTTTCATGGAAATACTAATTATTTAAATTTAAAGCCTTTATCTGAGGATGATATTGAAGATTTTTTGAAAAGTATAGTGCTTATTGGAGCGAGAGAAAAAGAAGCTTCTTCTGCTTTAAAAAAAACTGAAAATTTAGAACAGGAGTCACACATGGGGTTTACTGTATCTGATTGTTTAGGTTTGCTTGACGGGCATGATTTGTATGCTTATGTTGGTAAATATGATTTTTATTTAAATTTGTGCAAGAAAATAAATAAATGTATAGAAAAACCTTTGGATGTTCGAAAGAGTAATTTGACTGATGAGGATATTAATTATATAATTCAAAACATCAATCAAATGGATAAGAATTATTTTTATAACCTTGATAAAAGTACTCAGCTTCAAGTGATTGATTTTTTAATTCACAAAAGATATAATAAAAAATATTATTTAAAAAGTAATTTGAAAAATATGATTGGAAAGAATAATTTTAATAATGATTATCTAGGAAATAAAGCTTATGATTATATTAATTATAGTTCTAAGATGGAACTTTTAATAATTTCTTTTATGAACGTTTTATTTTTATATTGTTACAATCAAAATAGAAGTACAATTCAAGCACAGAATGTGAGATTTCCGGTTAAGGTATATGAGGATTTTTTAAAAATTAAAGTTGGTTTTTATGCAGAAAATGTTAAAACAATTATAAATTATATGCCGTTAATTGCAGATGAAAATTTGAGTAATTTGACTTCTTTTGAGTTAAATGATATACGCAATAATATTAATAAGTGCAGAAATAAGATGATTAAATTTTATAATGAGGCGAATAGATTAAATGCAATTTTAGATGGAACTGCGGATGATAATGTTTATAATGCAGTTAATGTAGAAATTTTAAAAAATATTAGGCACTGTTTAGCGCATGGCCATTTGAAAATTGATAATATTGATATTTATGATTTAATGAATACAAAGTTACAAATAACAGATGAATTTGATGGGCAAATACATTTTGAAACAACGGTCACTTTAGGAGAGTTAATTGAAAGTGCTAATAATTTGGATTTAATAAATTCTCTTTTAAATGAAAATCGTAATTTTTTGAGGCACACAATTTAAAAAGTTATTTCGGTTTGGCGAAATAACTTTTTTAATATACTGAGAATTTGCTTTGTAAAAATAAATTTTAGATAGCTAGAGTTTAGGAAATAGTTTGTTAGATTTAGAAATAGTTTACCGTGAGGTAATAACGCACAAAATTTATTTTGGCATTTTGTTCATATCATAAGAAAAGATATTTTATATTTTTTTTACTAATTTTTTATTTGTTTTTTTGAGCTTTTTAAAGTTTAAAATAGCGGCAACTGATACGACTATCATACCTTTAATTATTTTTTTAAAACTAAGAGCAGCAAGGGCAATGCCAAATAAAATAGAAGCACTAAAAGAAGTGAATAAAGCAACACGTTTTTGTGTTTTTACTTTTTGAAGTTTATATTTGGGCTTGAAATTATTATTTGGTTTTGAAGTTTTTGGTTTATTTTGTGCTTTTTTTATAGTTTTTTTAGTTTTATCATTTTTAGTTTTAATAGGATTTTTTTCATTTTTAATTGGCTTTTGAATATTTATATTTTTTACCTTTAATGGTTTTATAATTTCTTTTGATTTTTTAGAAGTACTATTCTTTTGAATGAGTTTTATTTTTTCATTTGTTTTTTTAGGATTTTCTTTTTGGGTTTTAATAGTATTTATAATTAATTTAGTTTTTCTATTTATGTTTGGAGTTATAACTGTGATTTTACCAAATAGGGTTTTGGTTTCACTTATGGCAATATTTTTATTTTTTATTTCTTTTGGAATTATTTTTATAATATTGCTTGTTCCTCCAGAAGATGAACTTATTAGTTCCATTAGGTTTTTACTCACTATTATGATAAAAATATCATAAGATTTTATATGATATTTTATAATAGAATTTGATTTAGAGATAGTTAAACTTTTTACTTTTCTATTATTTAATAATTTAGTTATTTCTAAATTCGAAAATATAGCTTTTGAAAAGTCATTTTTTTTTGCTTTTAATTTTTTCATAAACATGCTTTCTATTTAAAAAGTTATTTTTTCGTTTAAATAATTTGTTAAGTCATCTACTTTAATAACTTCTTGTTTCATAGTATCTCTATTTCTTACAGTGACTGTTCCACTTTCAATAGTTTCATCATCGATGGTTATACAGTATGGAGTTCCAGCAATATCTTGTCTTCTATATCTTTTACCAATATTTCCGGTTTCATCGTAAGTTATCATGAAGTTTTTTGATAAAATGTTATAAATTTCTTCAGCTTTTTCTTTATGATGTTTTTTAACAAGTGGTAAAATAGCTGCTTTATAAGGGGCCAAGAATGGGTGAAAATGCATGATTTCTCTCACCGTTTTATCTTCTAAGGTTTCCTCTTCGTAAGCGTTACATAAAATAGCTAAGGTAAGACGGTCAGCTCCAACACTAGATTCTACTATGGTTGGAAGTATTTTTTCATTAGTGTCTGGGTCTAAGTATCTTAATTGATTTCCAGAGTATTGTTCATGTCTTGATAAATCATAAGTTCCTCTATGATGGGTACCCCAAAGTTCATCAAATCCAAATGGGAATTTATATTGAATATCGCAGGCAGCTTTGCAGTAAAAAACTAATTTTTCGTGATCTTTAAATCTAATGTTTTCTTTTTTGATGCCAAGGTTGATTAAAAAATCCCACGCTTTTTGTTTGTAGTTTTCATATAATTTTAAAGAATCTTCTTCTTTACAGAAAAGTTGGTGCTCCATCTGTTCAAATTCTATAGTTCTAAAGGTAAAGTTACCTGGAGTAATTTCATTTCTAAAGGCTTTACCAATTTGTCCTATTCCAAATGGAAGCTTAGCTCTCATAGATTTTTGAACATTTAAGAAATTAACGAATTCTCCTTGGGCAGTTTCACCTCTTAGATATACTTTAGATGCATCATCTTTGATAACTCCCCTATTTGTTTCAAATAGTAAGTTAAACTGTCTGATTTTGGTCCAATTTGTTTTACCACATTTTGGACATTTAATATTGTTTTTTATAATATAATCATATAATTCATCATCACTCATAGAGTCGCCATCAATTTCTTTATTATGCTCTTCAATTAGTTTATCAGCTCTAAATCTTGATTTGCAATCTTTACAGTCGATTAGTGGGTCTGAGAAGTTTTGAACGTGTCCTGAGGCTTCCCAAACTTTTGGGTTCATTAAAATGGAAGCGTCTACACCATAGCTATGTTTACTTTCCATGATGAATTTTTTCCACCAAGCTTTTTTGATGTTATTTTTTAATTCTACTCCAAGTGGTCCATAATCCCATGTATTGGCAAGGCCACCATAAATTTCACTACCTTGAAATATGAATCCGTATTGTTTACAAATGCTTACTAATTTGTCCATTTTTAATTTTTCCATAATTACCTCCTAAAAAATCCCCTAGATTATAAGGACGGTTTTACCCGCGGTTCCACCTTATTTATTCTAGGAGAATCACTTTTTAATATATGACTCCCTGTTTTCCACGCAGATCATCGCCTTTCAATATAATTTTATGTTTTTATTTTATTTTAGTCAAGTTAATTTGTTAATTTTTGTAAATTCTTGATAAATTTTTTACTTTTTAAATATAATCCAGTATATCTTGAGTAATAATCGTCTAAGAATATATTAATTTCATTTTTTGATTTTGCATTTATGTCTATTTTAGATATTTTTGATATGTCAACATAATAGAACATTCTAATTAATTTGATGGTTTTATCTGATACTATGTTTTCGTTTGTATAACAGTTTTTACAAACGTAACCACCTTTATAGCTAGATAGCGTGACAATTCCTGTTTTTTTACCGCATACCGTGCATGCATCAATTACTGGCATAACTCCTAAAAATTCTAGATATTTTAGTTCTAAAATATTCATAATTATTAAAGGATCAAAACCTTCATTTATTTTTTTTAAACTTTGGATTAAAAGTTCAAATATATGTTTATTATTATTTTGTTTGATTACGCCTTCACTTAATTCTAATATGTAAGTGGCATAGCTTATTTTTGATATGTCTTTTTTTATATTTATAAAATTATCTAATATTGTTACTTCTTTTAATGTAGATATTTTATTTTCTTTATAATAAATTATAAATGTTCCAAAGGTTAGTTTTGAGGCGGTGCTTCTTAAGGGACTTTTGATGTTTTTACAGCCTTTAGCCATTAGAGAAATTAAACCTTTTTCTTTAGTAATAACGTTTAATATTTTACTTGTTTCACCATAATTTGTTTCATTTACGATTATTCCGGTTACTTCCTTTAGATTCATTTTCTTCCTCTTTTTCTTTATATTTTAAATAGTATTCAATTTTACCTGTTAGCCTAAATAAGTTCCATAAATCTTCTTTATTCATTTTTATCACCTATTAATATTGTGATATGTTTTTGTTTTTTTTATTCAGTAAAATCATTAAAGTTAAATTCTGAAAGGTATTTTTCTTTTTCACGCCATTTTTCAATGGTTTTGACATAAAGTTCTAAATATACTTTAGTTTTTAATATTTTTTCTAAGTCTTTTCTAGCTAGGGTACCAATTTTTTTAATCATTTGTCCATTTTTACCAATGATTATTTTTTTTAAGGCATCTCTATCAACTATTATGGCGACATTGATGATATTTTTATCTTTATCTTTGATTATTTTTTCAACTAGACAAGTAACTGAATGTGGGACTTCTTCTTTGGTAAGCCAAAGGATTTTTTCTCGGACAATTTCAGCAATCATGAACTGCATACTTCTATTTGTAATTATATTATCTTCAAAATATTTTATGTTATCTGGCAAGTATGTTTTGATGGTTTTTAACAGTTCACCGATGTTTTTATTTTTTAAAGCAGATATTGGAACGATTTCTTTAAAGTCATATAAATCTTTATATTCATTTATTTTTAAGAATATTTCATCTTTAGATAAACCATCTATTTTATTAATAATTAATATTACTGGTTTGTTTATAGTTTTTAGTCTTTCGATAATATATTTATCACCTTTACCTAAGCCTTTTTTAGCATCAATTAAAAGGCAGATGACATCAACATCTTCGATACTATAATAAGCTCCTTTGTTAAGTAATTGGCCAAGTTTATTATTTGGTTTATGAATACCAGGGGTGTCAACAAAAACAATTTGAGTATCTTTATCATTATATATTCCTTGAATAACGTTTCTGGTTGTTCCTGGTTTATCTGAGGTGATGGCTATTTTGGTGCCGATAATTTGATTTATGAGTGTGGATTTTCCAACGTTTGGTCTTCCAACAAAGCTTACGAAACCACTATGCATATTAACCTCCTATTAATAGTAAAATTTTTGGTATGAATATTATTGAAGCGATGATTATAGCTGCTAGACCAAATATTAAGACGGCAGCAGCGGCGGTGTCTTTGGCTATTTTGGCTAGTGGATGTATTTCTTTTGTGACAAGATCAATGGTAGCTTCAATACTTGTATTTATTAGTTCTGTGGCAATTACTAAACCAATGATAAGAGTTATGACGAGCCATTCTGTTTGAGATATTTTAAATATTATTCCGGCAATTATTACAAGAATAGTAGCCAAGGTATGGACTAGGATATTTTGCTCGTATTTGAAAGCATATTTCAAACCATCAAAGGCATAGGTAAAGCTTTTGAATAGTCTTTTAAATCCTTTCTTTTTTAATTTATCTCTTAAGTCCATAGGCATCTAATATCTCCTTTTGTTTGTCAAACATAATTTTTTCTTCTTCTTTATTCATGTGATCATATCCTAATAAGTGAAGTAAGCCATGAATGGTAAGAAATCCCATTTCTCTTTTTTCGCTATGTCCATATTCTTTAGCTTGCTCTTTCATTTTTGAGGTGCATATATAAATATCTCCTAATAATCTTCCAAATTCAAAATTTATGTTTTCTTCGCCATCTTCTAAGGCAAAGCTTATGACGTCGGTTTCTCTATCGATATTTCGGTAGTTTTTATTTAACTCTCTTATGGTTTTACTATCTACAAAGATGACATTGAATGTGACATTAGTTAGATTTTCATGTTTTAAAGCAAATTCAATTAGTTTTTTTTCTTCTTCTAAATCTAGTTTTTCATCTGTTTCGTTGAATATTTCAAAATTATTCATCATTATACTCCTAACTTAATTAAATTAAACATATACATAGCCATTAAAATTGCAAATAACACTATAATTATATTATAAACTATAGGATTTTTCAACACTTTTGGCAAGTGGTTATTTATTATGAATATTAGTTTATATACAAAGAAACCTAGTATTCCTCCGATTGTGTTTAAAATAATATCATCTATGTCGAATACTCTACCAATCAGTAATTGCGTTGTTTCTATTGATAATGACACTAATAGGACTAGCAAAAATGCGGATAATGGTTTTTTTAAGTTTAAGTAATAAGATACAAAAAAACCATAAGGAATAAACATGATGATGTTTCCTAAGACGTTTTTGATGAAAAGGTTACTGCCAAACGAGTATCTAAGCATTTCTTTAAATGGAATGAGATTTGAGGTGGACCAACTGACGTCACCAAAGGTTACGACATAGAAAAGACATAACGCATAGATTATGAATGTTAAGGCAAGTAATTCTTTATAAAGAATTATTTTTTGTTTATTTTTTATTAAGTAAACTAATCTCATACTAATGGCAATAACGCTACTGATTAAGATAGTTGGCCAAACTTCGCCTAGTATTTCTATTAAGCTTTGTCTAATCATTTATTTCACCCAATTTCTGCATAAGCGGTGATGTCTTCATATACCGCAAAAAACATTTCTACTTCTACTATACTCTCTTTTACGGTAGTTTTCAAATATTTGCTTCTAATAATATATTCGTCTTTTGACAGATTTTTTTTAATATTTTCTTCGGCTTTTTTTTGGGCGTTTATGATAGCCTGCTCTGGGGTTATGATTTGGTCTTGTACTTTAGTTTCTGTTTGGTGTTGCTGAACTAGTTTTAAAGGAATTAATGGGTGTTTGATAATATCTTTTTCTTTTATTTTTTTTGTTTTAAATTTATTAAAGGAAAGTTCAAATGTATGATTTAAAAATTTTATAGCATAAATATCTTTTTTATTTTTAGTTTCTATTTCTTTGTATTTGGCAAAAGGGTATTCAGTTTTGGTAACATACCATACTTCGGCATAGGCTTTACCAGTTGCTTTAACTTTTCCTTTGGTTTTTTCGTTGAATATTAATTCGCCGTTTATGATTAAATCACCTTTTTTGACATAATCATTCATGTCTTTTACTATGTCCCCTTTTTCGGCGATAACTTTTTTTAAGACACCATCTTTACTAGCAATGATATTTCTTGGAGTATTATCGGTATCTTTTTGAGGTATACTACGCTCTTCTATTTTAACGATATATTTAGTACCACTTTTTTCTATTTCTAACCATTCAATTTTATCTTTATATTTATTTAAAATTTTTTCTTTTATTTTGGCTATTTCATTATAATTTTTTTTAAATGAATATTTTTTTATTCCTGCTTTTTTTAATTCTGATGTTAAGAGATTTCTTATATCTTTATTTGAATGAATTACTTCGACATTGAATATTATGTTTGTTAAAATTATGAAAATTATAAAAGCTATTAAAGTAATTATTATTAAATGTTTGGAAAGTTTTATTTTTCTTTTTATTTTGATTAATCCAAAAATATCTAATTCAGTTATTTCATAGATACTTTTAATTTTTAAAAGTTTTTCATAATCTTTTTTATAAATGATTATATTTGCTTCATTTTTATTTTTATATTTTAGGGATAGTATATCGATTTTTTGCGTTCTTAATTTTTTGATGAACCTATTAATGTTTTTTCCTTTGATATTTAAGTAAATTTTACTAATTAGTTTTTCAATCATTCAAAATCTATGGTTTTTATTTGGCCTATAATTAAAAGTTCATCGTTTAAAAGTTTTGAAATGGTTAAATTTTCGCCTTTTATGATTAAATGACCACCTTCAAATCTAACTATTATTTTGGTGTCGTCAAAGTGGTCTATTTCGCTATAATTTACAATATCTATTTTATTTTTTAATATAGTTATTTTGAAATCTGTTTCTAAAATGTAAGAGCGCAAATGATTTAACATAATATCACCCATATAATTTTATGGGTGATAGCTTTTAAATATACTAATAAATAGTTATTATTTCATCATAAATATGATATTTATATGTCATTTTCATCACCTATAAATATTTTAAAACATAATTAGTAAATAAAATGTCAAAAAAAGCAAAAGGTTTTCTTTTACTTTTTATCTTTAAACATTTCAGAAATAGTTGTACCTAAAGTGGCTAAATCTTGCAAGTTTGATGGAACGATAATTTTTGTGGCTTGTCCATTAGCCATTTTAGCTAGAGCATCAAAGCTTCTTAGAGTTAATACTGATTTATCAGCACCAGCTTCTTTTAAATTTCTGATAGCTTCGGCTTCGGCTTGACTTCTTTTTAGTATTGCTTCGGCTTCACCTTCGGCTTTTTTTATTTGAGCTTCTTTGGCAGCTTCGGCTTGTAATATTAAACTTTCTTTATTTCCTTCAGCGATTAAAACGCTTGATTTCTTTTCTCCTTCAGCTTGTAAGATTTTTTCTCTTCGTTCTCTTTCAGCTCTCATTTGTTTTTCCATGGCGTCTTGAATATCACGAGGTGGCAGGATGTTTTTAACTTCGACACGATTGATTTTAATTCCCCATGGATTAGTGGCTTCATCTAGAATTGATCTCATTTTAGAGTTAATAATATCTCTTGATGTTAAGGTTTGGTCTAGTTCTAGCTCACCAATTATGTTTCTTAGGGTTGTGGCAGTTAGGTTTTCTATGGCTCTAACAGGGCTTTCAACACCATAGGTGTATAATTTTGGATCTGTAATTTGATAATATACAACTGTGTCTATTTGCATAGTAACATTATCTTTTGTAATAACAGGCTGCGGTGGAAAGTCTTTTACTTTTTCTTTTAAACTAATTGCACCGACATTGGCATATCTATCAATAAAAGGTATTTTGAAGTGTAATCCGTTGCTCCATGTTGTATAATATGAACCTAATCTTTCAATAATATAACATACCGATTGCGGTACTATTTTAACGTTTGGTAATATAATAACAAGAACTATAACTAAAATAATAATTAATATTGGCATTATTTCTCTCCTATCTTTTCAACTTTTATTTTTACCCCTTTTATTTCTAATATTTTAACTGTTTCTCCTTTTTTTATGGCTTTATCTGCATAGGCTGTCCATCTTTTACCATCTACTTTGACTTCGCCATCTTCATTTTTTGTTATGCTTTCTGTAACGATACCAGTCATACCGATGATTCTGTCAAGGTTTGTTTTTACTTTATGTTGTTTAATAAATTTTGTTAGAAATGGTTTAGTTGTAATTAATAATATGACACCTATTATTACAAAAATTCCAAACTGTAAAATATAGTTATCTACAAATAATGACACAAATAAGGCAATTATTCCACTAGTAACAAACCAAATAGTTGTTAAATTGACTGTAGTAATTTCAATTAGTGTAAGCAAAATCACTATAATCAACCATACTACCCATTGTTCCAAACATATCTCCTCCTACTACTATAGTATAGCATAATGACTTGAAATTTACAATAAAAGTGCCGAAAATTCGGCACTTAATTATCTATGTCTATGTTTTGTTTCTGTAGGATAATTTGCTTCAACAAAGTTATCAAATTGATTATATAATGCTTGTCTTTCTTGGAGTTTTTCCTCATCAGACATATCGCTATTATTTATTTCCTTTTCAGCTTGAGCAAAATTATCGGTACTATTATTTATATAATTATTCTTCCAGTTAATAACAGGTGATTTTTCTTCTTGTTTTTCATTGTCAAAATCAGCAAGTTCATCAGCTAATGAATGATTGTAAGTTTGAGGAGCAACTTCTTTTGGTGTTTCTTTTTTTTCGGTTACAGGACTATTTTCTTTTGGTTCAGCTACTTTCTTTTGTCTTTCAAGTCTTGCTTCTTCTTCTTTTAAAATTTCTTCAACTCTTTTTTTAGCTGCGTTTGTTTTACTTTGTTTTTTTGGTTTTATTTTTTGTTTTTTTTCTGGTTTTTCAATAGGTGTTTTATTTTCTTTTTTTGAAGGCTGAATGATCGCATTCATTTCTTCAATTTTATCTTTTGCTCTTTCGCTTTCTTTTTCTAAAGCATCAACAGTATTGGTATCATTTTTATTAGATTCATTAAGCTGTATATTTTCATTTCTTAGTCTATTAATTTCTTGCTTATGTATGTTGATTTCGCCTTTGTTTGTTTTGATATTATTCTTTCTATTTTCAATAGCTTTATTTTTCTGTGTGATTTTTTCTTGTCTTAGATCTTCTTCTATTTGAGTAATTCGTTTGATTGTTTTGGCTTGATCTAATCTAATTTCACCAAAGTCTTTGGCATCGAGCATTTCTCCAAGTTCAATTTTCTTTTCTCTTTCTTCATCAGAGAATGAATGATAATAATCTTTCCAAGTATTGAATTTGATTAAATTACCATATTTTGTTCTAGAATCTTCCAATAGTTCAGTATCTGATTTTTTAGGTTTTGAATCTTCTTTATTGGTAGCTGGAATATCTGGTATATCAATATCTATGTCAACCGGTTTAATAACAGAATTTTCTTTTGGAAGCTCAGCATTTTCTTCTGGCATTTCTTTAGGTTTTGCGAAAATTTTTCTGCCTAGAATTGTTTTATTGCTTGCTTCTTTTTCCTCTTTTTCTACTTTATTTTCTTCAATTTTATTTTCCTCGATTTCAGGTTTTGGTATTTCAACGTTTTCAGAAGTTTTTACATTTGAAACTGGAAAATCAAAAATTGATGATGTGAAACTAGGCTCGTCAGCAGGAATTTGGTCTTGTTTTTCTTCTTCCTTTGCTTTTTCAGGTTTAGTTTCAACAGGTTTTTCAATTTCTGGAGTTTCAGTTTGATTAATTGGTTCAACGATTGCTGGTAAAATATCAGAGTCCCCATTTGTAAGATCCGGTCCTTTTTGAATGACAATATCATCATCTTTTTGTAATTTTGAAGTTATGAATTTGACTCCTGGGACATAAGAAATAATTTTTGTAGCTTCTTTTAAAATTCTACCAAAAAAATTACGTAATTTACCTGACTGTTTATCACTAGTTTTTACTAAATGTTCACCATAATGTGTTACTGTTAATTCGTTTTCATTTGGCATTTAAATCACTCCTCGTTTCTAATTACTTCACGCATTACTTCTTTGACGTCTTTCCAGTCTTCTTCTGGCATTTTATCTAGTCTATATCCGTTTTCATCTTCATTTAATATTGATGCGTGAATTGTTTCCATATTTTTATCATCAACTTCATTGAAAGTATATAAAATATATTTTTTACCTGTTTTTTCTAATTCAAAGCATAGTAACACTTCTGCTTCGGTTTCTTCGCCGTTAGATTTTTTGACTTTGATTTTTTGCATTTTATCCATACAAACCCCCTCCATTCTATTATTAATTATAACAGACGATTTTTAGTTTGACAACTTATTTTGTAAACTATTTTACTTTTTTTGGACATTTTTATTTTGGATTATTATTGGATTTTTAATACCTATATTATTGTAATTTATTTTTAAGAAATATTTTGTCTTTTTTTGTCTTATTGGTTATAAATTATTTTTGATGTTCCGCCACAATATGTATTAATTAAATCAATAATTTCGTTTGCGACATCAAGTAAATATTCTGTGCTTGTGTCTTCATTGCCTTCAATAATAATTAATAAGTTTTTAGTGTTGTCATTTACTAAGGTTTCTTTGCTTTGATCTATTTCTAATTTTTGGATTATTTTAGTTTTATCTTTATATATATATTCTCCTATATTGATGTTTTTTTCTTCATTATCTTTATTGATATATGTTTGGTTATTTTTTGCAAGTTTTAAAGTGATATTTCCATTTATTTTATCTTTATCATGAATAAAGATCGGTAGTCTTGAGTCTAGGAGTGTTATATTATATAAATGAATTAATTTGTTTGCTTTAATAAATCTTTCGCCTTTTAAAAACTGTTTTAATATTTTTTCACTTACTTGGGTATTTTTTCTTCTTTTTAAACCGATTTTTTTATGGAGGCTATTGAATCCTCTTAATATCAAATCTGTTTCAATGTCAAAATTTTTATATTTTTTTTGAAGGGCAATATAGGCATTTTTTTTGAATTCTAAAAAGTCTTTAGTTTCTGTTTTTAAATCAATATTTTCGATTGTTATGGCAATTACTTTTAGGCCTAAATCTAAAACTTCACGAGTAGCTGTAAATTTCATAATGTCCTCCTTTATTTTATAAAAATTATACCGTTGTTTAATTAAAATTTCAAGTTTCTTTAAATTTCTTATTAGAAAATAAATTTTGGTCTATTTATTGATGGTTAGTCTAGATTAGTTGATGTTATTATTTGTTTTTTTAGATATGAATATTTTTCTAAATTATATTCACCACTTTTTAGAAATCTATTAGCATCTTCTTTAGCCTTTAAAAGTATGTCGTAATCATTTTTAATGTTGGCTATTTTAAAGTTCATATCACCGCTTTGTCTAAGGCCAAATATATCTCCGCCTCCTCTTAGTTTGAAATCCTCTTCGCTTACTTTAAATCCGTCATTTGTTTTAGTAAGAATTTCTAATCTTTTAGTTTCCTTGTCACTTATTAATATGCAGTAAGATTCTAAGTCATTTCTACCTACTCTTCCTCTTAGTTGATGGAGGGCAGAGAGTCCAAAACGAAAACTATCAAATATTACAATCATAGTAGCGTTGGCGACATCGACACCTACTTCAATGACGGTGGTGCTTATAAGAATTTGAATTTTATTTTGTTTGAAATCATTCATTATTTTTTCTTTTTCTTCATCTTTCATTTTACCATGCATAACACCAATATGACATATTTTACCGAAGGCTTTAGTCATTTTTTCTTTTAATTTGGAGATGTTTTCTAAGTCTATTTTTTCACTTTCTTCAATCAGTGGAGCAATGACATATATTTGATGATGTGCTTTAATTTGGTCTAACATCATATATAAGACATCTTTTATTTGTTTATTTGTTTTGACATAGGTTTTGACAGGTTTTCTTCCTTTAGGCATAGAACGAATGCTGGAAATATCCATATCACCATATAAAGTTAAAGCGTAGGTTCTAGGAATTGGGGTTGCACTCATATATAAAATGTCTGGGGTTTTACCTTTATTTTTTAAATTACCTCTTTGAGCAACGCCAAATCTGTGTTGTTCGTCAGTGATTACAAGGCCTAGATTATGATATGTTACATCTTCGCTTATGAGGGCATGGGTTCCTATTATAATATTAGCATCACCGTTTTCGATCAATTTTTTTGTTTCTTTTTTTTCTTTTGCTGTTAATTTACCGGTTAATAAAGCAGCTTTGATATTCGGAAATAATTTTTGAAAATTTTGATAGTGCTGAAGGGCAAGTATTTCTGTTGGGGCCATTAAGGCACCTTGGTAACCTCCTAAATAGTTGATATATAAGCTAAGGAATGATACGATTGTTTTACCGCTACCAACATCTCCTTGAAGGAGTCTATTCATTGTTTTATTTTGCGTTAAATCATTATATATATCTTTTACTGAGATTAACTGGTCTTTAGTTAATTCAAAAGGCAACTTTTTTATAAAATTTTCTATTTTTTCATAAGGAACGTTTCTAGTTATTCCATTATCTATTTTTTTGGCGTTTTTTAAGTAGTTTATTTTTAACATATACATAAATAATTCTTCATATTTTAAAAGTTCTAAAGCTTTTTTTAATTGTTCTTTATTTTGTGGATTATGGGCTATTTTAACGGCTTTTTCTTTAGCTATAAAATGATATTTATTAATTATAGATTCTGGGAGAAAATTTGTTATAGTTATTTTATTTAAAGCTAAGGATATTATTTTAGAGATCTTAGAACTCGATATTTTGAATGATGAGTGATATATTGGTTCAATTAAAGGTTTTTCTAAAAGTCCAAATTTGATGTCACTTGCGGTTATAGTATTATGTTTTTGGTCGTATTTTCCGATAACGGTAACTGCTGTACCTATTTTTAATTTGCTTTTTAAAAAGGCTCTATTGAATATAGTGACATTTGTAATAAATGTTTTAGTATTTAAATGAAAGGTCATTTTATTTAATTTACGGTTAAAGTGAAATACTGATGGAATGTTTTCGATAATGCCACCGATAATTATTTTTTCTTTATCTTTGATATTTTTAAGTTCTGTGTTTTCTATTATTTCATATCTAAATGGATAATAATTAATTAAATCATCAATATTATTTATTCCAAGTTCATTTAAATATTTGATGGTTGTAAGGCCAAGGCCTTTAATATCTTGTAACTGCATTTTTTCTTCTCCTTTACTTATTTTTTCGTGAAAACCTATTGACATATTTTATTTTTCTGATATTATATATAACACCAATTCAATTTTAGTTGAATTGGCGCTAGTGTAAACTAGCCAGCCCCTTTTTATTCTTTTATTTGGAACAGTCCTTCAGGGGGAACTGTTCCTTTTTTTATCTTTATAATAATTATACAAGATTTTTTTTAATTTTCTTTTTTTATTTTGAAAAAAATCAGATTTTTTCTGATTATTTTATAATATCAATAATTAATTTTGGCTTTTCTACTTTTTCTTCGGTAAATGTAAAGCATGATAGCAGCTGTTTTTCGGTGATTTGTTTTTCGTTATAAAAGATAGTGGCTAATTCATCATTTTTCTTTATATAGTCGCCTACTTTATGTTTTAAGATGATACCAACAGTTAAGTCAATTTTATCATCTTTTGACAGTCTTCCAGCGCCTAATTTTCTTGCAAGTTTACCGATTTCTAGGGCATTTATGCTTTTAATATAGCCCTCTTTTTTAGAAGTTATTGTTTGACTATTTTTAGCTATTTGAATGTTTTTAATATCGCCGCCTTGGGCTTTAATCCACTCTTGAAATTTTTGATATGCTTTTCCATTTGATAGATTTTCTTTTGTTTTTTCTAGAGCTTTATCTAAGGTTATATTTAAGGACATTGATGCCATAATGGCACCTAATTTTATAACGAGATTTGTTAAATCTTCTGGTCCTTTTCCTTTTAAAGTATCGATAGCTTCTATAACTTCTATGGAGTTTCCAACGGCATAACCTAATGGTTCATCCATATTTGTTAAAACGCAGGCAATATTTTTATTATTAGCTTTACCAATTTTTACCATAAGATTTGCAAGTGTTTTGGCTTCTTCTAAGTTTTCTACTAAAGCACCAGAGCCTATTTTTAGGTCAATTACTATGTTTTTGGCTCCACTAGCTAATTTTTTACTCATAATGCTTGATGCTATTAAATCGATAGAATCAACAGTTCCTGTAACATCTCTTAATGCGTATATTTTTTTGTCAGCTGGTACTAAATTGCCCATTTGTCCTACTAGTGCAAGTCCTACTTCATTTACTTGGTTTTTAAATTCATCTAAACTCATAGATGTTTTAAAACCCTGGATCGATTCTAATTTATCTATGGTTCCGCCGGTATGTCCTAATCCACGACCACTCATTTTAGCTATTTTGACATTTAATGAGGCTACTAATGGAGCTAAAGCAATGGTTGTTTTATCACCTACTCCACCTGTTGAATGTTTATCTGCGAGATTATCTATACCTAAATTTAAAATTTCACCGCTATGAAGCATTATATCTGTTAAGTTTATGGTTTCTTCTTCTGAAAGGCCAAGAATATCTATTTCAGTTAAGAAAGCTGACATTTGATAGTCTTTTATAGTTCCATTTAAATAATTATCTACGATATATTTTAATTGTTCTTTGGTTAGTTTTTCGCCTTTTTCTTTTTTATCAATTAAATCTAATATGTTCATAATTTACCCTCCATATTTATTTTACTAAATTTTTTTAAGAAAAAAAATAGTTTTTTAGACTATTTTAAACGGATATTTATTAATTTAACTGTTCTTTGAGTATCATTGCAAAGACGTCTATAGAGAGTGGGATAGAGTTTTATTTCATTTAATATTTGCAAGTCTTTGCTGGAAATTCTAGTTTTATAGTGTTCGTCTTCAGCAACTATATCGACAGGCTGATCTTTTCCTAATAGTACATCTACGGGAATGTTTAATGTTTCACTTAATTTTATAAGATGGGCTAAGGTAGGATTTCGTCCATCACGTTCAAAATAATTGATTGAAGATTTGGAAACACCTATTAAATCTCCAAGTTCTTTTTGAGTTAAACCTTGTCTTTTTCTGGCTTTTTTTATTTCTGTGCCTAACATATAATCACCATACCCAAAATTATAACAAGATATGATGTTTATTACAGTTAAATCCACCTGTTGTTAACCTTCTATTTCTGGAATTAGCTTTTTTAAATTTGTGCTTATTAATTGAATGTTACGCTTTGGATGTTTTAATAACGCTTTATATAGTTTAGGATTATCTTTAATACATGAGAGGATTTTTAAATCTTCTTTTGATAGTCTTACTTTATATTCTTCATCATCTTGAACAACAATTTCTCTTCCTAAAACTTCATCAGCAGTAATATCTAAAATATCTAGCATTTTTCTAAATACTGGCCAACGTGGTGTTCTTTTATCTGATTCGTACTGTGATATTTCTGCTGCTTTTATACCAAGCATGTTTGCAAGTTCGACTTGCGTTAAATTTGCATTTTTTCTTGCTTCTTTTAATCTTTTTCCTGCTACCATAATTATCGTTATCCTTTCGTTAACTAGAATTATAACAACATTTAGCAAACATTACATCTTTTCTAACTTTATGTTAGATTTTCCTTGAAATTAACTTGAAGTTAATATATAATGGTTTTGTAATACACAATTATTCTAACTTAATGGAGGTGTCGAAAATGAACGGTTTAAAGACTATGCGTGTAAAAAATAATTTTACTTGTGAATATATGGCAAATCATTTAAAGATCAGTAAGCCTTTTTACTGGCAAATTGAAAATGGTAAAAGACGTCTTTCATATTTGATGGCGGTTAAAATTTCAAAAATATTTGGGTGTAAGCCCGATGAAATATTTTATAATGATTTTAAAAATTGTGATTAAAAAACTGTTTTTGCAAACAGTTTTGGGAGTGTTTTGTATGAATTTTATTTTTTTGATGATAAAAATGTAATTTTATCTACGACTACTTCTGTGATATATTTGCGTCCATGTTCGGTATCGTAATTATAGGTTTCTACTCTACCTTTAATACCAACAAGGTCGCCTTTTTTACAATATTCATTAGTTCTTTGAGCTATTCCTTGCCAGAGTTTACAATAAATGAAATCTGTTTCATATTCACCGGCTGAGTTTTTATAAGCTCTTGGAACAGCTAAAATCATTTGAACCATTTTTTTACCGTTTTCAGTTTCGAATAGTTCTGGATCACTAGCTAAACGACCTACTAAAACAATTTGATTCAACATACTTCCCTCCTTTCGATTGGGTACTATACACGTTATTTTATATTTAATCAAAAAACAAAAATGGAAATTTAGAAAGGCTTTTTTGACAAAATTATTATTTTTGTTAAAGTAAATTAACAAATTGGGAAAGGTTAAGTAGATTAAATTTTCATTAAAATGAAAAAACACAAGTTTTTTAACATTTTAGTTCAACTTGTGTTTTTTTGGCTTTTCCTGTTTTATAATCGATGGTTACGTTAGCTAATGTTTTTGTTTTATTACATTTTTCTAAACCTTTTAAATCGTAATTTTCACCGTTTTGGTTTGCTTTTTCTAAGTCTTTTAGAGTAACTACATAAATGTTAGCACTATCGTTAGCACTTATATATTTTTCAAAGTAATCTCGGCTTGCATTATCGATCTTAGCTTCTAGCTTTTTTGTTTTATTTTCTTCTGTTTTGAAATAGTAATATGCAGTCCCTCCTGCGGCAGCAAGTATTACGAGTGTTAAGACTATTAAAATGATTTTTTTCATATATACCTCCCCTTCTTTAAAAGTAGCTTTTTAATAGCTTATTTAATTCTACAGCATATTCCATTGGTAAGTTTTCTCTAAATTCATCAATGAAGCCAATTATTAATAATTCTTTGGCTTTTTCTTCATCTAGTCCTCTACTCATTAGATAAAATATTTTTTCTTTATCTAGTTTAGAAACGGTTGCTTCATGTTCTAAATATGATGATGAATTTTCAACAATATTTTTAGGAATGGTATCGCTTTTAGAATCCTTATCTAATATAATTGTATCACATTTGACAGTACTTTTGGAATATTTTGCCTCTTTATTTATTTTAACTGTTCCTCTATAGTTACTAATGCCTCCATTTGCAGCAATGGATTTACTAATGATATTACTAGTGGTATGTGGGGCAAGGTGTATCATTTTAGCTCCAGCGTCTTGGATTTGACCTTTTGAGGCTACAGCAACAGATATACAGTTTCCAATGGCACCTTTTCCTTTTAAAATGCATGATGGATATTTCATGTTGGTTTTTGAGCCTATATTACCATCAATCCATTCCATTTTGCCATGTTCATCGACTATAGCTCTTTTAGTTACTAAATTATATATGTTATTTGCCCAATTTTGTATAGTTGTATATCTACAGCTAGCATTTTTACCAACAAATATTTCAACAACTGCAGCGTGAAGTGAACTGTCATTATGGTATACGGCTGTACATCCTTCCATATAGTGGATATGACTATCATCATCAACAATTATTAAGGTTCTTTCAAATTGTCCCATGTGTTTGGTGTTTAATCTAAAATAACTTTGAAGTGGTCTATCTATTGTTATACCTTTGGGAACATATATAAATGTTCCTCCACTCCAAACAGCACCATTTAAAGCAGTATATTTATTTTCATCATATTTGACTAATGTATTAAAATATTTTTTAAATAATTCTGGATAGTTTTTTAAAGCATCGTCAGTACTACAAAAGATTACACCTTTTTCTTCTAACTGTTTTATCATATTATGGTATACAACTTCACTTTCAAATTGAGCTCCAACACCATTTAAATATTTTTTTTCGGCGTTTATTAGGCCTATTTCTTCAAAAGTGTTTTTTATTGGGCATGAAACGTTATCCCAATTATTTTCTACTTTATCGGTTACTTTTTTATAGTAATTTATTTTATCAAAATCAATTTTTAATTCTGGGCCAAAATTAGGATTAGGTATTTCTTTGAAGGCTTTATATGATTTCAATCTAAAATCAGTCATCCATTTTGGTTCTTTTTTTGATTTTGAAATTTCTTTTATTTTTTCTTCATCTAATCCAAGTTCTTTTGTCATCATTTTCACCAATTAACATTATACTATTTTTTGGTTAAAATAAAAAGTATAAATGTTATTTGAGTTTCGGTTTTTTACGAAAAAAATTATGAAAATTTTATTAAAATAAATAATCTTTAAAATTTTGGATAA
>CALVIE010000011.1 GCA_944329385.1 uncultured Bacilli bacterium | reverse complement strand
ATTATAGCATAGTTATTTATATGAACTAACATAATCAAAAGTTAACATATACTAACATTATCATAAATTAACAACATTATTATCTTAAAATCATATAATTTTATTGACTTTTTATACCTTTTTTACTATAATTGATACTGGTACATTTATTTATCCCACATACGTAAGTCTTGGGAAAACTTACGAATGTAAAGGAAAGGAAAATTAAAATGAAAACATACATGCAAAGAAAAGAAGATGTTACTAGAAATTGGTATGTTGTAGATGCTGAAGGACAAACTTTGGGTCGTTTGGCTACAAAAGTGGCAAATGTTTTAAGAGGGAAACATAAACCTACTTATACTCCACATATCGATGGTGGTGACTATGTTATTGTTGTAAATGCTAATAAAGTAGTACTTACAGGTAACAAATTAAATGATAAAATGTATTATAATCACAGTAGATATACTGGTGGACTTCGTGAGAGAACTGCTAAGGAAATGATTGAAAAATATCCAGTAGAAATGATTGAAAGAGCAGTTAAAGGTATGCTTCCAAAAGGAAGATTAGGTAGACAAATGTATAAAAAATTATTTGTATATGCTGAAGGAAATCATCCACATAGTGCTCAAAAGCCTATAGAAATGAAAGTTGACTAGGAGGAATATAAATGGCTGAAAGAAAATTTGTAGGAACTGGTAGAAGAAAAGCATCTGTTGCTAGAGTGCAAATGGTACCTGGAAATGGTACAATTACTGTAAATGGTAGAGATGTTAGAGAATTCTTTCCTTATGAAACTAATATTATGGATTTAATGCAACCTTTAGTTGCAACAAATAATGAAAATACATTTGATATTACTGTTAAAGTTAGTGGTGGCGGTTTTACTGGTCAAACTGGTGCTATTCGTTTAGGTATTACTAGAGCTTTACTAGAGTATGATAAAGAAAACGAAGGTAAAGAAGATAGTTATAGAAAAACTTTAAAAAGAGCTGGATTTGTAACTCGTGATCCTAGAGTTAAAGAAAGAAAGAAACCTGGATTAAAAGGTGCTCGTAGAGCTCCACAATTCTCAAAAAGATAATATATTTTATCACAAAGCATTAGATTTTATTCTGATGCTTTTTTGTTTAATTTGTTTAAATATTTAAAATATGTAAAAAAGTATGTCAAGTTAGGTTTCTTTTATTGTTTTATATTGTTAAATTTTGGATATATACATATAATTGTATTATAAGGTTGGAAACAATAGGGGCTGGCAGATGCCAATTCAATTTTCCAACTTTTTTTGTTGCCAATTTTTAGAAATTGTTAGAATATGGTATACTATTTAATGGTATTGAATAAATTTGGTGGTGATAAAATGCTTAAAGTTAGCGATGAATGGACGGATTATGAATGCTTGGAGGCAGGAAATGGTGAAAAATTAGAAAGATGGGGTAAGGTGATTTTAAGAAGGCCTGAACCACAAGCTATGTGGGAAATGAAATTTAGTGATTATTGGAATCGTATAGATGGATTTTATCATCGTTCTAATAAAGGTGGAGGATACTGGGAGTTTAAAAATAAGTTGCCGGAGTTTTGGATAGTAAAATATAAAGATTTAACTTTTAAAGTAACGCCAACTAATTTTAAGCATACTGGATTATTTCCTGAGCAAGCTACTAATTGGGATTTTATGATGGATAAGATTAAGAAAGCTGTTTCTAATGGTAGAAGAGTAAAGGTTCTTAATTTGTTTGCTTATACAGGCGCTGCTACGATGGCTTGTAGTAAGGCTGGGGCAGATGTTGTTCAAGTTGATGCTTCTAAGGGAATGACAATATGGGCTAAAGAAAATCGCGATTTATGTGGATTAACTGAAAATAATATTAGATTTATTGTAGATGATTGTTTAAAATTCGCACTCAGAGAATATAGAAGAGGCCATAAATATGATGGAATTGTAATGGATCCACCTAGTTATGGTAGGGGGCCAAACAAGGAAGTTTGGAAGTTTGAAAAAAATATGGCAGTTTTATTAGAGGCATGTTTGAAAATACTTAGTGATGAGCCATTATTTTTACTTATTAATGCTTATACGACAGGTATTAGTAATATTGTACTTGCAAATATGCTTAAAACTATGATGTTACCACTTTATCCAAATGGTAAGGTTACTTCAGGAGAAGTTGGACTTCCAATTACTAAAAATAATTTAATACTTCCTTGTGGAATATATGGGAGATGGGAAAGTAATGATTAAAATTATTTATGAAGATAATCATTTGCTAGTGGTTGAAAAACCTATTAATGTGCCTGTACAGGCGGATAGTAGTGGTGATGAAGATTTACTTAGTATGCTTAAAAATTATTTGAAAGAAAAATATAATAAGCCTGGTGATGCTTATTTGGGTTTAGTACATCGTCTTGATAGGCCGGTTGGAGGTGTTATGGTTTTTGCGAAAACGTCTAAAGCGGCTAGTAGGCTTTCTAAGCAGATTCAAAGGCATGAATTTAAAAAAATTTATATGGCTGTTACTCAAGGTAAGGTTAGTGAGGAAGGGACTTTTGTAGATAAGTTAAAGAAAGATGAGAAGACTAATATTACTAGGGTAAGTGAGGATGGTAAAGAAGCTGAGCTTAGTTATAATTTGATAGGATTTATTAACAATTTGTCACTTGTTAGAATTAGTTTAAAAACTGGTAGAAGTCATCAAATAAGGGTTCAATTTGCTTCTAGGAAAATACCGCTTTATGGTGATCAGAAGTATAATTCAAATGCTGTTAAAGATCAAATAGCTTTGTTTGCTTCTAAAATAGAGTTTAAGCATCCAATTACTAAGGAAGTTATGGTTTTTGAACTTCCCCTTCCTGAACGTTATCCATTTACTTTATTTAAAGCATTATAATTAAATGAGGTGCAAATATGAGAAAGCTAAATAATATTATTATTGTTTTGGTTATAATATTTTTGATGTTTTTTATTGTACAAGCTTTTTTAAAAAAGCCTAATTTATTACCTGTGAAAGGTCAGATTGAAAAAATGAATTTGGCAAGCGTGGATAAAATGATAATTATATCTCATCCTGGTGATGAAAGTGTGTTTGGTGGTATGCATCTAATTTCTGATAAATATTTAGTAGTATGTATATCTTGTGGATATGATAAAGAAAAGACAACTGCTTTTTTAAAAGCTATAAATTATAGCGATGATTATGAAATTATGATGGGATATTCTGATAAAATTTATTTTAATAAGGATTATAAGAAAATAAAAAAACAATTAAAGTATATTTTAAATTATAAAGATTGGCAAGCGGTTATTACTCATAATCCAGATGGAGAATATGGTAATTTTCAGCACAAACAGATTAATAAAATTTTAAATGAGCTTGATGTAGATAATCTTTATTATTTTGGTAAATATTATAGTAAAAAAGAACTTGATAGATTAGATATGGAAACAAAAGCAGATGGTAATTTAATTAAGATGAAAATTAACATGGTGAAATATTATGATAATATTTATGATGATTACAAGCATATTTTGCCATTTGAGGATTTGATAGGAGCGGATAAATGGAAAAGTTAAATAAAAAAGATAAAATTGGAATAGTAATAATTAGTTTACTTTTTTTAGGTATTGCTTTTTTTATTACTCATGGGGAGTATGTATTTGGGTCTTCAACTGATTGGGGATTTCAACATATAGTTTTTCCTGAATATTTTAGGATGCTTTTTTATAAAAATTTTGATTTATTTCCAAATTTTGCTTTTAATATTGGTGGTGGGCAGAATATTTACTATTTTGCTTATTATGGGTTATTTAGTCCTATTATTTTGTTTTCATATTTATTACCATTTATATCTATGGGTAGTTATATAATGGCTACTAGTTTATTACTTGGAATTTTAAGTATTTATTTATTTTATGTATGGATAAAAGGTTTTGGTTTTAAAGATGGTTTGAATTTTATATTGGCTTTGATGTTTGCTATGGCAGGGCCTTTACTTTTTCACAGTCATAGACATATTATGTTTGTGAATTATATGCCATTTTTACTTTTAGGTTTGATAGGTGTTAGAAGATATTTTAAAAGTGGTTATAAAGGTTTAATGATTATTAGTATTTTTTTAATGATTATGACTAGTTATTATTATAGTGTTGGTGGAATACTTTGTTTAACAGTATATGGTGTTTACGAGTATTTAAAAATTAACGAGAAATTTGTTTTAAAAGAATTTATAAAAAAAGGTGTTAGTTTTGCTTTACTTGTAATAGTTGGAGTGATGATGGCTGGTATTCTTTTACTGCCGGTTGTTTATACACTGATGAATGGTAGAGCAGAGAGTTTTAGTGGTGTTTCTTTATTAGAGGCAATTATACCTAGTATTAATTTAGATTTTCTTTTATATGATGCTTATTCAGTTGGTCTTTTAGGAATTAGTTTTATAGCTATTATATACATAATTTTTATGAAAAAAGAAAAAAGATTTTTAGGTATTTTGCTTTCACTTTTAATTATTTGTCCTATATTTGTATATATTTTAAATGGATTTTTATATTTAGATGGTAAGGCTTTGATTCCATTTTTACCATTATATGTTTTGGCAGTAGGACTATTTTTAGAAGAGGTTTTAGTAGGTATAGATTTAAAAAAAGTTTTTTTGATAATAGTTATATCTTTACTTTTTGTTTATTTAGATGATAATAGTTTACGTTTATATTTTACTTTGGAATGTCTTTTACTTTTATTTATTTTATATTTGTATAAAAGGTTTAAAAATAAATTTGTTATTTTTGTGCCTTTAGGGGTTATTTGTATTGGCGTTTGTTTAAGTGTTAATATGAATGATAATTTAATAAGTGTTTCTACTTATAAAAAGGAAAATGATCCTGAGCTTGAGGAGATTATGCAGGATATTGCATTGGATGATAGTGGTTTTTATAGGACCGTGGTTGATTTAGAGGTGTCGAATGTTTTAGTTAATCATGTAGATAATATTAATGAAAATTTAGTAACGCTTTATTCATCGACATATAATACAGGATATAGTGATTTTTTCTATAATTTTAATAATAATAGGGCATCTAGGAATATGTTTATTAGTAGTGAAGAGGGTAATATTTTATTTGAAAGTTATATGGGGGTTAAGTATTTAGTGACGGATAAGAAGGCTCCTTATGGGTATAAACTTTATAAAAAATATGATAATTATAAGGTTTATGTGAATGAGAATACTTTACCTATAGGTTATGCGACTAGTAATGTTATTAATAAGAATGATTATAGTAAGTTATCTTTTCCTAATAATATTTTATCTTTAATTGGTAATGTGGTTAGTGATGAAGGTAAAAATGATTATGAGAGTATAGTTGATGATGTTTCTTTGGATTTAGTGGATGGTACTTTAGAAAATTTAAAAATAGAGAAATATAAATCTGGTTATAAGATAATTTCTGATGATAATGGACATATTGAGTTAAATGTTTCTGGTAATGGTTTATATTTGCTTCGTTTTACTGTGGAAAAGCCTCAAAAGTGTAGTTTAGGAGATACTTCTATTACAGTTAATGGAATTATTAATAAGTTAACGTGCAGTTCATGGAAATATTTTAATAATAATTATACATTTGATTATACTTTAGCTAGTAATAAAATTGATATAAGTTTTTCAAAAGGTACACATTATATTAAAAAGGTTGAACTTTATAATTTTGATTATTTTGAGTTTATAGATAATTTAGATTATGATGAGTTTAAGGTGGAAAAAGTAAGTGAAGATAGTTTAAGTGGTAACATTGATGTAAGAGATAGTGGATATTTTCATTTATCTATTCCTTATGATGAAGGATTTAAAATTTATCTTGATGGTGAAGTTATAGATTATGAAAAGGTAAATGAAACTTTTATTGGTTTTCCGATTTCTAAGGGAAAGCATAAGATTATGATAGAGTTTGAAGCTCCTAATAGCTTTTTTGGTAAAGTATTGAGTTTGAGTGGAATTATTATTTTTATAGGTATTTTAATATATCAGAGAAAGAAATTCGCCTAAAATGTGAATTTTTTTTCGTTTTGAAAAAGGAAATGGTTGAAAAATGTCGTATGTTAATATATGAGGGGCTTAGAAAGGAGATATATGAAAAAAATTTTTACACTTTTATTACTTTTATTTATTTCTTTAACACCTAATTTTAATGTAAGGGCAGAAGAGGTAAGAATTAAGTATAATAAATTACACGGAATTGCTTATAACATGAAGGTTAATGGGAAATATATGACTAATACGGTTACAATGTTTCAAATGGGTGACAGAATAGCTTATTGCATTGAGCCTGGGGTAGAGATAACGGATAATTATTATAATACTTATACTGATTGGTCCGCGGTTAACTTTTCTGATGAGGTTAAGGCACTAATTGAAAAGATAGGATATTATGGTTATGATTATCCTGGTCATCAAACTAATTATTATTATATTGCAGCTCAAGAGTTAATTTGGAAGGCAGTTAATCCAAATGTTGAGTCTACTTGGACAACTGAGGAAAATTATGGTGGTAAGGTTATTGATATTAGCAAGGAGAAAGAAGAGATTATGAGTTTGGTTAAGAGTCATGATTTGAAACCTAGTTTTAGTGAAAAACTTTTTAAAGGTGAGGTTGGAAGTACTATTACTTTAGAAGATGAGAATAATGTTTTAGATGATTATGATATTATGGAAAGTGAAAATCATGATATTGTTAAGGAGGATAACAAACTTATTATTCATTTGAATGAAGAGGTTAGGCCTTTAGAGAAAATTACTTTGAAAAGAAAGCATTATGATGATGCACCTTTACTTGTTTATAGCAAGGGTAATTCGCAGAAATTATCGGCTCTTAGGATTACTTATGATAAGGATAGTTATTTTAGCCTTTTAAATGAGGAGGTTCCAGAGATTGTGGAAGTACCTAATACTGGAAGCTATAATTTTGCTTTAGGAGTTGGAACACTTTTAGTAGGAGTAGGTCTTGTGCTTGCGAAAATATATTAAGAATATTGGTTTAGTTTTAGTTATTTTAGGTCATTATTATTTCTGCAGTTATGTTTTAAATGAAGTTTCTGTGCTTAAGGATATAGATCCTTTGGTGATTAAAGTTTATGAGGATAAAAGTGATGAAAAGAATAATCAGGAAAAAGTTTTGAATAAGACGGAAGATGTAAAAGTTATGAAGTCTATTTCCGATGATTATTTAGGAATTGTTAAAATTCCAAAGATTAATTTACAGAAGAAATTATATGATATTCAATCTGATTTAAATGATGTTGATAAGAACATTGAGATTATAGAAGGGTCTAGTATGCCTAATATAGAAAATAGTAATTTAATTTTAGCGGCTCATAATGGCAATACATCTTTAGGATATTTTAGGAATTTGAACCAGTTAACTATAGGTGATGAGGTTATAATTAATTATAAAGGTGATGAATATGTTTATGAGGTTTCTAAAATTTATGATGTATTAAAGACTGGACGTGTGGCCATCAAAAGAGATAAGGGTAAAAAAGCGATTACTTTGATTACATGTTTAGGCAGTGATAGACAACTTGTAGTGATTGGATATTTAAAATAGGAGTGTTTCCCTTTGACTGTTTCAAATAAAAGAATAAAAAAAGTTCTTTTAAGTTTTTATTTGACATAAGTTTTAATGGTGATTTAATGAAGAAATATAAAATAGGGGCTTTGGTATTTTTACTTACTTTACTTTGTTTTTTTAATTTTGCTTTGGCTAAAGATAATACGTTTCCTTTGCTTTCTAAGGTGATTTATTTAGACCCTGGACACGGAGGGGCGGATAGCGGAGCTTTTTATAAAAATGTGAAAGAATCCGATTTGAATTTGGCAATTGTAAACAAGGTTATGAATTTACTTAGAAAAGATGGAGCAATTGTATATTTGACAAGATATGGTGATTATGATTTAGCAGTTAGTAATGCTTGGAATAGAAAACGTAGTGATTTATCTAGAAGAGCCAATATAATAAATAGGTCTGACTGCGATTTATATTTATCTATACATTTGAATGCGGAAGATAGTGGAACCTTGCATGGTGCGGAGGTTTATTATGATACGATTAATCCGGATAATAAGGCTATAGCTGAGATTTTTCAAAAGGAGTTTAAGAAGCATTTGAATACTGATAGGGATTATAAGGAAAATAGTACTAAATATTTACAAAGGCGAGTTAGTAGACCGGGAGTATTATTAGAGGTTGGTTTTTTATCTAATGCGAGTGAAAGAGCATTGCTTAAGAGTGATACTTATCAAAATAAGATAGCTAGTGTGATTAGGGAAGCTACTATTATATATTTTAGTAGTTAAATTTCACAAATTAATCATAAAAGAGGATATATTTTGTGTTATAATGTTTCATAGGTGAGTATATGACAGAAAAAATATTTAGAACAATAGATGAACAGGTTGATATTTTACAAAAAAAAGGGCTTGTTGTTGAAGATGAAGCTAAGGCTAGAGAAATTTTGTTTAGGGAAAATTACTTTTTTATTAGTGGATATCGGCATTTATTTATGACTAAGGAATCTGGGAAGAAGTTTTTACCTGGGACGACTTTTGATGAACTTTATGCGACATTTTTATTTGATAGAGCGATTAGGAATACATTTTTTAAGAATATTTTAATTGTAGAGAATAATATTAAATCGATAGTTAGTTATCAGCTATCTCGTAAATATGGATTTAAGGAAAAAGACTATTTGGATCCTAAAAATTTTTCCCAAGATAGTCTACAGTTTAGGCAAGTACATGATGTTTTAAATAAGGTTAGAAGGCAGATTAGAGTAAATGGGCGTAAGCACACTGCGACATTTCATTATATTGAAAATTATGGTTATATACCACTTTGGATTTTAGTTAAGGTACTTTCTTTTGGACTTATGGCTGAATTTTATGATATTTTGAAGTATGATGACAAGTTAGAGATAAGTAATTTTTATAAGATAAGTCCTGAGGAACTTAGTACTTATTTATCGCTTCTTTCTAATTTTAGAAATGTATGTGCGCATGAAGATATTTTGTATGATCATAGGACGCAGAGGGTTATTCCCGATTGCCGTTTTCATGAATTTTTGGGTATTTTAAAGGATGAAGATGGCTATATATATGGGAAGAATGATTTGTTTAGTTTGGTGATTATGCTTAAGGTTATGCTTAGGAAAGAGGATTTTGATGTTATGGTAGAGGAAATCAAGCGAGAGGTCCACACTTTAGATGTTCATATTAATGTAGTGCCTTTGGATACAATTTTAAATAGACTTGGTTTTCCAAATAATTGGTATGATATAAAAGATGCGAAATAGGAGGTATGAAAATGCGAGAGCGAATAGTTAATATAATAATTATTTTATTGGTGTTGGCATTAGGTGTGACAGGAACTTTGTATTTTATGGATGGCAATAATGAGAGTGGTAGTTTAGTTAAGAAAAATGTAACTATTACTTCTAATGATTCAATTAATGAATCTATTGATAAGGTATATGATTCTGTTGTGGTTGTAAATAATTATCAAGGTGGCCGTTTAGCTGGGTATGGGTCTGGATTTGTTTATAAAAAGGAAGGAAAGTATGGTTATATTTTAACTAATAATCATGTGGTTGATGGTGCTTCAGAAATTAAGCTTACACTTAGTTCTGGTGAGGAAGTAGATGCGAAGGTTTTAGGTACTGATGAATATATGGATCTTGCTGTTTTAAGAATGGATGGCGATAAGGTTCTTCAGGTGGCTGAGATTGGTGATAGTACGGAAGCTAAAATAGGTGATACAGTATTTACTGTTGGAACTCCAGTTAGTACGGAGTATGCTGGTACGGTTACTAAAGGTATTATTTCTGGGGAAAATAGAGAGATAACGGTTAGTAATAATGGTTCATCTTATATGATGGAAGCTATTCAAATTGATGCTTCTATTAATCCTGGTAATAGTGGCGGTCCACTTGTTAATATCAATGGTGAGGTTATTGGTATTAATTCAGTAAAATTAGTGGAAAGTTCTATTGAAGGTATGGGATTTGCAATTCCAATTGAAGTGGCGATGTCACAGATTGATAGCTTAGAGAAAGGTGAAGCTATTGAAAGACCAGTTATTGGTGTTGCTCTTTATGATTTAGATAGTTTACCATTACTTGGTTATAGTGATTTACGTATTGATGATAGTATTAAATCTGGAGTTATAGTTGATTCTGTTGAAGAGGGTTCTGATGCGGATAAAGCTGGTTTAGAAAGAAATGATATTATTGTTGAGATAGATGGTACAACAGTTAAGAATTCAGCTCATTTAAAATATTTACTTTATAAGCACAATATTGGTGATACAGTTAAATTAACTATTGTAAGAGGTGGGAATGAAAAAGAGTTAACACTTAAGTTAACTCAAAGGATAGGAGACTCTAATTAAGAGTCTTTTTATCTTATTTCTGGACATTCGCTTATACTTGGAACATAAAAGCAATGATTTTTATATCTTCCACTATTATATTGGTCCCACCAAGTTGTTTTACAAGCTTCCCCTTGTTTTGGAGCATAAAACCATAAGGCATGGGTGGCTGGATGATAGTATTCACCTTTTATTACTCTATCGGCTAAGTTTTTTTCTGTGGTTGTAGGGTTACTAAAGAAAAGAGGACTATCGACACCTGAAAAACCACCAGGATTTTGATAAATAACCTCACTGATTGTCGATAGATTTTTAAAAGTGAGGCAGTTAGCTAGGGCTCTATTAATAACGACGTTTCCTACCATAAGCATGCCTAAATCTCCTTCGCCTACAGCTTCTGCTCTCATTAATCTAGCAAGTAAATCTCTTTCTGTGCTTGTTGATCTAATTATTGACATAGTAAAATCACCAATATATTATATGAAATATATGATTAAATGTTGAAATATTTAGCGTGCTGTGATATAATTTATTTGTCTTAGGGGAATAGTTCAGTTGGTAGAACGTCGGTCTCCAAAACCGAATGTCGTGAGTTCAAGTCTTGCTTCCCCTGCCATGAGAATTACCGATTTCTTGATGAGCTTTCATGGGAAATCGTTTTTATTTTATATATTATAAAATGGAAGTTGGTGATATTTGTGAAAACTATAAAAAATGAAAAAGAAATCCAAAATAAAATCAAGAAAGTTGATGGTGCAATGTCACAAGAAGGTATGCCACTTACAAAAGAGTTAAAGTCTATTTTATATAACTGTTATATAGGAAAAACTACTTTTGATGTAGAAAGAAAAAAAATGATTGATAAGTATAGGAAAATGTATGGATAATAAATATAAATATACTTATGAAAAAACGGCAGATTATTGTTATAAAGATTCTGATGTTTTAATTAATAAGCTTAATATCACAGATGAAAAAATTCTTTACGATGCGGAACGTGGTTTAGTCGCATTACGAACTGCTTGGTTAAATGAAGAACCTATAAAAGGATATTTTGACTTCAATCATTTAAAATCTATTCATAAATTTCTTTTTCAAGATATTTATAGGTGGGCTGGAGATATTAGAAACTGTAATATTGCTAAACAAGATTTATTTTGTTTATGTGAATATATCGATTCTTTTGCTAATGATATTTTTAACAGATTAAAAAAAGAAAAATATTTTACTAAATATAGTTATGAAATTAAAATAGAAAAATTAGCCTTTTTATTTGCCGATATTAATGCTCTTCATCCTTTTAGAGAAGGTAATGGTAGATCTCAAAGGGAGTTTATTGAAGAACTTGCTAAAATTAATGGTATTAATTTGAATCTAACGACTGTTTCTAAAGATGATATGATTATAGCGAGTCATGAGAGTATTAATGGTCGTTATGAAAATTTAATTGATATTTTTAAAAAAAGTTCTGTCCCTCTTTCTGAAGAAGAAAGAATATATTTTATAAAATTATATTGTACTAAAGATTTATGTGACACTTTAATTGATTAATCAGTTAGGGTGTTTTTTTTGTCTAGGACTATGATATTTAATTTATTATTTTGTGATATAAAAAAATTAAAAGATAAAAATATAATAAAGGTTGTTATTGGAATTTGTAGATGTGGCAAATCAACATTATTTGAATTATGTATTTTTAGATGAAATATAAGTTATTTCTAATTTTGAAAAAGCAGTAGATGGTTCTTTTTATAATGAAAAATGTTGATTTATATAATTGGTTCAAATTCTAAACTATTATCTAGTGAATTTGCAACTTATTTAATTGGTAGATACATGAAGGTGCATATGTTACCACTGTCATTTACAGAATATTTAAAAACTGGGAATAAATATTATGTATGCGATTTGGGACTAAGAAATTATTTAATTGGTGGTGTTAGAGGTTTTTATGGCTTTTTGCTTGAAATTTTGTTATGATATATAAAAGTTAGAGGTGTATTATGAAGGTTAGTAAATATGATTATAAAGCTGGTAAGTTTAATGAGTGGAATATTTTAAATGATTATCACTGTTTATATATTTTAAGAGGCGATAAGTATTTTTATGTTGGTGAAAGTGCGAATGTTAGAGAAAGAATGAAAGAGCATGCTAGAACAAAAAAAGAAGCTAAATATAATTTTCATACAGCTTATATTGTTACTGATGATGATTCAAATGAAACAGTGATGAAATTATGTGAACGTTTGTTAATTATGTTGATGAGATTTGAAAAAAAGAAGGTACTTACTAATATAAAGCAAGGTGATAAGTATACGTTTTGCAAAAATATGCAGGAGTTTGAGTTAAAGTTTGATAAATTATGTTTTATACTTGAAAAAGAGAAAATTATTAAGGCAAAGCGTTTTAATAATGTAATGAATATTTTTTTACTTCAAAAAAATCCTTTTAGGGTTTTAAATGATGAACAAAAAAAGACTTTATCATCAGTTGTTAGAGTTTTGGAGTCTAAGGGAACTAAACCTGCTGATAGAAATTATAAAAGTAGACCTATTTTTATATCTGGTGGTCCTGGAACTGGAAAGACTTTTTTAGCTATTGCTTTTTTTGATTATTTGAAAAAAAGCCCTTTTTATAAAGATAAAAGAATCGCAATTGTGGTAGCTTCACCATCTGTTAGATTTTTTATTCAAGAGATAGTTAAGGCAATAGGATATAGGAAAAAGGACGTAATAGCACCTGTTAGGTTAACTTATGAAAAATATGATATTGTGATTTGTGATGAGGCTCAGAAGTTACGTAGAGGTGTTAATTTAAACAGTTATGCAGGTGCATTTAAAAATGGTAATGAAAGATTAGGTTTTGATAGTTCTTATGATGAGTTAGACTGGCTTTTATGTCAAAGTAAAACATTAATTTTATTTTATGGTGGAAAACAAATAGTATCTCCTTCTAATATTCCTTATGAGTCTTTTATGAAAAGGATTAATGTTCCTGAGAGAAGATTTAGGCCAGTTGAACTTAAAAAGCAGATGCGTGTTCAAGCTGGAGATGAGTTTTCTTATTATATAAGTGATATTTTGAATGAGAAAAATCCTATCAAGAAAAATTTTTCTAATTATACTTTAAAATTAGTGAGAAGTTTTAAAGAGTTAGATGAGATTATTAGAGAAAAACAAAAAAAATATGGTTTTTCTAGGAGATGTAGTGGTTATGGTTTTCCTTTTAAAGATGATGGTACTAAAGATGCTTATAAAATTTATATTGATGGGTGTGAAACTAATTGGAACAGCACAACTAAAGATTGGTTGATAAGAGAAGAATGTATTGATGAAATTGGTAGTATTTATACTTTAAGTGGTCTTGAATTAAATTATGTTGGAGTTATTGTGTCGCCGGAATTATATTATGACAAAAAAGAGAATAAGATTAAAATGAATTTGGAAAGTTTTTATGATAATACTGTGAAAAGTCAGAAATCAGCAGATGATATTTTTGAGGAAATTTTAAATGCTTATTACATTTTATTAACGAGAGGTATTTTAGGTACTTATATTTATGTGTGCGATGAGAATTTACGAGAATATTTTAATAAATTTATAGATTATTAAATTATTTTAAAATGTTTTTGTTTTGGGTTTTACCTAATAAATAATCTACTGATATATTATAGTGTTTTGCGAGTAAATATAGTTTGGAAATTGGTATGATAGAATTACCACTTTCATAATTCCAATAAGTAGATTGTTTGTGACCAATAATGTTGGCGGCTTTTTCTTGGGATAGTTTATTATCTTTTCTAATTTGTTTAATTCTTTGTTTTAAAATATCTAGGTTAATATTTCCTGGATATTCTTTTTTCCGGTTGTTTATCTTTCTTCTGATATTACTTTAGTTGGAAATGGTACAGTACAAAGTCCTTTTATAATTAAAGATTAGAAATTTATAATAAAAAACATCATAAGCTTTTTACTTGTGATGTTTTGTAGTTTTTTTCTTTCTTTTTTTATAAAAGATAATGATTGCTATAAGGAATGCTATAGCAAGTAAAATAACAATGATATGAGAATAGTTGTCCATTATTTCTAAAATATCAGTCCAATTTTCACCAACGATACTACCAGCTATTGTTAAGGCGGTATTCCAAATGGCAGATCCTAATATAGTATATATTAAAAATTTTTTCATGGGCATTTCACTCATACCGGCAGGGATAGATATTAAACTTCTAATTAATGGAATAAATCTACAAAAGAAAACGGTTTTATTTCCTTTGGTATCAAACCAATTATCGGCTTTATCAATATCTTCTGGCGTTAGTCTTAATAGTTTACCATATTTACTAGTTATTATTTTTTTTAATCTTTCTTTATTTAATATTTTACCGATATAATATAAAGCGATAGCTCCAAGTAGTGAACCTAAGGTTGAAGCTATGATTACTCCTATTACATTCATATCAGTAAATGTGGTCATAAATCCACCAAATAGTAAAATAACTTCTGATGGGATTGGTGGGAAAATATTTTCAATGGCTATTAGTAAAAATACTCCAAGGTAGCCAAAGTTATTCATAATTTCAATTACCATTTCTTGCATAAGAACACCTCGTTTTTAAGTATAACATGTTTTTATTTTCTAGGCAATAGTGACAAAATTGTAATGTTAGAGTGGGTAAAAAAATGGTATAATGGTATAGTTTTATAATTAGATTTAGGGGTGTTAGAAATGAGTTATTTAGAGGCCATTAAAATAGCATTTTTTGTTTTTCCAATTTTAGCTTTTTTATTTACGGTTCCTTTTATACTTTGGCAATATCATAAATATGGGTCCATTCATAAGCTTAGAGTTTTAATTATATATTCATTTATTTTATATATGATTTGTGTTTATTTTTTAGCTATTTTTCCACTTCCTGATAGAGATAGTATTGATATGAATAGTCCTACTAGTCAGGTTATTCCTTTTATGTTTATTAATGATATTATAAAAGAAAGTTTTAGGTTTGAAAGTATTTGGGATTTTATTAGTGATTCTAGCGTTTATACAGTTTTATTTAATATTTTAATGTTTATACCTTTTGGAGTTTATTTAAGATATTATTTTAAAAGTAGTTTTAAGAAAACTTTGCTTTTGAGTTTTTTATTCAGTTTATTTTTAGAAGTTACACAGCTTACAGGTTTATATTTTATATATCCACATCCTTATAGGTTATTTGATGTTGATGATTTAATGATTAATACTTTAGGAGGAATAATAGGTTATTTTGTGGCTTCAATTTTAATGAAATTTTTACCATCTAGGGATAATATTGATTTATCTAGCATGGAAGAAGGTAAAAAAGTTAGCGGTTTAAGGAGAGTCACAAGGTTTTGTTTGGATGCATTTATATTTATATTTTTTACTGGTGTTTTGAGGATTTTTGTTAATAGTGATAGAGTTATTTATTTATCTTTGATAATTTATTATGTGGTTATTCCGTTTATATGCAAAGGTCAAACTATAGGCAGTAAGTTTTTAAATATGCGTTTAGAGTTTGCTGATAAAGGATTATTTAGACTATTTTTAAGATTAATTTTAGTTATTTTATATTATGCTGTTATACCTTTTGGGTTAGGTTATTTACTATTATTTATAACGAGGAGTTTATCTGATATTTTAGTGTTTGTAATTGGCGTTTTATACATAATATTATTTGGCATTTTTTATCTTGTAAGTGCGATGAATATATTTAAAAGGAAGACATTAATTTATGACAGGTTATCTGGTTTAAGGTATGTTAGTACGATTGGTGAGAAAAAATGTGATGAAAATGAGAAAAATAGTTAAAAAAGTGTGATAAGTTTGATTAAAAAAGTTAAAAAAATGTGAATTTTGCTATATAATATAATTAGAGGTGAAGTTATATGTATAGAGAAATTATGGATAAGTTAGTTAAGTGGAAAGAATCTAAGATGAGGAAACCTTTAATTTTAAGAGGGGCGAGGCAAGTTGGGAAAACCTATATTTTAAAAGAGTTTGGTCATAAATATTATAAAGATATGGTATATTTTAATTTTGATAATGATGAGGATTTAAAAAGTCTTTTTGAATATACAAAAGATCCTAAGAGAATTATTGAACAGTTGGTTTTGGCTGGTGGTAAAAAGATTATACCTGGAGAAACATTAATATTTTTTGATGAAATTGGAGAGTGTCCAAATGCTTTAAATAGTTTAAAATACTTTTGTGAAGAAGCTAGCGAATATCATATAGTATGTGCGGGTAGTTTACTTGGAATTAGACTTTCTCATACTTCTTTTCCGGTAGGCAAGGTAGATTTTTTAAATTTGTATCCGATGAATTTTAGAGAGTTTTTAAGGGCAGACGGACAGGAAAATCTAATTGCTTATATGGATGGTATTAATGCACCTAATAATATTCCTTCTTTATTTTTTTCTAGGTTAGAGGAAAAACTTAAAATTTATTTTATAGTTGGTGGAATGCCAGAAGTGGTGTTTAATTGGATCAACAATAAGGATATAGAGCAAGTGAATTATTTACAAGATAATATTTTGAAGGCTTATGAGAGTGATTTTTCTAAACATATATCGGCGGGTGAAGCAAATAAGGTTTCAATTATTTGGAATTCAATTCCTTCTCAGCTTTCAAAGGAAAATAAAAAATTTATTTATCAGGTAGTGAAGGAAGGCGCGAGAGCCAGAGAATATGAGGGGGCTTTGAACTGGCTTAATGATGCGAATTTAATATATAAAGTATATAATTTAAAGAAGCCTTTTTTTCCACTTAAAGGGTATACTGATTTAAGTTCTTTTAAAATATATATGAATGATGTTGGCCTTTTAAGGAAAATGGCTGGTCTTGATAGTAGAATAATTACATCAAAAAATAAACTTTTTACTGATTTTAAGGGTGCTTTTACAGAAAATTATATTTTAAATAATTTAATCCCATTTGCTTTAAATGATGTATATTACTATACTTTTGAACATTATGAAATTGATTTTATGATACAGATTTGTAATGAAATTGTTCCTATTGAGGTAAAAAGTGCACTTAGTCATGGAAGTGTTAGTTTGAAAAAGTATAATGAAAAATTTGAACCTAAAATTAGGGTAAGGTTATCTATGGATAATTTAAGTTATGACGGTAATTTACTTAATGTGCCATTATTTATGGTGAATTATTTACCTAAACTTATTGAAAATGTGCTTACAAAAAAGGAGTTTTGATTACTCCTTTTGTTTATATGTTTGAATTATTTGTTCGGCAACTTTAAGGCCATCACAAGCGGAGGTCATTATACCACCAGCATATCCTGCACCTTCACCGGCAGGATATATGCCTTCAATGTTTGAAGTAAAATTTTCATTTCTTGGGATTTTGATTGGTGATGAGGTTCTGGATTCTACGGCGGCTATAATGGCATCATTATTATCAAATCCTTTTATTTGTGTGCCAAAGTGGGTTATTCCTTCAATTAGGGCTTCATTTATATAGTCTGGGAAGATATTTCTTATGTTAGTTAAATGATAGTTTCCTTTAAAGATTGGTTTAATTGTTTTTAATTTTTCAGTCTTTTTATTATTTTTAAAGTCAGAAAATAGTTGAATTGGTATTTTTCCATTTCCTATTTGATAGGCGCTTGTTTCTAAGTTTCTTTGGAATTTAATACCATCTAGTGGTAAGGAGCCAAAGTCTTTGGGCGATATAGTGACAATTATGGCACTATTAGCATTTTCACTATCTCTTGCGTGATTACTCATACCATTTATGGCAAGGGTGTTTTTTTCTGATGAGGCATTTACGACATATCCACCTGGACACATACAAAATGAATAGACACCTCTTTTATTTTTTGTTTGGTAGGTTAATTTATAAGAAGCTGGGGGAAGGTGGGCATTTCCATACTGTGCTTTATTGATTAAGGCTTGGGGGTGCTGGATACGTATACCAACAGCAAATGGTTTGGGGATGATATTTAAACCTTTGTTTAAAAGCATTTCAAAGGTATCTCTACTACTATGTCCAGTAGCTAAGATTAGATGATTACAAGGTATAATTTGCTTATTATTGAATTCAATTGATATTAATTTATTATTTTTAGTGTTTATGTTTGTAAGGCAGGTATTAAACTTTATTTCTCCGCCCATTTTTTTAATTTCATTTATGATGTTTTTAATAACCTTTTTTAATATATCGGTTCCAATGTGGGGATTATTTAGATAAAGTATTTCTTCTGGAGCTCCATGTTTGACAAAGATTTTAAGTATTTCTTTATTTCTAAAAAATTTATCTTTAGTATTAGTGTTTAGTTTGCCGTCAGAAAAGGTTCCAGCTCCTCCGGCACCAAATTGGACGTTGGAGTTCGGATTTAATTTATTTGTTTTCCAAAAGTTTTCCACAGTTTTAGTGCGGTTTTCTATATCTTCGCCTCTTTCAATGATGAGAGGTTTATAGTTTAGTTTAGCTAAAAGGTATCCGGCAAAAAGGCCTGCAGGACCACTACCGACAATAATGATTTTACTTTTTAATTGCTTTTTTCCTGGTTTTGGTATTTTGTATGTTTCGTCTATGACTTTAGAAATGTCATTTATATGTTTTTTTAAAATTTGATTTTCATTTTTAATATTGGCATTTATTTCATAGACATACATGATATTTTGTTTATCTCTAGCGTCAATGGATTTTTTAGTTATTTGATAATTTATAAGGTCTTTTTCTTTAATTTTTAGTTTTTTTAATATTTTATTTGTTAGTTCATTTTGTTTATGGTTAATGGTTAATTTTATTTGTCTTATTTTAAGCATCATTTCACATTCTTTCCTACGGTAATAGCACTCATCCAAGCCCAGCCCAGATTATAGCCTCCGCAATCGCCATCAATGTCAATTATTTCACCGGTAAAGTATAGGTTTTTGGTTTTTAATGATTCTAGCGTGTTTGGATTTATTTCGGTTAGAGGAATACCACCTTGGCATACTTGGGCGTGGTCAAAGGTATGAGTATTTATAATATTTATTTCGAAAGCAGTTAAATTTTTAATTAGGTTATTTATTTCTTTATCTGTTAAGGTATTTAGGTGTAAATGTCTTTTGAGATTTGCTTTTTTTAAGATTATGTCTGTTAATTTATAGTTTAAAAAGCCTTCTAAAAGTTCACTGATAGTTTTTTTATAGGAGGTATTATTTAGTTTTTTTAAGTAGTGTTTAGGGTTTTCTGTGAATGGCATGAAGTTTATTTGAATATCTACTTTTTTATTTTGTTTTAGGGCTTTGGCAGCAAGACCACTTAAGTTAAAGATGCATATTCCGCTTAGGCCATAGTCTGTTAGTTGAATTTGACCGGTTTCGGTTTTTGTTTGTTTATTATCTATAAGTAAGGTTACTTTTGAATCACATCTAAGGCCACTCCAGTTTTTGAAAAAAGGTTCATTTCCTTTTAACTGGACAAGCGAAGGAAGGGGTTCAATGATGGTGTGATTTAGGTTTTTGGCTAGAAGATAACCATCTCCAGTTGAACCTGTTTTTGGAGCAGCTTTTCCGCCGGAGGCAATAACGATATTTTTTGCTTTAATATTTTCTTTATCTGGGTTTATGATAAAGCATTCTTTTTTAATTATTTTTTCCGCAGTAATATCATTAATTATTTTTACATTTAGTTTTTGACATTCTAAAAGCAAAGCATTATAAATAGTTAGAGCTTGGTTTGTGAATGGATAATAGTAACCATTTTTTATTTGATAGATTATGCCCAAAGAATTAAAAAAATTTAGAACATTATTTTTTCTTTCTTCAGTTATAAAATTTGAAATTAAATTTTTGTTTGTAGAGTGGTAGTGTGTTATATTTTGATCTATATTCCAAAAGTTACATTTTCCATTACCAGTTATTAAAAGTTTTTTTCCACATTTGTTATTTTTTTCAATAATGGTTACGTCTTTACCATTTCTAGCAGCTATTATAGCAGTTACTAGTCCAGAGGCTCCGCCACCAATAATTACAACTTGATTCATGTATATCACCGCTTTTATTATAACAGATATTTCAATAAAAATGTTAATTTGGAATAAAAATTAAGGTGTGTTATAATTTTAATAACGAGGTGGTTTTATGAAATTTTTGAAAAGTTTTATAGCCGGGTTATTTACTTTGATTTTTGGAATTTTGGTTGTATTAATTATTTGTGTGTTTAATGTGAGTGCGTTTGCGAATCGGGACAACATAGTAAATAATATGAAGAAAACGGATATTTTAACTGAGGTACATAAAATTCGAAATAGTGGCAGTACAGAAGGAAGTAATGGAGTGGCTCAGGTTATTGATGAGATGTACTTTTTAGCTTCGCAATTTTCAGTATCAGAAGAGGTGGTTGATAAGATTATTGATTCTGATATTACTAAGGAAATTATTGGGGATACTGTTGGTAATATGACCGATTATATAGTAAATGGTGAGGATACAAAAGTATTGAAAGAAGATGATATATATAAATTAATTGATGATAATTTAGATGATGTTTTAAAAGAAAATGATTTATCAATTGATGATGGTCAAAAAGAAAAATTTTTAAGGGAGGTTAGAAAACAACTTCCAGATATTGTAAAAGTAATTCCTTCTTCTAGTGAGCTTCTAGGTAGTGATTATGGTGAGGAGATTAGATTAATACAGGAGATTTTTGGAGTAAAGACTAAAGTGATTTTATGTGTTTGTTTAATTATTAGTGGTGTTATAGTGATTATTTTAAAAAGGAAACATTTTGAGTGGTGTGTGAATTTAGGTGTGGCATTACTTATTTCCGGACTTGTTTCTATTGGAATTGCTTTAACAGCTCCTAGTTTGTTTGTTTCAATGATTGGAGCAAGTGATTTATCGATGTTTGCGACATCGCTTACTGATTTTTTAACTAAGCCAATTTTGTATAGTGGTTTTGGTGTACTTGTTTTATCAATCATATTATTTATAGTTTATAAGGTTTTAGAAAAGAAATTAGCGTAAAAAACTAATTTTTTTGTTTTAGAAAAAGGAAATTTAATAAAAATATCGTATGTTAATATATGTAGGAGTAAACAAAGGAGGAAAATATGACTAATTTATTAGAAAAACCAATTATAGATGAAAATAAGTATATGAACAGTATGTATGACCGAATATTTAAATCCATTGTTCAAAATCCGAATTTTAGAAAATTACTTTCACTTATAATAAGTGAGGTAACTGATTTTTCTGCAAGTTTTATTTATGAAAATTTAGTTTTTGTAAATACGGAGCTACCTATAGGAAATAAGGGGGATAGGGGAATGATAACGGATATACTAGCTTATGTAGATGGGTCTATTATAAATATAGAAGCTAATAAGTTTTTTAAACTTAGTTCTATTGGTAAGAATAATTTATATCATCATAAAATAGCTTATGAGCAATATAAAAGAGGTAAAGATGTAGATGACACAGTCACTTTACAGATTAATTTCAATATGATAAGGACGTTTGGAAACAAATTGTTTGAAGTATTTAGTATGAAAAGTGAAGATGGTACTTACAGGGATGAGGAAAATTTTAAAAGAGTGCATATAAATATGGCAAATCCTTTGAAAAAGTATTATACTATTGGTAAGGAACTTTCAAAGATTGAAAAAGTATTAGTGATGTTTCAAATTACTAATAAAGATGAGGTTTGGAAGTTAGCTAAAGGAGATGAGGATTTAGAGGCTATGGCGAAGATAATTGATGATATAAACAAAGATGAAGAAATTATAGGTGCATATTACAAAGATGAAATGGATGAATGGATGAAAAAGATTGATATTAATGAAGCTAAGGATGAAGGTCATATAGAAGGTTCAAAAGAAAAAGCTTTAGCGATAGCTCGAAATTCATTAGAAATTGGTTTAGATGTAGATGTTATATCTAAAATAACTGGTTTATCGACAGAAGATATTGAAAAAATGAAAACTGAGGGTTTGTAATTCCTCAGTTTTTATTTACTTCTTTATTTTTGGTTCTACCTAACATATAATCAATACTGACATTATAAAAATCAGCTAGTTTAATTAATAGGTCAACAGGTATATCTCTTTTGCCACTTTCATATAAACCATATTGTTGCCTTGTAATTTTAAGTAAATTAGCTATTTGTTTTTGGTATAAATCATGGTCAATTCTTAAATCTTTTATTCTTTTAAAGTACATAAAATGCCCCTTTAATAAAATAATAGCAAGAATTGAACCTTTACTATTTGTTATGCATTTATTTGGGTGCTTTATAATTAGTGATATTGAAAATCTATTATAATTTATTTATAGTAGGTGATATTGATGAAAAATAAAATAAAAAAAGTATTTAAAAATAGAATATTTATTTGTATATTAACTGCTTTAATAACAGGAACTGTGAGTGTGTGTGCGGTAACATATTTTCCTTCTAATCATGTGACATACAATAATACAACAAGTGGTTTAAAAAGTAGTGATGTCCAAGGAGCGATAGATGAGCTTTATAATACATGTTATTTGGTCGCACTAGGGGGACAGTATGCATATTATGCAAAGAATAATCATTATGGTTCTGATAAAGGTACTTTATATTGTTGTGATGCAAGTAATGGCGTTTGTAATGATATATTTACTACTTCAGGATCTAGTTCTACTATTGCTCATATATATGCTAATAATGATTATGTTTTTTTTGCTGTAAATAGATATTTGAATGACGCAGTATATGAAGGCAATTTATATAGATGTAATGCCGGAGGAGGATCTTGTATTTCTTTATTATCTACTGCTTCTAATCATGGAATTGGATTTATAGGTGGTAATAGTGAATTTTTATATTATGGCGATAATAGATATATAGATGGTTCAATATATAGAGGATATTTGTATCGATGTAATGTAGATGGTTCTTCTTGTAATCAAATCGAGTCTACTGGTGACCGGCAAGGATATGGTTAAAAAATCGATAATTTAGCGATTCTATTTTATCGTTTTTTTTAATTATGAAAAAAGTTTATTTTAAGGTATAATTGTTATAGGAGGAATGGGTATGTCTGATATGAAAGAGTTACTGTTAAATAATGATTATGTGATAAGTAATAAAAAATATGATGATGAAAAGGTTATTGTTTTAAAAAATAGTGAAGAATTTTTAAAATGGTTTTTGAGTGATAAAAATTTATATGATAAAAAAATTGGTTTTATTTTAGATGAAGATGTTAAAAGAATGGAAGTTTTATATGAATTTTTAAAATATTATTTAAGTGTTAAAGATAAATTTGTTTTAAAGATGGAAGAGTATAATGATTTGTTTGTTAAAGGATATAGTAATAGATTTTTAGAGGAAGCTTTGAGTCAATTTGTTTCTAGTAATAAAGGTGGCAAGTTTTTAAGAGCTTCTTTAATTGCTTTAGGTTATCAAAGTTTTGGAAATGATGATGATAAGTATTTACCTTTAGGTATAGCTTTAGAATTATTCCAAACATCTATTTTAATTCATGATGATATTATTGATAAGGCGGATAAAAGAAGAGGTATGGATACAATTCCTTTAAAATATGAAAAACTTTACAGTGATAAAATAAAAGGTGATGAAAGTTTTATAAATAAGCGCCATGATATTGGTACATCTATGGCTTTATGCTTAGGGGATATGGGTTTTTATTTAGCCTTGCAGGTTATTGCCCAAAATTATAAAAATAGTGAAAATTTAGGCCGAATACTAGAGTATTACAACAGTGTAGCGATTAAGACTTGTGAGGGTGAGATGGTGGATGTTATTTTGCCATTTTATGAGGAGTTTTTTGGAGTTTCAGATGACTTAGAATCTCATGTTATGGAAATATATAAGCTTAAAACAGCTTGGTATTCAGTGGTTGGACCTTACTGTTTGGGAGCTATTTTAGGTGGAGCTTCTGATAATGATATTCATAAGTTAGAAGATGCTTTGCTGGGTTTAGGAGTTGCTTTTCAAATTAAAGATGATTTGATTGGTATATATGGTGATGAAAAACATATTGGAAAATCAGTTACTTCTGATGCGAGTGAGTTTAAGCAAACTATTTTATATGCTTTTGTAAAAAATACAGAATATAGTGATGAACTTTTAAAATATTATGGTAAGAATATTAAAATAAGTGATATGGATAAAATTAAAGATATTTTTGATAAATCTGGAGCTAAGGAATATGCGAATAGTAAAATGGATGATTTATTTAAAAAAGCTTTTCAAGATATACTTGATTTAGAATTTTTAGATATAGAAAAGAAAAAAATATTATTAGGATTTGCGGAGTTTTTGAGGGTTAGAAGTAAATGAAAAAATTAGTATTATGTTTTTTGATTTTACTATTAGTAGGATGCGGTGTAGAAACAAAAGTTATTAAAAAAGCTGATGGTGATTCAAAGACTTATTTATTTTTTAAAGATTTTGATCCTAATAATTATTATGTAGAACTTTGGGATAGAAATACTCATAAAAATGATGATACAAAGATAATTATGGCTAGAAGTGATGATAAGTATTATTATGAGATTAATGGTTCTAATAAGATGATTAATATTTGGAAAGATGGTAAATTATACACTTTGGATCCTTTGATGAAAAATTATAATGTGAAAGAAAGTGCGGTTACTGATTATGCGTTTGGGGTTTTACCAAATGATATGAAGGCTCTTAGAACTTTAGGTTATGAAACTGGGGAAGAAAAAGTATTTGGTAAAAATTATATTTATGAGAAATATGTTAATAATAGAGATGAAACAACATATTATTTTGATGGAGATGATTTGGTTTATATTAGGTATATCGGAGCAATTAGGAATGTATTTTTTAAGTATAATTTGATGAAAAAGGTGGATAAAGATTTATTTGAAGTGCCTAAAGATTATATGCTTATTACTTATTAGATTTACAAAGTATTATTATTCATGTTAAAATTTAATTGGAGGAAATGTTATGAAGAAATTTTTGAAAATATTTTTAGTTTTAGTTATGACTTTTATGATGAGTGGGTCAGTTTTAGCTAAAGAGGTTGATCATTTTAAAAGTGATATTGATAATTCAGCAGAAATTAAGGATGATGTGAAAGGGTCATCGGCAGTTTTAGGTGATAATGCAAGTTTTAGTGGTAAAGCTGATGGTGTTAGCTTTTTATTAGGTAACTCTGTTAGTTTTACTGGCGAAAGTGAATATGCGGCTTTGGCTGGTAATTCTATTGAAATAGAGGGTACTATTAATAATGACGCATTTATTGCTGGAAATGTTATTGATATTGATGAAAATGCATCTTTAAAAAGAGATGTAATTATTGCAGGTGCAGATATTGAAATTAGTGGTAAGATTGGGAGAAATGTTAGTATTTATGGTACTAATATTAAGATTAAGGGTGCAGAAATTGCTGGAAATGTTAAAATTTATGGAACTAATTTGAATATTGATAAAAATACTGTTATTAATGGTAATTTATCTTATCCGAGTGACGCAGTTGCGAATATTAATAAAGAAGCTATAAAAGGCAAAGTTATTAAGACTGAGGCGATTAGTCAGGAAGAAAGTTTAATGACAGTAGTGATGGGTAAGTTTTGGTCATTTATGTCACTTATTTTGGTTTTTGCGGTTTTGAGTTTAGCAGCTTCAAAAATATTTGTTAGAATACAAAAAGAATATGAAAAATTTGATTTTAATAAAGCTTTAGAAACATTTACTAAAGGACTTATTTTTGTTATAGTTTTACCAATTATTATTTTCATTTTATTTTTGATGAGTATTGGTATTCCGCTTTCATTAATATTACTTGCTTTATATTTTATAATTATGTACTTATCTAATGTATTCGCAGGATATTTACTTGGTTATAAGTTATGGCAAAAGTTTTTCGATAAAGATATAAATATGTTAGTGGTTGGAATATTTGGACTTGCTATTTTGTTTATTTTAAATTTAATTCCTGGTATTAATATGATTGTTTCAATAATTAGTATGATGATTGGTATTGGCGTTATATACGATGTGATTTTGAAAAAAATGGGCTCAAATGATTAGAGTCCTTTTTTGTTTTGGAACATATAATATGATGGGGTGAAGATATGTATAGTGTATATCAAGTTCAAAGTGGTGATACTTTGGCTAGTGTAGCAAGTGAGTTTGGAGTTTCGCCAGAGATGCTTTCTAATTTAAATGGAATTATGGTTGGAAGTATACTTACTCCTGGTGAAGTTATTGTTGTACCAAATAAGATTTTAGAAAATCCATATTTTAGGGAATATACTGTAAAAAAAGGTGATAATATTTATGAGATTGCAAAGGCAAATAATATCGATTTTAGTCAACTTTTAAGGTTAAATGGTTTAAATGATACAGATATTATTTATCCTGGTCAAAAGATTATGCTTCCTAAAAAAGATGTTTTATTTTATATTACTTTAGAGAATGATACGTTTGATGATTTAATGAAATTTTTTAAAGTAAATGCGGATGAAATTGTGAAAGAAAATGGTACAATTTATTTGGTTAATGATCAGCTTTTTGTGCATAAAAAATAAAGTTTTCTGGCTTTGTTTTTTATATGGCTTTTTTTTTAGTGCTTTTTGTTATATAATGTATATTGGAGGAGTATATGAAAAAGATATTAGCTTTATTTTTATTAATGTTTATATTTACTGGATGTTCGAAGAGTACTTATGATGAGATAAGTTATGATGAGTTTAATCAAATGCTTAAAAATAAAGAAGATTTTATTTTATTTATAGGTTCTAGTACGTGCAGTGCGTGTGCATCCTATGAAATTACATTAAATGACATTATTAAAGAGTATAATGTAGATGTTAAGTATATAGATTTATCAAAGTTATCTAAAAATGAGCAATCATCACTTACTAGTGAATTTCCGATTACTGGGACACCGACAACTATTTTTATTACTGATGGTGATGAAGAAGATACACATAACAGAATAAACGGTAATAAAAATAATAGTAAAATTGTAGAAAAGTTTAAAGAAAATGGTTATATAAAGGGTTGATATAATGAATGAAAATAATATGATTAATAATGTTGTGCCTTTGGATCCTAATGAGTTTCCAATAATTACAAATTACTGTGAAAATTTAACTACTAAAATGTATGTAACAAATCCAGCAATAGCTCGTGAAGAAGAGATTAAGAAAACAATTTTAGTTTTGCTTACTCCTGATAAATCAGCTTTACTTATTGGTAAGGCCGGTATTGGTAAAACGGCGATAGTTGAAGGTATTGCTTATAAAATTCAAAGGGGCGATGTTCCTAATGCCCTTAAAGGTTTTAATATTTTTAAAATTAATACTTCAACGATGCGTGGGATGATGACAGTTAATGGAAAGCAGGAGTCTGTGACTAATTTGATTGTATCAGAACTTAAAAGAGCACCTAAAACGATTTTGTTTATTGATGAGGTACATACTTTGATTGGTGGAGCTTCTGATGGTCCAATGGATTTAGCGAATATTTTAAAACCAGCTTTGGATAGAGGAGATATTAAAGCAATTGGAGCTACTACGACTATAGAATATGAAACTTATATTGTTAGAGATAGGGCATTTTTAAGACGTTTCGATAGGATTGATGTTTTAGAGCCTGATAGAGAGGCGACTATTCAAATTTTAATGGGAACAATTCCGAGAATTGAATATAAAACAGGAATTAAAATGATTAATAATGGTTTTATTACGCGTTTGCTTATGGAATCTATTGTTGATGCGACTAGTCAATACAAAAGGGTATATGGTCTTTCTGCAATGTACCCAGATGTTTCATTATCTGTGTTATCGGGTGCTTTTTCAAATGCTTTATTTGAAAATAAAACTGAAGTTGGAATAGCGGATGTTTATATTGCGATACGTGACAGTAAACGAATATATCCTGATAGTAGAGTAAAAGAATGTGCGGCTTTTAGAGAAAAGTTTATGCGAATTTGTGAAGAAAAAGGAATTGTTTTACCAGATGTTAAGTTAGAAGATATTGATGTAGAAGATGAGCTTTAATCTTGGAAGGAGGTCGAAGGATGGAGAAAAAAATACCTTTAAAGAATTATGTTATTTTAGCTATTATTTTTTTGGTTACTATTATAGCAGTATTTTATATTAGAGATTGGTATATTACAACTAAAGAGTATTATGCTCAAAATTCTGTGATGACAAAAGTTACTAGAGAGATTAAACGCGAAGAAATTTCTAATTATGTTATGGAAAATCAGAGGCTTATATTATATGTTTCTTCTGGAAAAAATTCTAATATTAAGGATTTTGAAGATGAATTTAAAGAATTAATTAAAAAATTAGATTTAAACGATGATGTTCTTTATATGAATATGGATGGAGTAAGTATGGATAGTTTTTATGAATTTTTGAAAGACTATTCTGGCAGTGGTAAGATAAAAAATCAAATTACAGTTTCTGATGCTAGTTTATATTTTTTTGATGAAGGCAGGGTTACTTTAGTTTTAAATGGTGTTAGTAACTATTCTATAAAAAGATTAGAAAATATTATTAAAAATTGGGTGATTGATGATGCTTAATGTTGTTTTGTATGAACCAGAAATCCCGCAAAACACGGGTAATATAATGAGAACTTGTGCGGCTAGTAATACTAAACTTCATTTGATAAAACCATTAGGTTTTAGTTTAGATGAAAAAGTTATTAAAAGAAGTGGCGCGAATTATATTGATGAGTGTGATTATACAGTATATGAAAATTTTGATGATTTTTTAAGTAAGAATAAGGGAGAATTTTACTTTTTAACACGTTATGGTCATAAACCACATTCTGATTTTGATTATAGTGATAAAAAAAAGAATATTTATTTAGTATTTGGAAAGGAAAGTACAGGAATTCCTAAGGAAATTTTAAAAGATCATTTAGACAGGTGTCTTAGAATTCCAATGACTGATAAAGTTAGGGCACTTAATCTTTCAAATACAGTAGCTATAGTAGTTTATGAAGTTTTAAGACAGCGTGGTTTTGAAGGATTACTTTTTGATGAACCTTTTAAAGGTGCGGATTATTTAGAAAAATAATATTGAAAAGATTTTTAAAACGTGTTATGATTTGTTTAGAATAAGGAGGAGCGAGTTTTATGAGTTTGTTTTCAAATTGGATGTTTTGGGTAGGCTTAGTTATAGTTTTGATTATTTTAGCTTTGATAGGGTATTTGTCTGATAAACGAAAAAATGATAAGAAAGAGGAGCCAAAAGTAAATAAAGAAGTTAAAGATGAACCTGTAAATGAAGTTACTGATGTTAATACTGCCTCTTCTAGCTCTGTAGATGATTGGACAAGTATGCCTAAAATAGCAAATGAAAATATAGAAAATCTAGATATTTCACCAGTTAATCAAAATATATCTGATAGTTTAAATGGTGAAGTTTCACCAGTATCAGAAGGCTTGGCTGATAATATGAACGTAGTGGAACCTACGAATTTAAATATTTCACCAATTAATCAAAGTACATCAGATAATTT
>CALVIE010000010.1 GCA_944329385.1 uncultured Bacilli bacterium | reverse complement strand
TTTATCCAAAATTTTAAAGATTATTTATTTTAATAAAATTTTCATAATTTTTTTCGTAAAAAACCGAAACTCAAAATGTAAAAAGATTGAAAAAATTTCCCATATATGATATATTAATAAAAGAATAGGGGAGATAAATATGGAAGAATCTCATAAGTCATCATTAATTTTAATATTATTAGCCTTAGTATTTGTTATGGGCATAGGCTTTGCCGCCTTTACTCAAAATTTGAATATCACATCTTCAGCATCCATATCTTCAACTTGGGATGTTCATATTGAAAATATTGAAGTTGCTAGCGAAATCAATCAAGGAAAAAATATTTCTGCCACTGTTGGAAATGATAAATTAAGTGCAAACTTTGAAGCTAGTTTAATGATTCCATCAAGTGCAGTTACATATAATATAACCGTCAAAAACAGCGGAAATATATCTGCAAAATTAAATTCCATTATCTTTGATAACTCTCAAAATGATGCCATAAAATATACTTATTCAAATATTGCCAAAGATGATGTTATAGAAAGCGAACAAACAAAAACTTTTTCTGTAACTGTGTCATTTGATGAAAACTATACAACCGACCCTGAAAATAAAACAGCTACATTAAAAATGATTCTTGGATATGTTCAAGCTTAAAGCTCAAAAGAGCTTTTTTCTTTTCATAATTTTACACCTTAAAACATCTTAAAAATAAAGGCAAATAAAAAAATACAATATTTTTTTTTAAAGCACCTTGAATTGTTTAAAAAAATATGTTAACATCAATATAGAGTAGGGAAACTACTTAGAATATTATAGGAAGGAAGGAAATTATGGAGAGTAAACACAAAAACGTTTTGATTGTAGCTTTAGTTGCAGTAGTATTAGTAATGGCAGTAGGTTATGCCGCATTCGCGACAACTTTAACAATTAACCCTACAGCTACTATTACTGAACAAGAAGAAAACTGGAATATTCACTATGACAAAACAAAAACTACAGGAGCAGGAGTAATTGATGCAACTACTGGTGCTGGCGGAACTGCAGCTCCAACTGGAACTATTGAATTTGATGGTACTGGACAAACAGCTACTATTAATGCTACATTAAATCAACCAGGAGATACAGTAAAATTTACTTTAACAATCAAAAACGATGGAACAATTAAGGCCTCTTTAGCAGACCCAGTTATCTCAGAAGTTGCTGAAGACACTAACGTAGATCCATTAATCGTTCAAGAAGGAAATATTATCTTCACAGTTACTAGACCAGAGTCTTCTACACTTGCTGGTGGCGCTGAAACTACAATGACTGTAACTGCTCAATTTGATAATAGCGCAGAAAGCGTTGGAGATACTACTACTTCAACAATTAACGTTACTACAAGGGCTACACAAACTGCATAATTTGTGTAAAGAAGAAAAACATTTTAGTTTTTCTTTTTTTAGTCCTTGCATACTTTTTAAACTTATGGTATCATCATTATAGAGTAGAGAAACTACTTAGAATATTATAGGAGGGAAGAAAAATGGAAAGTAAACACAAAAATGCGTTAATCGGAGCTTTGCTTGCAGTAGTATTTGTTATGGCAGTAGGTTATGCCGCATTCGCTCAAACCTTAAATATCACTGGTACAGCAACAATTGAATCAACTTGGGATGTTCATTTTAAAACAGATGACACCTCTACTTGGACACCACACACAGGAGCAGGAGGAACTGTTGCTCCAACTGGACAAATTAGTTTTGAAGATAATTCAACAGCTAACATTACAGCTACATTAAACCAACCAGGAGATAGTGTGGTATTCACTTTAACAATTGAAAATGGTGGTAATATTGCAGCTAATTTAGCTACACCGAAAGTAGCTTTGAAAACTGCTGGACCTGACACTAATCCTGCTGATTTAATTGTTCAAGAAGGAAATATCATTTTCACAGTTACTGCACCAACTCCAACAACTCTTAACCAAAATGAAACTGCTACAATGACTGTAACAGCTACATTTGATGAAGATGCTGAAAGTGTTGGAACAGTTACTACTTCAAGCATTTCTGTAACTACTCTAGCAACTCAAGCATAGTTTGTGTAAATAAGAAAAGTTTTAAAGCTTTTCTTTTTATTTTTATTGAAATATTTTTTTAAAATTGGTATATTATAAATATAGTAATAGGAGGATAGCAATGGAGAAAAAACAAAAAAACATTTTAATAATTTCACTACTTGCAGTAGTATTAGTCATGACAGTAGGTTATGCGGCCTTTGCCCAGCAATTAAATATTGACGGAAGTGCGGCTATTTCATCTAGATGGGATGTACATTTTCAAGAAACTGGTGCTAGCTACCAAACTGGAAGTACTATGGGTACAACTCCAACTGGAAATATAACTGTAGAAAAAGGAGGCTTAACAGCAGAATTTACCGCTGAAGTAGTAAGCCCAGGTGATACTGTCACATTCACCGTTCCAATTGTTAACGCAGGTAACATAGAAGCTGTATTAAATAGTATGACATTATCAGGTACTGATGTTGACGTTCAGCCTGATGGCATAACTGCCATAAGCAAAGACGGAAATATAAAATATACTGTCACTAGTCCAGGGACAAATGTTTTACCTGCCGAAAACGGCACAGCAAATTTAATAATCAAAGCCGAATTTGTTGATAAAGAAGAAGGAAACGAGAATGCTTTTGAAAAAACTGCTACTTTAAAAGTAACTTTAAATTATGTACAAGCTCAATAATGAGCTTTTTTCTATAGAAAATCTGATATTTATTTAAAATAAATTTATCATAATGTAAAATGAAATATGTCAAAAAATAACTTTTTTATTATATCCGGTTGTAAACTTTTAAATGATATGTTATAATTCATAATAGTAAGATAGTAAGGAAAAACTATAAAAAAGGGGTATGTTTATGAAAAAAAATCTTATAATATATAGTTTACTAATTATATATTTGATTTTAAACGTCTTTGTTATAAGTCCCTTAAATCTCAAATACTATAATGAAATAATTCATCCATTAATGTGGATAATTATGTGCATCATCGCTGTTTTTTTAAGCAAAGATGCCACAATTAGAGTTAAGGGAGAGCGAGATAAAACTCAAAGTTTATTTATTGCATTAATCATTTATATTATTGTCTATTTCTTACTTGGATTAGTATTTGGTTTTGAAAGAACACCATATGCGAAAGATATGTTCAGCATCCTTAAAAACTTATGGAGCTTTGTCGGATTAATCTTTTTCCAAGAATTTATTAGAACCGCATTAGTAAAAAATGAAAAGAAAAAAGTTATAAATTTTATTTTAATAACAATATTATTTACTATGTTCAGTATAAATTATTCAACCTTTTTAGATAATTTTAAAACAATAAAAGATGGATTTATTTATACATCAACAACTTTAATACCACAAATTCTAGAAAGTGCAATCTGTACATATTTGGTATATATAGGTGGAGTTAGATTTTCTATAATTTATAAACTGTTTGTTACAGTTCCACCATTCATTGTACCAATCATTCCAAGCCTAGATTGGTTTGCCACAGCTATAGTTGGAGTTATATTGCCACTATCTGTTTATGTTTATATGAATTATGTTCATATAAATAAATCAGAAAGACTGTCAAAAAGAGAAAGACGTAAATATAACCCCGTCGTATATGTCCCAGTATTTGCTTTTATAGCCTTGCTAGCTGGATTTGTTATGGGCTTATTCAAATATCAGCCAATTGCTGTCTTATCAGGAAGTATGTCACCAACATTCAACAGAGGAGATGCCGTAGTTATAAATAAATTAAATACAGCCGAAAAAGATAAATTAAAAAAAGGTGACATTATACAGTTCGTAAGTGGAACTAAATACGTAGTTCACCGAATCAATGACATCACCAATGATGAAAATGGTAATAAAATGTTTATTACCAAAGGAGATCATAATAATACAATAGATGCTACTGAAGTAGCTATGGAAGATGTAATAGGAAAAGTATCATTTGTCATACCATATATTGGTTATCCATCAGTATGGTTAAGTGGTGCAATATCATAAGAAGGGGAGAAAATAAAATGAAACAAAAAAACGAAACAGAAATAATTTTAAAACAATGGGTTAGAGTAGGTCTATTAATTGCAGTTATAGCCATTATGATTGCTTCCATTGTTTCAATTGTCAAAGGCCTAAATCCAGACCCAGCAAGTCAAAAAGAATTATACTCATATAACTATAATTCTAACCTAAATTATAAAGTATATTTAAAAGACAATAGCTTTTTCACAACACCATACATTGGGATGAATAAACAATATATCACATCTTTAATTGATCATATTGATGTTGATGCTACTTATGAATTTCAAAGTACTAAAGACTTAGATTATAGCTATAATTATGAAATTATCGCAACGGCCAAAGGCTTATACCAAAACGAAGAAGGAAAAGATGTTGAACTTTGGTCAAAAGCATATCCAGTTGCTAACCAAGCTAATCAAGCAGGTTCTGGTAAAAACTTTACCATCAATAAAACTGTTAGCTTAGATTATAATCAATATAATCAAATAATGACCGATTTCCGTGAACAGTATGGTTTATCAATTGATGCTAGAGTAGACTTAAGCATGAATATTAATATTACTGCCGGACTAGCTGGTCAAGCTGAAAAAGAACTTAACGATACAAATACCATGACATTAGAAATACCATTACTAAAACAAACAATAAACATTGTTCCAAATTATGTAAATCATGGTTCAAATACTATTTATGAAACAGGAAATAATAGTAAAGAAATTAACCTTCCATTAGTAATAATTGGTGCCGTTGTTCTAATAGTTTCACTTGTAATATTCAAAATATTAGTTAAGAGCTTACTTGCTGTAACAAGAAAATCAGAATATGTTCTAGCACTAAATAAAATATTAAAAGAATATGCTGATATTATTGCAGAAACTCATAACATGCCAGATATTGATAAATACGATGTTATTAACGTTAAAAACTTTAATGACTTAGTAGACGTTGAAGAAGAATTACATTCACCAATCCTTTACTTTGAAGTTAGAGAAAACTACGAAAGTGTATTCGTAATTATCCATGAAGGAACACTTTATAAATTTACTTTAAGAGAATCAGACTTTGATCATTTCAGCAAATTAAGAGATTAACTAAAACTCCAAGGTTTATTCCTTGGAGTTTTAAATGTTGTAAAATTTTTTCAAAGATGAAATATCATCATCATATAAAATGATTCTTCCAACTTTGTTCAAGCATATATTTTCATGATGCAAAATTGTAGTATATTTACCATGTATAATTGGAAAATAATAATCATCTTTTTTCAAATATTCACCACTAGTAAATTTCTTTAAAATCATTAAATCAGCTCTACCATAAACAACCCTTTCAATATCTGAAACATGTTTTAAAATCTCTTCAAAATCAGCTTCTAAAGAAATAGTAACTATTTTAACATTTAAATTTTTTAAAACCTTAACTGACTCACTATTAGATACATTTAAAGGATAATCCGTAATAACATAATTATCATTCGCATACTTGTAAATAGAACCTAAATCACTAACTAGTAACTTTTCACTTTTAAAATTAGGATAATAACTCATAATTCTAGGTAATTTATAATATACATCATATTTCCTATATTTCTTATATAAATCATAATCTTCTGTATAAATTCTCATTCCTAAAAACGCTTTAAGTTGCTTCTCATTTCTAACTAAAACACTAAAATTTAAATCAAAATTATCATTAAAACTTTTCTCGTACTTAAATGATGTTTTTTTTCTAACCCCATATCTTCTTAAAATAAGTTCCTCGCAGACTTTACGCCTTAAATCATTTAAAAATTTCATTGGAATAAAAGCATTATCAATATTAATTTCACATTTATCCAAATAAAATGGAGTAGAACCTAATTTATTTAATTTTGACAAAATCTCTTCTTTACTAGTACTTTTGCACTTCGCTTTATCAAGCAAAATTGACCTTTCAAAAACCTCATTAACTCCATCAGAAGCACTTAACTTTAAATAATCATTCGCACGAGCATCTAGTTTAAAACTAATTGGTATTTTTTTCAAAGGACTTTTATCATTTACTAATAAATAATCAAGCGTTTTACTTACCTTATCCATACTCTTCAAATTAATTTTATTATTGATAATTGCAACCTCTCCCTTAACTAAATGATTCACAAGTAACCCATTAGAATTATAAAGCCTATTAACATTCATTCCTTTTTTACTATCACAAAACCTAATTCCATCTTCTTGGTGTAAATCATCAGTTAATTTAATATAAATTTTACTTTTATCTACTTTAATTACTTGACCAAGTGGATAACCTAAATGATTAGGAGATTTAATATTATAAATATCATCATTAAACAAATATCCATTAGTAAATTCTCTATTAAATAACTTATATAAATTAACCATCTCTTCTTTAGTAATTACCGGTTCTTTGCCTAAATAATAATCGTCAATAACTCTTCTATAAACCCTAGTCACATATCCCACATAACTAGGACTTTTCATCCTTCCCTCGATCTTTAAACTATCAACATTTGCCTTTAAAATATCTTTAATATGATTAACTGTACATAAATCCTTAGTACTAAGAAAATATCCTTTCTCTAATTTTCCATTATTAAAAATTTCATAATTAAGTCGGCAACTACCTGTACATTTCCCTCTGTTGCCACTTCGTCCACCATTTAAACTGCTAAATAGACATTGACCGCTGTAGCACGCACATAAAGCACCATGAATAAAAACTTCCTTCTCAATAGGACATTTCAAAGCTAAAATTTCATCTATGCTCATCTCTCTAGCTAAAACCGCTCTTTTAACGCCCATATTAAAAAGTAAACTTAAACTCTCATCATTATAACAATTTACTTGTGTTGATGCATGAATCTCCAAATCAGGAAAAAATTTTCTAACCAAACTAATCATTCCAAGATCCTGCATAATAACAGCATCAACTCCAGTTTCATATAAAAAGTTTATATAATCTAAAAAATCTTCAATTTCATCTTCAAATATAATAGTATTTGCCGTTACATATAATCGAACTCCATATAAATGACAGTATTTTAAAGCATCAATTAACTCTTCGCGAGAAAAATTCTTCGCAAAAGCCCTTGCTCCAAACATTTTGCCGCCTATATAAACCGCATCCGCACCATTATTAACTGCCGCCACCAACGTTTCCATATCACCAGCCGGACTTAATAGTTCACATTTTTTCATCAAACCACCTCAAAATTTCTAAATGTATTATACCACGTGTTAGTTGACTTTGAACACTAAGTGCACTATAATTATAATAGGTGATATAATGAAAAATAAAGCATTCACACTTATAGAATTAATTGCCGTTGTCGCAATTTTAGCTCTCATAGCTCTAGTTGTCTACCCAGCCATTAACTCAGTAATTAAAAATGCAAGAGAACAAACTTATCAAGACCAAGTCGATGTTATTATAAAAGCTGCTAAAAAGTGGAGTATTGACAACGCATCATCCCTTCCAGATGACGCTGAATATCAGCTTCCTGTAAAAACTTTAATAGACGAAGGATATATTACTAATGATGAAGTAAAAGACCCACGTAATAGTAAAGAAAATCTAGATGGAAATGTCATTATCAAATATGAAGATGAAACCAAAAGCTATCAATATACATATAGCGATGAAGAAACAAATATCGCCATGAATCTAAAACAGCTCATCTATCAAAACTCTAAAAAAAAACTCTCTTAAAAGCTTATAATGGTATATTTAAAGGTAAAGACCCAGACAATTACCTAAAAATAAATAATACATTATGGCGGATATTATGCATAAATAAAGATGGATCTTTAAAAATTATTAGTAATGATAAAGTAGACGCCATCATTAAAGATGAAAATAGAAACTTTCAAAACTCATCTTTATATAATTATTTAAATCAAGATTATTTAAAAACATTAAAAATAAACAATATAATATCAAAAGAATATTGCCTAACTTATGATCAAAATATTTGTCAAAACTATATAAAATTTAAAGTTGGACTACTAACCATAAATGACTATTTAAATGCATCAAATAACTTAAACTGCACCACTCAAAATTGTTTAGAAGACAATTACCTAGCTGACTTTTCATCAAATAATCAAAGCGAATATATCCTAAATTCTGATAATAATATTTACATAATTCAAAATGGGTTAATTAAAACCGCATCTTTTGAAGAAAAATATAATATTAGACCAGTAATAACCATAAGTAATAACGCTAAAATAACAAACGGTTCTGGCACCAAAGAAAATCCATACATCATCGTTTGAAAATAAAAATAAAATATAGTATAATATTTGAGGTGATTGAAAGTGAAAAAATTTATAAATACTCATAAAAAACAATGTTTAATAGGCGGAATAATTTTCTTATTAGTTTTTCTAATTGTTATTATTTGGCTTTTTATCGTTCCAGTTTTTAGTAATAACAAATATGGTGATCGTTTAGATAATATAGAAAAACATAAAATTTCATCATCTACTATAGATGACATTGAAAATACTATCAAAGAAAATAAACAAGTTGAAACGGTAACCTACCATAATGAAGGACGCATTTTAAACTTTATTATAAAAGTTTCTGCTGACATGAACGTAGAAGATGCCAAAGCATTAGATGATATAATTTTAGAAAAAATTAAAGATAAAGATAAACAGTACTATGATATTCAAGTTCTAATAGACACCGAAGAAGAAAATGAAAAATATCCATTATCTGGTTATAAAAGTAAAACAAAAGATGATTTCGTATACGGAAATGAGGTAGCGCAGTGAAGAAAAAAATCGCAGTAACCATAATTATCGTTGTTTTACTCCTATCTGTCATCGGCATCGTCCGTTTTTTTACTAAAGAAGATCAAAAAACAGCCCTAACAGTCATGGAAAAAAGATGGATTGAAAATAATAAAAATAATGTCATTGATTTTGACATTTTAAATAACATTCCAATCATTAGTAATAATGGCAACGGGATTTTCTTTGATTTTTTAAACGACTTAGAAAAAGACACTAACTTAGAATTCAACAAAATATCATATGAAAAAAAGCAGCAAATAAATGCCGAATATTCACTAGTAACCAAGGAAAACTTAAAAAAAGATGACCTTCTTTTATTTAAAGATAACTATATATTAATAACAAACGAAAAAATTCATTATACAGATGTTAGTGAAATTCAAAATATAATAATTGGAACCATAAAAAACACTTCAAAAACATTAAGCGAATATTTAAATGGTTCATCAAATATTACTTATAAAGAATTTGAAACAAATGAACAATTACTATCGGCTTTACAAAATAAAACAGTAAATGCGATTGTTTTGCCAAGACTAAATTACTTAGAAAACATATTAAAAGAAAATATGCATATTGCCTATAACATAGAAGAATACCAAATAAACTATGTCATCACCTTAGGAAATAATGATAAATTAAATAACATAATAACCAAATACTTAAATAAATGGCAAAATAATAACTACCAAGACTCCTTAAACCAAGCCTTCGCAACTAATTATTTTAACTACAAAGAAATTACAGAAAAAACACAAACTGACTTTCGAAGTCGTAGATACACCGTAGGCTTCGTCACTAATGCCCCTTATGATATTACCGTCGGTGGTACCTTAAAAGGATTTAACCATCAAATAATTAATAATTTTGCCTCATCTGCAGGCATTGAAATTGACTATAAACAATATTCATCTATTCAAAATATGTTAAAAGACTTTAACGAAAATAAACTTGATTTAGTCTTTGATAACTTTAGTCAAAAAATTTCAAATGCCCATAAATCCATTCCCATTTATGATAGTAAAGTAGCTATTATTGCCAATAGCAATACCAGTTTAATAGTAAATAATGTTTCATCATTAAAAAATGAAACAATTATTGCTATAAAAAACAGTAAAATTGCTTCACATTTAAAAGAAAATGGCATAAAAACTAAACTATATGATAATATTAAAGACTTAGTTAATAACATAAAACCAGATGACATCGCTGCCATTGATGAATACACCTATGATTATTATGTTAGACAAGAGCTTAAAAACTTTAAAAAAATAAACACTATTGACATTAATAATAACTATGGATATATTACTAAAACAAATAAAAATCTAAATGAATTTTTTGATTTCTATTTATCATTTATAAATCCTAAAAAAATGATAAATTACGCTTATAAAGATTTACTTTTATCAAATAATAATAATAAATATCTGCAGTTAATTTTAAGCTCAGTTGCCATCATTTTACTTGCAGTTGCCTTTATCATTACTAAAATTATTCTTCATAAAAAGAAAGATATAAACAGTAAACTATCAAAAACTGATAAACTAAGATATATTGATGGTTTAACATCATTAAAAAATAGAAATTACTTAAATGACAATATTGAAAAATGGGATAGAAGCGAAGCATATCCACAATCAGTAATCATTGTTGACTTAAATAATATAGCCTACATTAATGATAACTTCGGTCATACTGAAGGTGACAAAGTTATTGTCGAAGCTGCAGGAATTTTAATAAATCACCAGCTAAGTAACAGTGAAATGCTAAGAACAAGCGGTAATGAGTTTCTAATCTTTGTCATCGGACACGATGAAAAGACCATTGTTACTTATATTAGAAAATTAAATAAAGAATTTAAAGAACTATCACATGGCTTTGGAGCAGCCATTGGATATAGTATGATTAATGATGAAATAAAAACTATTGATGATGCTATAAATGAAGCTACATTAGATATGCGTAGTAATAAAGAAGAAATAAAAAAATAAAAAGGGGAGAGTTATATGCTTAAATCTTATTTAAAAAGAATATTAGATTTAATCACAAGACCAGAAATGAAAATATTGCCTGGTCAGCTCGCCTTTTTTCTAGTTTTATCTATCTTTCCACTTTTAACTTTATATGGATATATTGGCTCCAAAATACTTTATATCGCTCCACCGTTTATGGACATTATTGAAAAATTAATTCCAAACAGTATCATGCAAATAATGATTCCCTTTATAGAAGAAAGTCATATTACAGGCAATGTCATATTTTTCATGATTATTGGCTTTATCTTAGTTTCTAACGGTACTTATTCCATTATAATTACTTCAAATGAATTATATGGTATCAAAACCAGTGATTATATCAAAGATAGAGTAAAAGCTTTATTTATGATAATTTTACTAATGTTCCTCTTTGTCTTCATCATAGTAGTATTAGCTTATGGTAATATTATTATAGACGAACTTATGAAACTAAGCATGTTAAACCAGTTTAAAAATCATATTTACTTTGTCTTTGTCCTTTTAAAATGGCCTATCGCATTCATCTTGATCTTTTGGATTTTAAAAATAATTTATACCATATCACCAAATAAAAAAATTGCTAGTAAATTCATGAATAAAGGAGCACTATTTACAACACTATGTTGGTTAGTAACAACTTATATATATTCATACTATGTATCTCATCTTGCCAACTATACTTTATTTTATGGTAGTATATCAGGTATAATCGCCATGATGATTTGGATATATATACTCTCATATATCTTCGTTATGGGGATTGCCCTAAACGCTGATGAATATAATGCATATAAGCAGTATAAAAAAGAAAAAAAAGTCAATAATAATTAGTGGGTATATATATATTACCGGTATATACTCACCCCCAGACTACTAGTACTGAAAAGATTAAAATAATCTTATAAAGTATTAAAGGTAATAGTCAGTGACTTTTTATAAGTCACTTTTAATTTGTTGTTCAATAAAAAACGTGCTATAATGTTAGAAGTAATTGAGGTGGAGTATGAAAAAATTCTTAGAAAAATTAATTGATGTCATAAAAAAATCTAAAAATAATGTCATTTACTTTTTCAAAAATAATGTTTTATTTTCAGTTTTTATTATCACTTCTTTAATTAATAGTTCTTTAATTAGATTTTTTACAGTAAAAAATTATACCGCAATTTCACCAATCCTTGCCGACCTTGCTTTTATTCTTTTTGTTGGGGCTTTTGCCTATGCCTTTAAACCTAAAAATAGATTTAAATATTTTCTAACCTGGTCGGTTATCTTAACCATGGTGTGCTTAATAAATTCAATTTATTATACAAACTATGTTTCATTCACATCATTTTCGCTATTAGCCACTTCACTTCAGTTAGGTGGCGTTACCGGCGCCCTAAAAACAATCATGGAACTAAAAGACTTTTGTTATATATGGGCTCCACTCACCTTAATATTTGTTCACCGTAAACTTTTAAAACAAGGCTACTATAGTAAAATAAAAATCAAAAATAAACTAAAAGTAAGTGTTTTAAAAGTTTTAGTAGCTGCGACAATTGTAACAGGTTTCTTTGTATCAACTTTAACTGGAACAGACATAAGCAGACTATATAAACAGTGGAATAGAGAATATGTTGTTATGAAATTCGGTATTTATGTTTATCAAGGAAATGATTTAATTGCTAGCTTAAAACCGCAAATAAGCCCTTTATTTGGCTATGACCAAGCTGCTAAAGAATTCCGTGATTACTATAAAGAAAACCCAAATAAAGATGAAACCAATGAGTATACCGATATTTTCAAAGGAAAAAATGTCATTGCAATCCACGCTGAAAGTATTCAAAATTATTTATTAAATACTAAAATTAATGGAAAAGACATAACTCCTAACTTAAAAAAATTAGCTGAAGAAGGCATGTATTTTTCAAACTTTTATTCCCAAGAAAGCGTTGGAACAAGTAGTGATACTGAATTTACATATAGTACCTCATTACTTCCTGCAAGTAGTGGAACTGTATTCGTAAGTTATTGGGATAGACAGTATCCATCAATTCAAAAATTTTTAAAAGAAGAAGATTATTATGTATTCAGTATGCATGCCAATAAGGGAAACATGTGGAATAGGGAAGTTATGCATAAACAGTTAGGCTATGACCGTTTCTATTACTATGATAAAGATTATAAATTAGATGAAAATATTGGTCTAGGACTTTCCGATAAATCTTTCTTTAAACAATCTGTTCAAAAAATAAAAAAAATTAAAGAAAAACATGATAAATATTATGGGCTATTAATCATGCTTACTAATCATACACCTTTCGAAGGCCTCGAAGATAAAACAGACTTAGATTTAACCTATCATTATACCAAAACAGATGAAATAACCGGTCAAAAAACTGAAGTAACTAACGATTATTTAACTAATACAACATTAGGAAAATATTTCACAACAGCTCATTATGCTGATGAAGCAATTGGACAGTTTGTCGATGAATTAGATAAAGAAGGATTACTTGAAGATACTGTTTTAGTCATTTATGGTGACCATGATGCCAAAGTCAAAAAATCAGAATATGATTATTACTATAATTATGATCCAAAAACCGATTCGAAAAAATCACCATCTGATCCAGAATATAAAGAGTATACTAAATATGACTATGAATTAAATCGTAAAGTACCATTTATCATTTGGACCAAAGATGAAAATTTAAGAAAAAAAATCAACAAAAAAATAACCACTATTACCGGTATGTATGATGTTTTACCAACCTTAGGTAATATGCTTGGTATTTATGATGAATATGCTTTAGGTAAAGATATTTTCTCATCTGATGAGCACTACGTTGTATTTCCAAATGGCAATTGGATAACTGATAAAATGTATTATGATAATCAAAATGGACAAGCCATCGTCTTTGATGAAGCTTCCGTTATTAGTAAAGATTATATCTCTAAATATACAGAAAAAGCTGAAAAAGAAATTGCTGTATCAAATGATATAATTGTTCATGATTTAATTAAGAAAACCAAAGAATCAGATGAAGTAATAAAAGGAGGGCAAAAATGAAAAAGAAACGTAAATTAAATGTTAAAAGAATAGCTATCGTAATTATATTATTAATATTAATAATCGCCGGCACTTTTTTAGCCATTGGAAAATTAACTAATAAAGAAACTAAGACTAAAGAAGTAAAAGAACTAGCTAATATTAAAGCTTATGGATATACCCTAAAAGATAACGCTACAGCTTATTACAAAAAACTGTTCAAAGAACTTGAAAAAACCTTAAACGAAAAAGAAGTAGACGAAGAAAAATATGCTTCATTAGTCGCTCAAATGTTTATCGCTGACTTCTTTAACCTAGATAATAAAATCAGTAAAAATGATGTTGGCGGCAAAGAATTTGTCTACTCAAACTATCAAACGGATTTTGAAAAATTTGCTATGGACTCATTGTATAAATCAGTTGAAAACGATGTTTATGGAAAACGTAACCAAACACTGCCAGAAGTGACAAATGTAACAGTTTCAAAAGTCAAAAATGAAAGTTATAAATATGGTGAAAACACTGATGAAAACGCTTATATATATAACTTTCAAACCGAATATAAAGAAGATTTAGGTTATCAAAAAGAAGGTAGCTTAACCCTAATTCATAATGGCAAAAAAATTGAAGTAGCTTCCATGAGTGAAGAAAGTCTTACTTAAGTAGGACTTTTTTTCTAAAAAAATACAAAAATATGATATAATCATAGTAGGGTGAACACTATGAAAAAAAAATCTTTAATAATAACTATGCTCATTGCCAGCACTTGTATACTAGCTATAGGCTATGCTGCTTTTACATCGCAGCTAAACATTTCAGGAACATCTAATATTACTAGTAATTGGGATATTAAAATCACAAATGTAACCGTAAAAAAAATCGAAGGTAATGCCTCAAAACTAATGGAACCAATAATCTCAGGTACTGCCGCTACATTTAAAACTTCGCTTATATCTCCAGGCGATAGTATGACTTATGAAGTAACTGTTACTAATAACGGCAATGTCGCAGCTAAAGTCGGTAGTATAGAACAAACAAACTCTAATAATCCAGCCATTATCTTTGAAACAGATAGAATCAATCAATATGATTTATTAGAAGCTAAAAAATCCCAAACATTTGATGTTACTGTATCTTATAATAGTAGCGTAACATCCCAGCCTGCATCTATAGAAGGTACATATACCATAAAATTAAATTATGTTCAAAATTAAGACCAATAGGTCTTTTTTTTTAATACAAAGAATATATTAATATAGGTGAGAAAATGGAAACAAAAGAAAAATTCAAAGACTTTGTCAAAAACAACCCAATATTATTAAAACATGTCAAAAACGGTAAAATGACTTGGCAAAAATTTTATGAAATATATGACATCTATGGTGAAGATAAAGACGCTTGGCAAGAATATTTAAAAGTAGAAACAACAAAACAATCTAATTTTGATTTAAATAACTTCATCAAAGGAATTGATTTAGATGGTATTCAAAATGGTGTAAATAGCCTTCAAAGAGTTTTAAGCCTACTTCAAGATATGTCTTTAAACAAAACACCACCTCAAAACACCCATAAACCAAGACCAATATATAAACATTTTGATGATTAATGACCTTAGATTTACAATTTAAAATAAAAGAAAATGAATACTATCTTCATTACCTTCGTAAAAATTCCTATTGGTATAAAATTTTAAATAGAAACCCAAGTGAATTTAAAAACTTTGAAAATGAAGTAAAAACAACCTATCAATTAAATAAAATGGATAGATTAGAAAAAGCCATAAATACCTTTGAAATGTTAGAAAAAGTTTTGGGGACTTTCAAATAATGTGCTAAAATATAAATGGTGATCAAAATGCGCATTATAAGTGGAAAATATAAAGGAAAGAAATTAACAGGATTCAATATTGAAGGTACTAGACCAACCATGGATAGAGTCAAAGAATCTCTTTTTGCCATGATTCAAAATTATATAACTGATAGTACCGTTTTAGATCTTTTTTCAGGCAGTGGTGCCTTAGGACTAGAAGCTATCAGTAATGGAGCCAAAAAATGTTATTTAATTGATAATAACGAAATAGCTATTAAAACCATTAAAAAAAATGCCTTTGACATTAAAGAAGATATAATTATTATTCAAAAAGATTATAAAAAATTTTTAAAAGAAACAAAAGAAAAATTTGATATTATCTTATTAGATCCCCCATATCAAAGCAATCAATTAAATAAAGCCTTAAAAATAATTGAAGAAAGAAATTTGTTAAACGAAAACGGCATTGTCATTTGTGAATATGAAAACATCAAACCGATTACTAATTTAAAACTTTTAAAACAAAAAAGTTATGGTCCGAAAAATATAAAAATTTACGGAAAATAACTTTTTTTTCAAAATAAAAAAGGAAACCTCCAAAAAAAATCGTATGTTAATATATGAGGGAGGTGAAAATATCAAAAAATATCCCCATGTTAAACAAAGAGGACTTAAAGAATGTGGACCAGCCTGTACATTAATGATATTAAAATATTATAAAGGGTATATAAACATAAATAAACTAAGTGAAATGATGCATACAAATCAAAATGGAACAACCGCTTATAATATTGTTGAAACTTTAAAATCAATAGGTTTTAATAGTTATGGAATTAAAACAGATAATTTAGAAAATTTAAAATTACCTTGTATTGCTCATGTGATTATCAATCACTCCTACCATCATTATATAGTTATATATAAGGTAAATTTAAAAAAGCAAACATTATTAATAGCCGATCCAGCAACTACTTTAAAACAGATGACCTTTAAAGAATTTAAAAATATTTATAGTGGTATATTCATTCAAATGTATCCTATCAAGCCTATTGAACGCGAAAAAAAAGCCAATACCTTTAAATTTATTTGGTATTATATTAAAAAAAATATTAAATTAATCATTGTACTAAACACCATTTCCTTATTAGTAAATTTATTAAATATATTTTCCGCACTTTTTATTCCAATTACCTTAACAAATATAAATAAAAAATTTATTATCTTTATTTTGATTTGCTTCTTATTCATCTTTTTTCTTAAAAATATATTTCTTCTAATAAAAAATAAACTTTTTATAAAACTAAATCTAAATTTAGATAAACAGTTATCATCGGATATTTTTTGGAAAATATTAAATCTCCCTTATCGTTATTACCGCCGTAAAACAGCTGGGGAAATTACAAGTTATTTTAATGACTCTTATATTTTAAAAAATGCAATTATCCATTTTTCCCAAATCATAATGATTGATTTACCACTACTAATAACATTACTTGTCATTATTAATATCAAATATAAATTAATTATAATAATCTTTTCATACATCTTTTTATATTATATAATTCAAAAAAACTTAAAAAAAGCTCTCATTGATGACATGACAAGACAAAAATATCAGTTTAACTCTTATATTATTGAATCAATTAGTGGTTTTGAAACCATTAAAAATCTAAACATAAATTCAAAAATATTTACTAATTTTAAAAATCATTATAATAAGTGCAATAAGAGTATAAAAAAAGGCTTAAATCAAAATGAAAAAATAAGTTTCATCAAAAATAATTTAGATGACCTAACATTATTCATTGCAGTAATTTTATTAATAAATACCTCAATTAGTGAATGCTTAATATATTATATTCTTATCTCTTCATCTTTAAATATAATAAAAAAATTTTTTGAATTTAACTATAGTTTAGATGAATTAAAATATTCCTTATCCAGTATCTTATCTTTAAATTATAACCCCCAAAAACTTGTAAATACAACCTCAAAAGGTGATATAATCATACAAAATTTGAACTTCTCTTATGATAAAGAAAAAAATACCTTGTCAAATATAAATATAAAAATGAAATTTCAAGATAAAATATTAGTTACTGGACCAAGCGGAAGTGGTAAAAGCACTTTATTTAAAATAATAAAAGGCTATTATAATGATTATGAAGGAACCATTACTATTCAAGATAAAGACATTAAAAACTATTGCTTTAATGATATAATATATGTTTCTCCAAAAGAATTCCTTTTTACAGGAAGTTTAATTGATAATCTAAACCTAAAATCAGAAAATACAAAATATATTCATGTATGTGAACTTGATGCACTATTTAAAGATAATAAATATAACTTAATTGAAGAAAATGGATTCAATCTATCAAGTGGTCAAAAACAAAGAATAGCCCTAGCTAGAGCCCTTGGTAACTTAAATATCTTAATATTAGATGAAGCCCTAAGTCAAGTAAGTAGTAATATGGAAAGGAAAATATTAAAAAACCTTTTCTTAGAGTATCCTAAAAAAACGATAATCTATATCTCTCATAGATTAGATAACTTAGACTTATTTGACCAATATATCAAAATAGATAATGGCAAAGTTGTTTTAAATCAAAAGCGGAATAACTAGAAAGGACAAAATGTATTTAGAAAACAAAGAACTCATGCAAGTAACAGGTGGAGGCTATGGCATTTGGGCTGCAATTGGTGGAGCCATAACTTTCTTAATTAGTATTGTCGAAGGTTATTTAAATCCAACAAAATGCGGTTAAACGATAGAGAATTAAAAAATATTATCGGTGGCAGTATCACAGCAACCTTCATCAATGCTATCGTTAAAGGCTTTGAACTTATTATTGAAATAGGAAGAAGTCTTGGCTCAAGTATCAGAAGAGTAGCCTCAGGAAAATCTTGCAGTGTATAAAGTAAGCAAATTCAAGCTTACTTTTTTCTTTAATTTTGTCTATTAAACTTGCAAACAAATTATAAGCGTGTTATAATATCCTTAGCCAAGAAGGGAGGGATTTTTATGACAAAAGTAGTAGTTAGAAATGGCAATGTTGATGGTGCACTTAGAAACCTTAAAGCTGCCAATAGTAAAGATGGCTCCCTAGCACAATTAAGAGAAAAACAAGACGGCTATTTAAAACCAGGAGTTAGAAGAAGAAATGCCAAAAAAGAAGGCATAAAAAATGCTCGTCGTCGTTTCCGTCGTGAAAACCGTGATTACTAAGCCATTTAATGGCTTTTTTCTAAAAGGAGGGAAATCATGCGTAATCAAATTTTAGAAGATTTAAAAACAGCTATGAAAAATCAAGATAAAGAAAGACTTTCAGTCATTAGAATGGTCAAAGGATCTATTCAAATGAGTGAATTAAACAAAAAACATGAACTTTCAGATGAAGAAGTAATTGATGTTATTACTAAAGAAATAAAATCAAGAAAAGATTCTATTACCGAATTCCAAAAAGGTGCCAGAGAAGATCTAATTCAAAAAACACAGGCAGAAATAGATATTTTATCTGAATATTTACCAAAACAGTTAACGGAAGAGGAGTTACATAAAGTAATAGAAGAAACCTTTGATGAAGTAAAACCAGAATCTACTAAAGATATGGGAAAAATTATGAAAAATTTAACTCCAAAAGTTAAAGGAAAAGCAGACATGGGCTTAGTTAGCAAAATAGTTAAAGAAAAACTTGGATAAAAAAATCTCGCAAAAACGAGATTTTTTTATTATGGTCCAGTAGGTCCCGTAGGTCCCGTAGGTCCTGTTGGCCCGGTTGGTCCCGTAGGCCCCGTAACTGTGCTAGCTGCTCCAGTAGGCCCCGTAGGTCCAGAAACACCTTGCGGTCCCGTAGGTCCTGTTGGTCCAGAAACACCAGTCGCTCCTGTAGGCCCTGTTGGCCCAGATACACCTTGCGGACCAGTTGGTCCCGTAGGCCCCGTAACTGTGCTAGCTGCTCCAGTAGGCCCCGTAGGTCCAGAAACACCTTGCGGTCCCGTAGGTCCTGTTGGTCCAGAAACACCAGTCGCTCCTGTAGGCCCTGTTGGCCCAGATACACCTTGCGGACCAGTTGGTCCCGTAGGCCCCGTAACTGTGCTAGCTGCTCCAGTAGGCCCCGTAGGTCCGGTAATACCTTGTGGTCCCGTAGGTCCAGTTGCCCCAGAAATACCTGTTGGTCCTGTTGGCCCAGATGCTCCTTGTGGTCCCGTAGGTCCTGTCGCCCCAGCAGTTCCAGAAACGCCAGTCGCTCCCGTAGGCCCTGTAGGTCCAGAAACACCTTGTGGACCAGTAGGTCCCGTAGGCCCTGTTGGACCAGCAATAGTACTTGCCATACCAGTTGGACCTGTTGCCCCAGCTGGAATTGTTAAATTTAAAAATAAATTTGGAGTCACACCAGTTATACTCGCACTAGCTTGACTTCCGGGTGCTCCAGTTGTTACTGTACCAATTGTAATATTTGGACTTGCTCCAGTTGCCCCAGTTGCTCCAGCTACGCCAGTAGGTCCCGTAGGTCCAGAAACACCTTGCGGACCAGTTGGCCCCGTAGGTCCAGTTGCCCCAGCTGGAATACTAAATGTTAGTATTGCATCCTGATCAGTTCCCGTATTTGAAACAGTTGCTGGCGTTCCAGGATTTCCAGTTGTCGTTGTACCAATTGCTATTGTTACAGGCCCTGCCGGACCAGTTGGACCAGTTGGTCCAATATTGCCAATTTGTTCACGGCATCTTCGTCCTTCTTCTAATATTTGCTCTATTTTGTTATTACATTTTTTTTGACCCATCTTCGCACTCCTTTCTTTACTATTTTATGTATTAAAATTATAAAGTTTAGTATTTTTATATAATTAATTTTCTTAAAACATTAAAAAACTTCAAAAAAGTGCCCCAAAAACATAAAATTATGTTATAATACTATTGGCTTTTTTTGAAAAACACATGAATATGGATTTGTGAACCTAGTGCCATATTGGTGGCTCACTTGTTAAAATATTCAGAGGAAATAACAAAAGGAGGAATGAAAATGGCCGTTGTGTCAATGAGTTATTTATTAGAAGCTGGTGTTCACTTTGGACATCAAACAAAAAGATGGAACCCTAAAATGAAAGAGTACATCTTCACAGCTAGAGATGATATTTACATTATCGATTTACAAAAAACAGCAAAAAAAATTGAAGAAGCTTATGCTGCTTTAAAAGAAATTGCTGCAAATGGTGGTAAAGTTTTATTTGTTGGAACTAGAAAACAAGCTTCTGAAGCAGTAAAAGAAGAAGCTTTAAGATCTGATTCTTATTACGTTAACGAAAGATGGTTAGGCGGTACATTAACTAACTTCAAAACAATTAGAAGAAGAGTAAAAAGATTAGAACAAATCGAAAAAATGGAAAAAGACGGAACATTCGAACTTTTACCTAAAAAAGAAGTTGTTCATATCAAAAAAGAATATGCTAAATTAAATAAATTATTAGCTGGTATTAGAGATATGTACAAATTACCACAAGCAATGTTTATTATTGATCCATCTAAAGAAGAAATTGCTATTAGAGAAGCAAGAAAATTAAATATTCCAGTATTTGGCATAGTTGATACTAACTGTGATCCAGATATGGTTGATTATGTAATACCTGGTAATGACGATGCCATTAGAGCTGTTAAACTAATTGTTGGTGTTATGAATAATGCTATCGTAGAAGCAAACGGTGGAAAAATAGTTGACTACACTAGTGATAACCGCAAAGATGAAAAAGGCGAAGATATTATGAAAAAAGCCTTAGAAACCGTAAAACGTAAAGAAGATAGAAAACCAAGATTTGAACGTAAATCTGATAAAAAATTTAATAAGTCATCTGAAAAAGTAGAAAAAAATCCAAAAGAAGAAGTTAAAGACCAAAAGCCTGTAAAAGAAGTTAAATCTGAACCAAAAAAAGCCACAGAAGATTTAACAACTAAAACAGTAGCTGAACTTCGTGAAATGGCAAAAGAAAAAGAAATCAAAGGATATTCTACAATGAAAAAAGCTGAATTAATTGACGCTTTAAAATAATATATCAAAGATGGCTAAATAGTCATCTTTTTTAAATAAAAGGAGGAAAATATGATTAGTGCAAGTTTAGTAAAAGAATTAAGAGAAAAAACAGGAGCTGGAATGCTTGACTGTAAAAAAGCCTTAGAAGCAACTAATGGTAATATTGATGAAGCTATCGATTGGTTAAGAGAAAAAGGTATTTCTAAAGCTGCAAAAAAAGCTGATAGAATTGCCGCTGAAGGATTAGCTGCTATCTTAACAGAAGGTAACCAAGCTGTTATTTTAGAAATGAATTCTGAAACAGATTTCGTTGCCAAAAACCAAGAATTTCAAGATTTAGTAAGTGAAACACTAAAAACAATCATCAAAAGTGATGCTAAAACTTTAGAAGAAGCTTTAAACTTACCTTATGAAGAAGGAACCATTAATGATTTAATAGTTTCTAAAACAGCTAAAATAGGTGAGAAATTATCACTAAGAAGATTTGCCAAAGTAGAAAAAAAAGATAACGAAACATTTGGTGAATATATTCACATGGGTGGAAAAATTGCTGTTTTAATTGTAACTGAAAATACCGATGCAGTAGTAGCTAAAGATATTGCTATGCATGCTGCCGCAATGCGTCCAACTTATGTAAGTGAAAAAGATGTCCCAGCTGATGTATTAGAAAAAGAAAAAACAGTTTTAAAAGAACAAGCTATGAACGAAGGCAAACCTGCAGAAATAGCTGAAAAAATGGTTCAAGGTAGAATTAACAAATTTTATAAAGAAATTTGTTTAGAAGAACAACCATTTGTTAAAGATAGCGATATTAACGTTAAAACATATGCTAAAAATAATGGTGGTAAGATTACTGCTATGTATAGATACGAAGTAGGCGAAGGAATGGAAAAAAGAGAAGAAAACTTTGCCGAAGAAGTTGCTAAACAAATGAAATAAGTATCAAATAAGATACTTTTTTTTCTAAAATGGAGGAAAAATGAATCAATTAATAATCGTTGAAATTGGTGAAAAAAACACCATGAAAATCTTTGAAGATGATAAATTAATAAAAAAAATAGATCATGTTGAAATTGGTAAAAATGGTGCCAGTAAAACCATTAACGAAACATCTTGGAAAACGCCACTTGGCCTTTTTAACTTAGGTATTGCCTTTGGAATCCACGATTTAAATATAGACTATCCTTATATCAAAATAAATAAAAATATGTATTGGGTTGATGATGTTAATTCCAAATACTATAATAAATTAATTAACCTAAATGAACCCATAAATACTTTTAACTATCCATATATTATAAATACCAGCGAAAAAGAATTTAACTCTGCAGAACATCTTGCTGACTATCCAAAACAATATGAATATGCCGTTAATATCGAATATAATGTTAATGGTGAAAAATACGAAAATGGAGTAGGTAAGAGCTCTGCTATCTTTCTTCACTGTCTAGGTGATAAAGGATATACTGCCGGCTGCGTAGCCATCCCTAAAGAAGAAATGCTTTTTATCCTAAATTTCTTAGATAAAAATAAAAACCCAAAAATACTCATAAAAAGAAAATAAAGTCTAAACTAGGCTTTATTTTTTCTTTTCAAAAATTATGTTTATATTATTTTTTTTACATATTTCCATTAAAGTTTTAAAAGTATAATTTCTTTTTCCTTGTTCGTAATTTTGAACAGTTCCTTTAGAAACACTAATCGTTTTCGCAAACTCCTCTTGGCTAAGTTCTGTCCATTCTCTAATTATCTTAAATAATTCTTTTGAATTATAGTCAAGCGCATTTATTTTCATTAAAGCCTCCCATTTTTTTAAACATTATTGACAGTATATACCAAATTGATTTATAATTATTATAAGTCGGTCGATACGACCGATATAGATAACAAACAATAATATATAAACAGAAAATAAAAGGGGGAGGAAGAAAATAAATGAGTCAAAAAATAAAAGAATTTATAAAAAAATATATGATAGGACTAACACTAAGTTTTTTAATATGTATAGTATCAGTATCAGCCATAACATATTTTGATAGTAAAAATGTAACTTATAATAATGAAACAACAGGAATGGCATCAACAAATGTCCAAGATGCGGTAAATGAACTATATAATGTATGCTTTCCGCCTAAAACAGGAGGAGATACAATCTTAGATAATGTTACTATAGTAGATAGCGGCGATGGACTATACGAAGATACTTATGAAGAAGGAAGATACTTTTATAAGGGAAAAAATGTAAATAACTATATAACCTTTAATAATGAGATGTGGAGAATAGTTTCGGTAGAGCCAGATAAGACAATCAAAATAATGAGAGAAGCAAATTTAGAAGATAGAGTGTGGGATTCATCAGGTTCAAATAATTGGGCTCGCCCTGCAAGTTTAAATACATATTTAAATGGAAGTTATTTGAAAGAAAAGCTAAATAGTACAGCCCAAAGCCAAATAGTAGCCAAAGATTGGAACGTAGGCTCAACAGCTGATGACAATAATGATTTAGCTAGTCAAATAAAAGATGAAAAAGCTACAATTTGGAATGGAAAAGTTGCTTTGATTACAGCAAGTGAATATATAAGAAGTCATAGTGATCAAAATAATTGTGGAACATCTTATAATATAAAAGATAATTCTAATATTTGTAAAAACAATAGTTGGATGTATATAAATGATGATTGGTGGTCATTGACAATTCCTAATTATACTTCTAAATATATATTTTTTGTATATCGTGACGGTTTTCTTATGGATAGTAGTTATTTTATAGATGATATAAAACTAGCGGTCCGTCCCTCTACATACCTTTCATCAGAAGTAAAAATTACAGGAGGAAATGGCACACAAGAAAATCCATACATTTTGGGGTAAACCATTTAGAATCTAGTATGAAAAAAACATACTAGATTTTGTTCTATTTATACTTTGTAAAATAAATCATCAATTCCATTGTTTTAAACCAAAAAATATATTATAATTATTAATAGATAGTGAGGTAGTAACATGGATTATTCAAAATTAAAAATTCCAAATCATGTCGCACTTATTGTTGATGGTAATGGTAGGTGGGCTACTGAAAAAGGAATGAGTAGAAGTGATGGACATAAACAAGGCTTTTTAAACCTAAAAAAATTAACAGCTTATATATTTTCTAAAAAAATTAAATATATAAGCGCCTATTTATTTTCAACAGAAAACTTCAAAAGAAGTGAAAAAGAAGTATCTTTTATTATGAATTTATTAACAAATCAGTTAAAAGATATTTTAAATTTTTGTCACGAAAATAAAATAAAAGCAGTTTTTTCAGGTAGAAAAGAAAATCTATCTGATAAAGTGTTAAAAGCCATAAAAAAAATAGAAGATGAAACGGCTATATATCAAGAGAAAATTTTCAACATTTGCTTTAATTATGGGGGACATACAGAAATAATTGATGCAACTAAGAAAATAGTTAAAGATGTTACAGAAAAAAAATTAGACATTAATTCATTAGATGAAGAAATATTTAATAAATATCTATACCAAAACTTGCCAGAAGTAGACCTAATGATCAGAACCTCTGGTGAACAAAGACTAAGCAACTTTATGCTTTGGCAAAACTCCTATGCCGAATTCTATTTTCCAAAAACTTATTTTCCAGATTTTGATGAAAAAGAATTTGATAAAGCAATTTTAGAATACACAAAACGTGATAGAAGATTTGGAGGTATTGATTATGAAAAAAAGAGTCATTAGTGCACTAATCGCCCTCGCTATCATAATTCCATTAATCATAGATGGAGGACTAATATTTAACTTAGGTGTCTACATAATATCAATTCTTGCATTAAAAGAATTTCTAGATATTAAAGCCACTAAAAAACAAATGCCAATTTTTATACAATTAATCGCATATATTTTTATAACCATATTAATTGCCTTTAATTCTAAAGATATATTAAATGTTTTTACCTTAGATTATAGAATCTTATCCGCATTATTTATGGCGTTTCTAATTCCAACCGTATTTTATCATGAAAGATCAAAATATAGTATAAATGATGCCTTTTATCTAATCGGTGGACTTCTTTTCTTAGGAATATCAATGTCCCTATTAATATTAGTACGCTCAATCAGTTTAAATTTATTAGTATTCTTACTATTAATACCAATGATTACCGATATATTTGCTTATATAACAGGAATGTTAATAGGCAAGCATAAACTTTTAGAAGAAATTTCACCTAAAAAAACCATTGAAGGAATGATAGGTGGTACATTAATGAGTGTCTTTGTCAGTGCTATGTTTTATCACACCATGATTGACCCACTTTTTTCTAAAATACAGTTGCTTGCCATTTGTACATTCTTATCAATCTTAGGTCAGTATGGTGATCTAGTATTTTCTGCTATCAAACGCTATTTTGGTAAAAAAGATTTTTCTCATCTTTTGCCAGGCCACGGTGGCATATTAGATAGATTAGATAGTATTATCTTTGTTTTATTGGGCTTTATGTTTTTTATGACAATCATATAAAAGGAGGATTTTATGACAATTTTATTAAACCTTATTTGTTTTATATTAATATTAGGAGTAATCGTTTTAATCCATGAATTTGGACATTTCATATTTGCTAAAAAATCAGGTATTTATGTCTATGAATTTTCTATAGGAATGGGTCCTAGAATCTTTAAATGGACAAGAAAAAATGACGAAACAGAATATTCGATAAGACTAATACCAATTGGTGGTTTTGTTCAAATGGCTGGAGAAGAAGTCGAAGATGATAAAAGCATTCCTAAAGAAAAAAAATTTGGTACTAAAACCTTTGGACAAAAATTTATGACAGTTATTGCTGGAATCATGAATAACTTTATTTTAGCCATTGTTCTTTTCTTCATCATTGCTCTAATCAGTGGCGCTCCACAAAATAAAGCAATAGTAGGGGAAATAAGTAAAGACTACCCAGCTTATACATCAGGTCTAAAAACTGGCGATAGAATTTTAAAAATAAACGGTAAAAATGCGAAAACTTACGATACTTTAGCCCTAGAACTTCAAGTAAATACTGGAAAAAATATCAAAATGGAAGTTGAAAGAAATGGCGAAACAAAAACAGTTAATTTAAAACCAAAAAAAGTGAAACAAGACGGTGAAGAAGTATATAAATATGGATTTACTATAACCGATGAAGTTGAAACAGGCCTCTTTGCTTCAATTAAATATGCCTTTACTAAAACCTTTAGTTTACTTCATCAAATGATACTAATAATTGGCTATCTAATCACTGGCAACTTAAATATTAATGCTTTGTCAGGACCTGTAGGAATTTATAGTATAGTAGGAACTGCTGCTAGTAGTGGCATCTTATCAATTTTAAGCCTTACAGCTCTATTAAGTGTTAATGTAGGGTTTATTAACTTACTTCCAATTCCAGCTTTTGATGGTGGAAGACTCTTATTCATAATAATTGAGAAAATTAAAGGTAAACCAGTTGATCCAAGGCTAGAAAATACCATTCATTCAGTAGGCTTATTCCTTTTAATGGCCCTAATGATATTAATAACTTATAACGATATTATTAGAATAATCAAATAGGAGAAAATATGCTTAAAATTGAAAACGTAACAAAATTTTATGGAAACTTCAAAGCCGTAGATAACCTTTCATTCAAAGTAAAACCAGGTGAAATATTCGGACTATTAGGCGTAAACGGAGCCGGAAAAACTACAACCTTTAGAATGATTGTTGGACTTCTAAAACCATCTAGTGGAAAAATAACCCTAGATGGTCACTTTATTGATTATAACATAACAGATAAAATAGGTTTTCTAACTGAAGAACATAGCTTGCTTACAAAACTAACCGTAAAACAGCAAGCCATATATTACGGAACCTTAAAAAACATGAAAGAAAAAGACATTATAACTAAATTAGATGAACTTTTAAAAAAATTTAAAATAGAAGAATATAAAGATAAAAAAATAAAAGAATTATCCAAAGGAAATATGCAAAAAATCCAGTTCATCATGGCCATAATAAATACACCAAAATTACTAATATTAGACGAACCATTTTCTGGCTTAGACCCATTCAATACCGAAATGTTTAAAAACGAAATAAAACTTTTGGCTAAAAATGGAAGTATTATAATATTTTCATCCCATAGATTAGAACACGTTGAACTCTTTTGTAAAAAACTCCTTGTCCTAAAAAATGGGAAGAATATTTTATCCGGTAGTCTAGAAGATATTAAACATAAATACCGCAAAAAAAATATCGAAGTAATAGGGGATATAGACGAAGAAAAAATAAAACAAATCAAAGGTGTTATCTCAGTAAATTTAGAAAATAATAAATATCAAATAAAAATCAAAGACGAAAGCGTAATAGATGAAGTATTTAATATAGTTAAAAAAGGAAAAAACATTTCGAAATTTAGTGTCGAACAGCCAAGCTTAAATGAAATATTTATTGAAAAAGTAGGTGAAACCTATGATGAATAAATTAAAATTTCTAACCAAAATCAGTCTTCAAAGAAAAACTAATAATAAGTGGTTTTTAATTGCCAATATTATCTTCGCCATCTTAATTATCAGTCTTTTAAACATTGATTCCATCGTAAGTTTTTTTGGAGGCGATTTTGATAAAACTCAAATAATTTATGTTAAAGATAACACAAACAAAACTTACGATATTTTAAAAATGCAAAACGATAATTATAAAAGCATAATAAAAGAAAATGAAAATGCCTTTAAATTAGAAAAAACAAGTAAAACAGAAAACGAAATAATCAAAAAAAATAATGACGCTTGGTATTTAACTATCGATATAGATAAAAATAATTATATTAAAGCTACATTAACAACCAAAGATTATGTAAACACTAATGATTACACCGCAATATCAACTATATTAAATAATGTCAAAACATACATTGCCATAAATGAAAGTGATATAGATCAAAATGAGCTTTCTAAAATTTCAAAACCCCTAAATATTAAACGAAATATTCTAGATAAAAGTAAAAAAGCAGAAAGTGAAAATCATCAGATGTTACTGAGTACAATTTTTCCAATATTAATATTACCGTTTTTCACACTTACCATTTTCTTAATTCAAATGATAGGAGCTGAAATAAATGATGAAAAAGCAACTAGAAGTATGGAAATAATAATATCAAACGTATCTCCTAAAACACATCTATTTTCAAAAGTAATTGCTAGTAATTTATTTGTTTTATTAGAAGCATTTTTGTTAGTAATTTATGCCCTAATAGGCTTTGCTATAAGAAATACCTATAATAAAACCTCACCATTAGACATAACTTCAGCTATAAATTCATTACTCTCATCTGATATTATAAATAACTTAACTTATATTATTCCACTAGCCTTAATATTGATGATTTTGACATTCATAGCCTATGCCATACTTGCTGGAATATTAGCTTCCATGACCACTAACACAGAAGATTTTCAACAAATGCAAATGCCAATCGTTATCATATCTTTAGTTGGCTATTACTTAGCCATGATGGCCAATGTATTCGAAGGCTCTATATTCATTAAAATATTATCTTTTATCCCATTTATTTCCGCTATTTTAGCTCCTTCACTATTAATATTAGGTCAAATAGGTATACTAGAAGTTATAATCGCCATTATACTTTTAATAATATCCATTTGGGCATTGTTAAAATATGGTATGCGAATTTATAAAGTCGGAATATTAAATTACTCTTCTAAAAATCTTTGGAAAAAGATGTTTAAAGCTTTGAAAGGATGATAATATGAAAAAAGAAACCAATAAAATATTTTTCATTGCTATTGCTATTTTAATAATATTAACTATTATTATAACTTTAATTGGAGCAAACAAAAATAAAACAATACATAGAACAAATAATACAGAATTTTATGAAATTATTGAAGATAAAAGCTTTACAATAATTGATGTTCGCACTAAAGAAGAATATAATAGCGGTCATATTAAAAATGCCATTAATATCCCATTAGCTGAAATAGATAATATAGATTATAAAAAAGATAAAAAAATAGCTGTTTATTGCCGAACCGGTCAAAGAAGTTATGAAGCAGCTTTACAATTAGAAAGAAATGGTTATAATAATATATATGACCTAGGTGGTATTTCAAATAAAGAACTTGAGTTAACAAAATAGCGTTAACTCAATCACATGCATGGGTGGCGGAATAGGTAGACGCGCTACTTTGAGGGGGTAGTGAGGATTTCCTTATGTGGGTTCAAGTCCCATTCCATGCACCAAAATAGTTTAATCTGAACCTTTAGGTGTTTCGGATAATTTATAAATAGAACTTGTAAAAAGTTCTTTTTTTATGTTATTATGAATATGTCAAGGAAACTTGCATAAAATAAAAAAGGGAACATTCAGTTTTTCCGAGTTGAATGTCTACCCAATATATATTAAGTTAGACACTTATTCTAGCGAATGAGTGTCATTTCTTTATTACTA
>CALVIE010000009.1 GCA_944329385.1 uncultured Bacilli bacterium | reverse complement strand
CCACACTATTAATATTTTCGCCATTAATAGTCTCAGCTACTTCAATACAACTACTACCATCCGCATTACATCTATATAAAGTTCCATGACGTGGTGTTTCACCAGAATATTTAGTAACTGCATAATACATATATTTTCCAGAAGATACAGCCGAGGAACACGTAGTATATAGTTCATCTATTGCTCCTTGTACATTTGTTGAATTTAATTTACTTGTCTTATTATCATAAGTTACTTGATTAGAAGGAAAATATGTTACCGCATACACACTAACTACACTAAATAATAATCCTCCTAATACAAACACAAAAACTTTACTATTAAAAATTTTTTTCAAGTTCTTTCTCATTTTAATCTCTCCAACACATAATAACACCAATATGGTGTATATCTTAATATAATTATAAACACCAATTTGGTGTATGTCAATACCGTTTTACACCGTATTGGTATATTAATTGTGGTGATACCATGATAGGAAAAGCATTAAAATATATGAGAAAAACTAAAAAATTAAAGCAAGATGTTTTAGCAAAAGAAATAGGTATTTCACAGCAAAATCTTTCACGCTATGAAAATGAACAAAGAATAGTTTCATTTGATACAATTGAACAAATTGCAAACAAATGTGGCTATGAAATCTATTTTATCAATAAACAAAGTAAAGATAAATTTAAAACATCTGATTTAAAAAGAAAAGATATTTAAAAAATAAAAGCTATTAACTTTCACTTTTTAACGTGCAATTAATCTTTAAAATAAATTCTAATATTTAATGAATTTAATACACTTAAAGCTGGAACATTTCTCATCACGACATTATATTTGGGCTCTTTGTAGTTTTCTATTTCTTCTTTACTTCGCTGTGGCAACTTATTTTCTTCTATTTTATGAAAAGCATATTTTTTATCACTCATACTTATTACTGCATTCATAAATCTATTTAATTCATCACCATCAAGAACTTGACTCACTAAGTCAAAAAGATCTGTAAAAGTTGTCGCACAAAGTGCGGATAGTCATATAACATCCTTACTTCTACCACCTTTTTTATAAACTTTAAAGTAATTCTCAGGATGTTTATACACCGTACATGTTATCGTACTTTTATCATAAAGACGGCTCATACTTTTTACATCATCATCAAGATTCATGTCATAATACACATAATTCTTACAAATTGAAAATAAATAATAAAAATTATTACTAGTATCTTTATCAAAATTAGTCTTAATAAAAATACTATCACTTAGTAAATTAAAAGCCGAATCAGTCTCACTTTCTTTATTAATAAGCTCCTTATCAGTGACAATTTCAACCACACTTTCCAAAGGAAGTATAGTTCCCATTACATCTTTAAAAAAAATTCTAAAAATGTCATGATTATACATAAACACCTCCTTAAAAAATTCCCATTTATCATTGGTTTCAAAGAAATATGATAGTCCAGTTTTTCACAAAAATTTCTGTCAATATTTGTTTCCATTTACCATTTTCTTCCTAGAAGGCATTTAAGCCTTCATATATAAACATACGATAAAAAAATATATTTCCTTTTTTTCAAACAAAAAAAATCAAAAAAATTTAATTTTCTGATTTTTCTTTCATTTTTAAAGCTAACTGTCTAATTTTGTTAAGTCGGTGATATACTCCTGATTTGGTAATTTTATTACCTGTTTCCATACTTATTATTTCGCTAAGTTCTATTAAAGAAGCTTCTGGATATTTTACTCTATAAAATGATACTTCTTTTTCTTTATCACTAAGCAAATCATAAACATCTTTTTCTTTCAAAAACTCAATATCCTTTACCTGTTCCAAAGCTGTTTCAATAATTTTATCAACATTAGCTTGTTCACAGTTATTTAATCTATTGGTCATATTTTTATGATCTCTATAAATACGTATATCTTCATAATAAAGAACTGCTTTAACCGCTCCTATTATTCTTAAAAAATCACCTATCTTCTCTGCCTCTTTAATATATACCACATATCTATGTTCTCTAGATAATACCTTACTGTTTAACTTAAAATAATTCAAACATTTTTGAATAAATAAAGCATACTCTAGGTTATCAAAATTAAATTCTAAATGGTATCTAGATGTCTTAGGATCATTTACACTAGCTTTCATTAAAAATACACCTTTTAAATAAGCTTGTAATAAATCTTCATCCGCATATATAAATTTTTCTGGACTATTAATACCTATTCCAAGCGCTTTTGAAATATCATCCACTTTATTTTTAACCTCTAATGTATAAAGCATTTTTTTATTATAATTATAACCTTTTTTAACACTAACCCTTGAATGTACATTAAACAAATCTTTAAAAAGTGAATAAATAAGTCTAGCCACCGAATTATTCTCTGTTACTATCTTTATAAAAGAAGTGTAATCACTATTTTGTACAATAGCTGATAATTCAGAAATTTTTTCTGTTTCAGTACATTCTAATTTACTAACCTCATCTTTCACACTAGCTGTAAATGACACCTAATCACCTCTAATCTAATAAATAAGAAAGTATATCAATCGCAACTCTAAGTGTATTATGTCTAATCATTCCATTATTAATCATAATATAATCATTTTCTATAATATCTAAATCTTTCAAATTATCATAATCAACTAAAACCAAATCTTTTTGCTCAGTTGTTTCATAATTTTTAACAATTTCAGAATCAATTTTACCATTATTCAAAATAACTGCATCTACTTTTCTTATACCTAAATAACTATTTAAAAGTCTAACATGATCACTAACTTTAAAATCATCAGTTTCTCCTGGTTGTGTCATAATATTACAAACATAGATAATTTTAGCTTTACTTTTATCTATCTCATTAATTACTTCCTTACAAAGTAAATTAGGAATAATACTTGTAAATAAACTTCCCATACTAAGTATAATAGCATCCGCATCCTTAATAGCTTTTAAAACATCAGGATTTACAGTTGGAGATTCCTTATAATATACCTCTTTAATCTGCTCATTATACTCAGTAATAAGATGCTCACCCATAACCACATTACCACTTTTCATCTTTCCCATCAAAGTTACATCATCTTCCGTAAGTGGTATAACCTTACCTTGTAATTTCAAAAGTGAATTGACAAGTTCAATTCCTTCCGAAACACTACCAGTAACCTCAGAAGCTCCCGTCAAAAGTAAATTACCTAAAGCATGTCCATCTAAATCACTAGAAGTATTAAATCTATAATCGAATAACTTTTTTACCTTTTCTTCATTTTCCGATAAACTAATTAACACCTTACGAATATCCCCAACAGCTGGCGTATGAAATTCTTCTCTAAGCCTACCTGTACTACTCCCATCATCACAAACTGATACAATAGCCGAAATATCAAAAGGTAATTTTTTTAAACCTCTAAGTAATTGACTTAAACCTGTTCCTCCACCTAAAACTGCTACTTTCATAATTAACTCTCCTCTCTTATACTTAAAGCGGCAATAGCTCCATCACTAACCGCCGTAATAATTTGATAAAAATCTTTATCTCTAACATCACCTATCGCATAAAGACCTTTCAAACTACTTTCCATTTTATCATTAGTTTTAATATACCCCTTATTTGTATCAACACTCAATTCATTTAAAAAATCTAAATTAGGTTTACCACCAATCGCAATAAAAAGGCCACTAATAGAAATCTTATCACCATTATTCAAAATAACACCATTTAGTCTATCACTATATATAAACTCATCTACTAAAGTATTTTTCAAAATAATAATATTCTCTTTATTTTTTACCCTATTTATTAAAATCTCACTTGCTCTCAAATCTTTTCTTACCAATAAATACACCTTATGGCAAATATCTGATAAATATAAAGCCTCAGTAAGTGCACTATCTCCACCGCCTACAACAGCCACATCTTCATCTCTATAAAAAGCACCATCACATGTCGCACAGTAACTAACTCCTCTATTAAGTAAATCAGATTCCCCTTTAACACCTAATTTTAAAGGTTCCCGGCCAATTGCCACAATTACATAATCTGCTTTATATTCACTATTTAAAGTTTTAACAATGAATTGATCTTTTCTAATAACTGATGTTACTTTATCATTAATAATTGGAACACCAAAACTCTTAATTTGCTCACTCATTTTTAAAGCAAGATCACCACCAGAAATTGAAGAAAAACCTAAATAATTTTCAATTATATTAGTTTTAAGCATTTCACCGCCAGGAACACCCTCCTCAATAATTAAAACATCAATTCCCGCTCTTTTTAAATATAAACCAGCACTCATCCCAGCCGGACCAGCACCTATAATTATACATTTAACCATATCAAACACTCTCCTCATATTTTTTACACCTTTTTAAACTATATATAAATATAATAATTCCAATAATCACCATTAAAATAGATACAATCTGAGCTATCCTAAGCGAAAATAACATTAAACTGTCAGTTCTCATTCCTTCAACAAAAACTCTCTCTATTCCATACCAAACTAAATAAAAACTTGTTAAATATCCTACCTTCATAAATTTTCTTCTCCTAATAAGGAGCATAATCACAAAACCAATTAAGCACCAAATAGATTCATATAGAAATGTTGGAATATAATAATTACCATTAATATACATTCCATCAATGATAAACTGTGGTAAATGTAAACTTTCTAAATAACTAAGAGATGTAATAGCTCCATGAGCCTCGCCATTAAAGAAATTACCCCATCTACCTATTGCCTGAGCAATAATAAGACCAACTACCAAATAATCCAAAATTTTAAGTAAATTAATCTTCTTCTTATAACATACTATAGCCACAGTTATTAATCCAAAAATAATACCACCATGTATAGCAAGTCCACCATTCCATACCTTAAAAACTTCTATTAAATTATCTTTATAATAATCAAAATTAAAAATCACATAATAAACTCTTGCCCCAATAATACCTACAATAACACCTAAAAAAAGTAAATTAACTATAAAATCTTCCTCATATCCATGTCTTTTAGCCTCTTTAATAGCTATATTAGAACCTAATATTATAGCTATAAAAAGTAAAATAGAATATAAATGCACCTCTATAATTCCTAAATCAATTATTGGTTTCATCTTTGTCCCCCTTAAATGTCAATTTTTTAAACAAAGTCATATCTAAAATAACATTCAAAATTGATATACAAATAGCTACTAAAAGTGCGAACCAAACACCATAAATCTTAAAATGCTCTCCTAATATAAGACTAACTATTTTTAGAATAATCAAATTTATAAAAGGATAAAAAAGCCCTAAAGTAATACCTGTAATTGGAATAGTAAGCCATACCAAAAAAGGTTTAACAGTTTTATTAAGCAAATAAATTAATATAGATGCAATCAAACACCATAAACCATAATATGAATTATCAATATATAAAGTATTTTCAAAAATTAATGTCATAAGCATTAAAATAACAGTATAACCAATTATTCTAATAATCCAGTTAGTCCACTTTATAAATCCTTTCTTATTCATATATCTTCACCTTTCACTAATCATTATAGCATATTCCTTTAAAACGCACAAAAGAAATAAAGATTGATAAATTACCAATCTTTACTCACTTTTCATCTCAAATAAAGCATCTCTAAGTTCCATAGCTCTTTCAAAATCAAGGTTTTTAGCAGCTTCTTTCATTTCATGTTCTAAATCAAACATTAATCTCTCTTTATCTTTCTTGCTCATCTTTTTCTCTTTTTTCTCTTTAATCTCAAATTTATTAGAAATAACTTCACGAATCTCTTTTACAATAGTTTTAGGAACAATGCCATGTTTTTCATTATAAGCTTCTTGGATACTTCTACGTCTATTAGTTTCTTTTATCGCTTCATTCATAGCCGAACTAATCTCATCCGCATACATAATAACTCTACCATTCGCATTACGAGCCGCTCTACCAATAGTCTGAATTAAACTTCGCTCACTTCTTAAAAATCCTTGCTTATCCGCATCCATAATAGCAATTAAACTTACCTCTGGAACATCAATACCCTCACGAAGTAAATTAATTCCAACAACCACATCATACTTACCAGTCCTTAAATCATGTATTATCTGCATTCTTTCTAAAGATTTAATCTCATTGTGCAAATAAGCAACCTTAATATCCAAATTTTTAAGATAAACCGAAAGTTCCTCAGCCATTCTAATAGTTAAAGTAGTAATTAAAGTTCGCTCATTTTTTTCTATCTGTTTATTTATCTGACTCACTAAATCATCAATCTGATTCTTAGTAGATTTAACCTCTATCGTAGGATCAAGTAACCCAGTTGGTCTAATAATTTGTTCTACTACTTTATTATTAACTTTTTCCATCTCATAATCACCAGGCGTAGCCGATACAAATATTGCCTTTTTAATTTTACCCTCAAACTCTTCAAATTTTAAAGGTCTATTATCAAGTGCACTAGGTAATCTAAAACCATAATCAACTAAAGCCTGTTTCCTCATTCTATCCCCATTATACATTGCTCTAACCTGAGGTAAAGTCACATGCGACTCATCAACAACTAATAAAAAATCATCGCCAAAAAAATCCATTAAAGTTGTAGGCATTTCCCCAGGTTTTCTTAAAGCTAAAGGAGCTGAATAATTTTCAACGCCTCTGCACGAACCAGTTTCTGAAAGCATTTCAATATCGTAATTAGTTCTCTCTTTTAGTCTTTGATACTCAAGTAACTTATTCTCACTTTGAAATTTTTCTAATTGCTCTTCTAATTCCTTTTTAATATTTTCTATCGCAATTTTTAACTTATCATCATTAGTAACAAAGTGACTTGCTGGAAATAATGTATAAGTTTTTTTATCATTTAAAAGTTTTCCAGTAACTAAATCAAACTCACTTATTCTATCTATCTCATCACCAAAAAACTCAACCCTAATACCATGGGCGTGTTGACCTATTGGAACAACCTCTAAAACATCACCGCGAACCCTAAAAGTTCCTCTTTTCAAATCAATATTATTTCTTTCATATAACATCTCGATTAATTTTTCAATCACTTGATCTCTATCAACACTTTCACCAACATTTAAAAATAAAACCTTTTTCTTATAATCCTCAATCTCTCCTATACCATATATACAAGAAACAGAAGCTACCACAATCACATCTTTGTGTCCTAAAAGCGAAGCAGTCGCATAATGCCTAAGCTCATCAATCTCATCATTAATAGATGCGTCTTTTTCAATATAAGTATCTGTTTTAGCGACATAAGCTTCCGGCTGATAATAATCATAATACGAAATAAATAAAGCTACATGATTATTGGGAAAAAGCTCTTTTAACTCACCATATAATTGTCCAGCTAAAGTCTTATTATGAGCTAAAATTAAAGTTGGCTTTTGTGTCCTTTGAATAACATTCGCAATCGTAAAAGTCTTACCAGTACCTGTCGCACCCAGTAATACTTGGAATTTTTTACCTTCCTCTACTCCTTTAACAAGCTCATCTATCGCCTCTGGCTGATCTCCACTAGGATCAAATTTTGCCTGCATTTCAAACATAAAATCACATCCTCAAATCTTATTATAAAACATTTACCTACTATTATACTAAATTATTCCAATATAACATAGTACCAATTATTATCTATTTTTTCTATATTTTTGATATAAGAAATATGTTTCCTAATATCACTTTCTTTTCCTTCTAAATAAACTAATATCTTTGAACCATCACTCAAAAATCCACGATAAATAAAAAATTCAATTACTAAAAAATCATCTTGTTTATGTACAACTATATCTCCACTAGAAGAAAGATTATAATATTTAAAAGGTAAATTCATAACCCCATTTTCTGATACACTAACATCACTATTTTTAACATAATTAATAACCTCTAACCTATCATTCATTTTAGTTTTAAAATCATAATCAAATTTCACATCAGAAAAAGGGAAAAATAAATTGAAAATAAACCCTATAATCAAAATAACTAAACTAATAATATCAATCTTATTTTTATAAATCAAAATACTTCTTAAAATTAAAACCAAAACCAAAATATAGAAAATAATTAATATTAAAAATATAAACATTGCAAAAAATATAAAAGTATCAACAATTTCATTACCAAACCAGAAAACTAAAAATAAAGAAACTGTCAAAAACAAAGATGAAAATAGAAAAATAAACTTTTTAGGACTAGAAATTTTCATATTTATTAAATCTCCTTAAACATATATAACAAGTATATCATAAACAATATATTTTATAAAAATATTAGATATATACTCAGCTTCTTTTTTCATATCAGCATACTATAAAATGGAAGGAGGAAAAATGAACGAAAACGACTATCAAGAATTAAACAGACAAATAGAAAATTATCAAAACACGCCAAATAAAGATGAATGTCTTTGCAAAGTATTAGACTGTATTTGTAAGAAAGGCGACAGAGGACCTACAGGCCCTACTGGACCTACTGGTCCAAGAGGTGCGACCGGGGCAACCGGAGCTACTGGACTTCAAGGTCCAACAGGTGCTACGGGTCCACAAGGTCCTACTGGGGCAACTGGTGCGACTGGAGCAACCGGAGCTACTGGACTTCAAGGTCCAACAGGTGCTACGGGTCCACAAGGCCCTACTGGGGCAACTGGTGCAACTGGAGCAACCGGAGCTACTGGACTTCAAGGTCCAACAGGTGCTACAGGTCCACAAGGCCCTACTGGGGCAACTGGTGCGACTGGACCAGCTGGAACTCCTGCTGAAAACTTCAATAGTTATGCAATGGTACACGATGAAACAGATTCATCAATTCCAATAAACAACCCTATAAAATTTCAAACAACAAACATTTCAAACAAAATCACATATGACCCAAATACTGGTGATTTCTCAATTCCAGAAGAAGGTATCTACATTGTCCACTGGTGGATTAATGTCAGACATAATGATAGTAAAAATTCAACATGTGAACCAAAAACAATTGGCATAGAATTTCATCAATACTGGCCTAATGATATTTTAATAGCTCACTCTTCTACTCATAATAAACTAACTTGCTGTGATACAGGAACTGTAAGCGGTAACGCAATCTTCGCAGCTTTACCTGGAGCAAGCTACAGATTTATTAATACATCTGACATAGATATAAAATTAGTACCAAACGATCTATACTCAGGTTCAGTTTCAATAACAAGAATCTTATAAAACAAATAACAGTATGTTAAAAAACATACTGTTTTTAGTATAATAAAAGTAAAATTAATAAAACTTTTGTTTATTTTTATTTAAAATGCTACTATAATAAAAATGGAGGTAATGATATGAAAGCTGCACAATTAGAAGATATAAGAAAATTTAAAATTACTGATGTTCAAAAACCAACACCAGATGGTAACAAAATAATAATTGATGTTATGAAAACAGGAATTTGCGGTTCAGATATTCATAATTGGGATAACGGACAGCCCAAAGGTTTAATTATGGGACATGAATTTACTGGAAAAATTGTTGATCCTGGTTCAAGAACTGATTTAAAAATTAATGATAGAGTTACTGCTTTACCAATTTCACCATGTGGGCACTGTGAAGCATGTGAAACTGGCAATCCACAATACTGCAAAGAAACATGGACACATGCTATTGGTCTATCACTAGATAACCCTGGAGGTCTTACTAATACTATTGCAGTTAGACCTGATATGGTAATAAAATTACCAAATAACATAACAGATGAAGAAGGAGCGATGATTGAACCAACTGCTGTTGGACTTCATGCAATACACCTTGCTAATATTAAAGTTGGAGATAAAGTATTAGTTATAGGTGGTGGCATTATAGGTTTAGTATCAGCCATGTTTGCCAAACTAGAAGGAGCAGAATTTGTTGCCATCAGTGAAACAAATGAAGCTAGAGGAAAAAAATCACTTAAATTAAATGTTGCTGATGAATTTTTTAATGCTAAAGACTCTAATTTCTTACAAAACATCTATACTAAAGTACCTAATGGATTTGATATTGTTATCGACTGTTCAGGAAATACAAAAGCTGTAGAAAGTGCACTAATGACTGTTAAACCTGGAGGCACTATTATTTTAGTAGGTGTATCAACAAAACCTATCGAATTTGCTTCAGTCATAGCTGTTATGAAAGAACTTACAATTAAAGGTTCTATCGCCTACACCAAAGAAGAATTTAAAAATTGCATCAGTTTAATTGCCAACAAAAAAATTGACGTTATGAAATTTGTCGATGATATTATGCCACTAACAGATACCCAAAAAGCTTATGAAAGATTAACTAGCGGTACTGATGAAGCTGTCAAAATTCTTATTGATCCAAATAAATAAAAGAAAACAGTTTATCGCTGTTTTTCTTTTTTATAAATTGAAATAAATTGAAAATTTTCTTCCACATCAACTCTATGTGGATAAATCCACATTGTTAAATTGCTTGGTAAAACCATTTCTGAAAGCTCACTTTTTTTCATACAATCCTTTAAAATAGGATCAACACCAACACGTTCAAAATATTCACCATTTGAAGTCCAAAGCATTATATAATCACCTTTCGTAGGATATAATTTATAAATAGAATCTGACAAATTAAAACGAATCTTTTCTAAATTTTCATCAGACAAATTAATAATGTCTTTGCCCATTTCATAACCTATTTGATTTTTACCAGCATTTTTGATAGCCTCTATCCAATAATTAGTAGCTGAATCAATAATTTTTTTGCATTCTATATCATTTTCAAAAACCATTAAACATTCTTTTGTATCCAAAGACATAAAATCTCCCCCTTTTTAAATACGAGGTATATTATATAATATTTTAAAATTTTGTCAAATTTAACACCATTTCAATTTTTTTCACCCAAAAACAATTTCACAATATAAATACAAAAAAGTAATGTATTTAAAAAATCAAGATATTTTTTTATAAGTGTATATAAAATGTAAATTACTTTTTTCTAACTTTAATCTCATCTCCATCTTTTAAATATCCGGTAAGCATTGATGAACTACTATCATGATTTTTCATATTCTCTAATACCTTCTTCTCATCATAATTTGCATAACAATACTTACAAAAATGTTCACATGTATTATAAACACCAATATCCACCATCTCTACACATCCACAATCTCTAGCTTTCCACTTAGGAAACTTCATGCCAGTTAAACTATAAGCAAGCTCCTTAGAAATACAAGGACTAGAAATAAATCCATAACTAGTTAAATCATTTTTCTCATAGCACGTCTGTACACTCATCCCATTTTCTAAAGCAATCTTACTAAAATTTTCCCCAATAACTTTTAAAACCTCATTATCAATTTTCTGAAGCTTCAAAACATTCATATTATTTCTAACATTCTTATAATCATCAACAAAAGAAATAATAATATGCTTAACATACCCATTTAATTTTTCACATAAACTCTTAAAAGCTCTAATATGAAAATTAATACTATACTTCTCATTAATTAAAATAGGATCATATCTAACATATAAATTATTAACACCAACTATCTTCGATAATCTTTTTATTGCCTCTATTATTCTCACCTTTGGTATAACATTAGGTTCAATATCTTTACCATAAGGCGTTAAAGTAACATGAAAAATAATCGGTTTTTTTATTTTCTCTAAATCAGATAAAATAGGCAAAGGATTTTTCGTACAAAAAACTATCAAATCCACATCATCAAAATAAATTCTACTAACAAGCTTAGGATAAAAAGGATTACGTACATCTACATAACCCTCTTTATATCTATTCATAAACCACTTACTATAAAAAGCTACAATATCTGTTCTACCACTAACATTTAAAATCATAATAAAATTATACCAAAAAATTGGGTTTTAGCCCAACTTTAATCTCCAAAAATATCAAAAATTTCACCAAAAACTGACTCTTTTTTTCTTTTACTATGCTTTCCTTTTCTATCATAATCATATTTATCATAATCGTCATGTCTATCATGATTATGATTAATTACTTCATTTTCTTTTTCTATTAATTTCTCAAGCTCTCCTCTATCAAGCCATATTCCTCTGCACTCAGGACAATAATCAATCTCTATCCCCTTTTTTTCACTCATAAATAAAGTCACATCTTTACACACTGGACATTTCATAACATCCCTCCTCTATTACTAGTATATCAAACTTTTATGAAATTTTATTGAAATTTTTTTAACTTCTTCAAATCACCATGAAGAGGTATAACTTCCCAAGCTATCAACTCCTCAGAATATGACTCATAAATATCATTTAATAAATAAATCTTTTTTCCTTTATAAAATCCAAAAGCAAGCTCCGCAAAACTATTCGCTCCTATATAATTAGAAATACCATTTTTGTTTTCATTAATAATAAGCAAAGCCGAAACATCATCCTTTTCAATTTCCGAAAAATGCTTTAAAGAAGCTTCCTTTTTTGGAACATCATGAATAAATTCTTGAGGAATAACCGTTTCAAATCCCATACTTTTAAGTTTTTCACTAATTTCAAAACACTTAGGAATAAACTTTTTACTACCACATAAAACTATTTTCAAAGTAAAACCTCCACTTCTATAGAACTATCCACATTTAATGAAAATTTATTTAAATCATTTTCATCACCTACCACCATACCATAATGAATAGGTACTACAATCGATGGTCTAAAATCATTTACAAATGAACTCGCTTCCAAAGCATTCATCGTATAAGTTCCACCAATCGGTACAAAAGCATAATCAATATCATGAAGATAAAGCAAATTCTCATCTAATCTATCTGTATCTCCTGCAATATAATATTTAAAATTATTAATACAAACTACATAACCTACCCAGTTATTTTCTTTAGGATGAAAAGGTTTATTAATATTATAAGCATAAATAGCCTTAAACTTAATAATCCCAAAATCATATTCATCTAAAGGTTTAACCTTAAACACATTTTCTTTTTTAAACCCCATTTCTAAACATAAATCATATATATCATAAGGACAAACAATAACCGTATTATCATTTTTTAAATTAAAAATGTCTTCCTTAGAAAAATGATCATAATGACCATGTGTTATAAAAATATAATCCGCATCATACTTCTTATCCATCTTTAAAGGATCAAAATAAACCTTAACTTTATCATCTATCAAAATACTACTTTGAATATTAACTTTAATCATAAAATCACCTTAAATTATTTTTTTCTAAAAACTCTCTTGCTACAGTAGCAGGATTTTTACCTAGCTCATCAACCTCATAATTTAAATTTTGAACACTCTCATTAGTTAAATATCCTCCCAATTTATTCATTAAACCTTCAAGTTCAGGATATTCATTAAGTACTTCATTTCTAATAACAGGAACTGCATAATAAGGAGGAAAGAAATTCTTATCATCTTCTAAAACAACTAAACCAAATTTTCTAAGTAATCCATCAGTCGTAAAAGCATCAATAACCTGACTATTATTATTCATTAAAGCTGTATATCTTGGACTACCATCAATTGGAATCACATCCTTAAAATTAAGTCCATAAGCCTTATTAAGTCCAGCTAAACCATCCTCCCTATTTACAAACTCTAAAGTCGGAGAAATTATTAATTCCCTAGAATAAGGAACAATATCCGAAATTGTTTTCAAATTATATTCTAAAGCAACCTCAGGCCTTACAGCTAAAGCATAAGTATTATTAAAACTCATTCTTTCTAAAACAGCCAAATCATACTTACTATCAAATTCTCTTTTAACAGTTGCATAAACCTTATCAACATCACTAATAGGAGAATATTTCAAAATATCAGTATAATCAGTTCCTAAATAATCAACATATAAATCAATATCTCCTCTTTGAATAGCCGAAAATACAACTTGTGCCCCACCTAAATTACATTTTCTATTAACTGAAATATCTGTATTATCCTCTATATAGTCAGAAACCATTTCACACAAAATATTTTGTTCCGTAAAATCTTTTCCACTTACAGTAATAGTTTTAGTATTTTCATCACCAAACTTAATCTGACTTAAAAATACCAAACCAACTAAAATTAAAATAATAATAAGCATTACCTTTTGTTTTTTTCTTCTTTTAAGAACCTCTTCACGAGAAAAATCCTTCATTTGAATACTAACAGGAGTTACTAATTTCTCAATTAAACCAAAGAAATAATCAACAATTAAAGCTAGTATACACGCAGGTATTGCTCCAGCTAAAATTTGATAATTATTAACCGTTCTAATTCCAGAAAAAATTAAATAACCAAGTCCACCGCCACCAATAAATGCTGACATTGTCATAAGTCCAACAGCCGACACCGCTGAAATTCTAATACCAGCCATAATTACTGGTAAAGTTTGTGGAATTTGAATTTTAAATAAAATTTGACTCTTAGTAAGACCAATTCCCTTTGCAGATTCTATCATTGTTTCACTAATGCCATTAATACCAGTATATGTATTCTTAATAATTGGTAAAAGTGAATAAAGTATAACAACAATAATTGCTGGAACTGTACCAATACCCACAAAAGGAATCATAAATCCAAGAAGTGCCATTGAAGGTACCGCCTGAATAACTGAAGATAATCCTAACACTGGTTTATCAAGTTTCCTTATATAACTAATCAATATACCAATAGGAACTCCTATCAATATAGATAAACCAACAGCAATAAAAGTAAGTTCAATATGTTCCAAAAAAAGTGAAATAATCTGTTCTTGATTTTGAATTATATAATTTATAAACTCCATATTATTCCTCCTCCAAGAACTGTTGACTCAAAGCCGTTATCAAACTACTTCTAGTAATAAGTCCACACAAATGATTTTTATCATCCAAAACCGGTATATTTAAAAGTTTACCCTCAGTAACTAATTTTGCAAGTTCAATAATAGAATCATCTTTTTTTACAACTGGAATATCTTTGAGCATATAATCACTTGCCTTACTTTTCAAAGCCTCCTTTTCAGTTACACTCTCCGCATATAAAACCCCAAGAAAATTCTTATCATCATCAACTACCATTAAACTATCAACCTTCATCATTTTCATTTTATTTAAACAATAAAATACTGTATAATTAGGTGCACAAGTAACCGGTTTATCAATCATTATATCACAAGCCTTAATATATTTAGGACTTGTCCAAATTCTTTTTTTACCTACAAAATTTTTAACAAAATCATTAGCTGGATGTTTTAAAATATTCTCAGGAACATCATACTGAACAAGTTCACCATTATCAAAAATAGCTATCTTATCCGCAAGCTTTATAGCTTCATCCATATCATGCGTTACAAACACAATCGTCTTATGTAACTTTTCCTGTAATTTTAAAAGTTCATCCTGCAAAGCTACTCTGCTCATTGGATCTAAAGCACTAAAAGGTTCATCCATTAAAATAATATCAGGATCATTGATAAATGCTCTAGCAATACCAATACGCTGCCCTTGTCCTCCAGAAAGCTCACTAGGATAACGCTCAAGTATACTATCATCCAAACCTATCATATTCATCATTTTTGAAGTATCCTCAGCAATCTTACTTTCATCAACTTTTAAAATTTTAGGAATAATAGTAATATTTTCACGAACTGTCAAATGAGGAAAAAGACCGGTTTGCTGAATAACATATCCCATTTCTCTTCGAAGTTTAATATCATCAATATCTTTAATGTTTTTACCATCAATAAAAATCTCTCCCTTAGTAGGAATAATTAATTTATTAATCATCTTAAGCAAAGTAGTTTTTCCACAGCCAGATTCTCCAATTAAAACTGTAAATTTACCAGTTTCAATTTTAAATGAAATATCTTTTAAAACAACATTATTTTTATATGATTTTGACACCTTTTTAAATTCTATCATCTAATCATCTACCTTTACTATAATTATATCATGATCAAAACAAAGCAAAATTTAAAAATAAAAAACTAGACACAAAAAATGTCTAATCCAAATCAATTTCTCCTTCAAAAACTTCTCTAGCAGGTCCTGTCATATAAACATGATTATTCTCATTATTCCACTCTATTTCTAACTTTCCACCAAGCAAATTAACTAAAACCTTTCTATCAGTATAACCATTTAAATAACTAGCCACCACCGAAGCACAAGCCCCAGTTCCACAAGCTAAAGTTTCTGAAGCACCTCTTTCCCAAACACGCATTTGTATTTCGTTTTTACTAATAATCTTAATAAATTCCACATTAACTTTATTTGGAAAATTAACTGAATTTTCAACCGTAAAACCATCTTTACTAATATCAAAATCCAAATTATCAACAAAACAAACTGCATGTGGATTTCCCATTGAAACAGCAGTAAAATTATAATCATTAATTTTCGTTTTAACAAATAATTCACCATCAAAAGACTTTTCCACAGTATAATTATTTACTGGTATTTTATCAGCTTTTAAAATAGGCTCACCCATATCCACTTTAACTAACGAAACATTATCATTTTCTAAAATCAAATTAACTTTTTTAACTCCTGCTAAAGTTTCAATAGTAACTTCAGTTTTACTAGTCAATCCTTTATCATAAACATACTTAGCCACACATCTAATTCCATTTCCACACATCTCAGCTACAGAACCATCTGAATTATATATTTCCATTTTAAAATCAGCCTTATCACTCTTTCCTATTAAAATCAAACCATCTGAACCAATTCCAAAATGTCTATCACTAATTTTTTGCGATAACTCACTTGGATTTAAAACATCATGTTCAAAAGTATTTATATAAACATAATCATTTCCTAAACCTTCCATTTTTGTAAATTTAAGCATATCAATACCTCCTAATGTTTTTTATTATCAATATTTTTCAAATATAAATCAATATTATAAGCAGAATTTCTACCTGAAGCTAAAGCATGTGCTACTGTATTTTTTTCATTTATAACATTTCCTCCAGCAAATACACCTCTCATTGATGTCATATTTCTCTTATCTACTTTAATATATCCGTTCAAATCTAACTTTAAACCAAGTTTTTTATTAATTTCATCTGGCTTAGAACCAATTGCGAAAAATACATAATCACATGGATATATAAAATTATATCCTTTAGCATTACATAAATAAGCATTATAATCATTTTCATTAGAAATTATTTGCTTAATATTTGTATTAAACATAAAAGAAATTTCCTCTTTTTTTGCTAAAGAAACCACACTTTTTAAAGCTTTCATTTCTTTTTCATTTCCTCTATAAATAATTAAAACATTTCCTCCAAATCTTTTAGCTACTCTTGCCATATCTATTGCAGTATCACCACCACCCACGACAATTACGTTTTTTTCTCTTAAATTCAATCTTACTCTACTTTCTAAAAATTCATTTGACCCATATACATTTTTTAAATTTTTACCTTTAATATGTAAAATTTTAGAAACATTTGCTCCAAAACCTAAAAATACTGCATCATACTTCTTTTTTAAATTCTTAAGAAAAATATTTTTTCCAAGTTCATGATTATACTTAACCTCTATCCCCAAATTAATAATTTTCTCAAAACTTTTCTCACGAAGATCACTATCTAACCTAAAATCAGGAATTCCATGACTAATAAGTCCCCCTAAATAATTGTGCTTTTCATATATTGTTACTCCATAACCTAATTTTTTCAAAAAAGCCGCACAAGAAAGCCCAGCAGGGCCACCACCTACAACTGCCACATTTTTTCCATTAAAATCATTCTTTTTTTCAAATAAAGGATAATTTTTTTTTAAACCTTGCTCACCAATAATAGACTCAAGTAACCCTATTTCAACAGATTTACCTTTTAACTTTCTCACACAATTATTTTCACACAATTTTAAAGAAAGACAAATACTTCCACAAATAAAAGGCAAAACATTAGTTTCACTAAGTACACTAAAAGCCTTTAAAAAATCACCTTCCTTAGAATAATTAATAAATAAAGGAATGTCATTTTTTAAAGGGCAGCCTTTCACACATGGTTTAGTAACACAATTTAAACAATAATCAATTTTATTTCTAAACATAAACTATTCCTTGTTAATTGTAAAAGTAACTTTATACTGATTACCTAAATCAAGTTCATCAACATTTACAAAATAACCATTTTGCTCTATCTTATCTGCACAATCTCTAAGCATTTTCACAATTTCTGCAAACTTAGCTTGATTATTAACTTGCTTAACATCTTGAGTAATAGTACTTGCCAAAGCTGGATTAACATATTCATTTAAATTATCATCTGCAATAATATTGGTATCAGGAATACCTATATCGGACACACCCTCAGAAATTGGAGCAATTGGTGATGGGATAGTACTAGCGATAGCCTTTCTAGCTTTATCTTCATTATACTTTTTAAGCGCCGTTGCTACAGCAGTCGAAATAGCTTTTTTAGTTTCCGGTGTTATTGTTGAAGCAGGTTCATTTGAAACATAAATATTTGGCTTATTAAAATCTGCTTCATAATCAGAATCAATCTCAGGAATTCCAGTATTTTGACTAGTTGGCATAGAACTATCAGAAACAACAGTTGAATTTAAATGTGATGTTTCTATATTTTCATTTAAATCACCTATATTATTTAAAGGTTTTTGTTGTTGTAAAGTCGAATTATTTACCTCCAAATTATTGACACCTAAATTTTCATTTTGATTATTGGTTGCCACTGAACTTTCCGGCAAAGATACATTCGAAGTAACTACATTACTCTCCATAACCGGTGGTGTCATCATATTATTATTAGTATTACTAATATTATTAGCATTATTAGTATTAGATTCAATATGTTGATTAAACATACTATCAAAAGTCACACCATTATTAATATTTTCCGTAGGTTTTTCTTTTTCAGTAGTAGGTTCTGGTGGTGTAACATTAATAAATTTATTTAATTCTAAAGAACTATCTTCCACAGGCTGTGGTATAGATGAAGCTAAAGGTTGTTCATTTACTCCACTAGGTGACATTAAATTTGAAATATCTTTAGTTTCAGGAACCGTATTACCATTAATATCCTTTGCTTCACGCATAATTCTATCTATATCCATATTATTTCCCCTTTCATCTTCATCATCAAATAAACTTTCAATTTCTTCACTAAAATTTTGATTAGTATTTGTTGATGACATAACTGTTTTTACAGGAACAGTTAGCTCAATCGGTTTAACCACATTTTCTTCCTCTTTTAATTTTGCAATTTCTTTATCAGTCTGTTTAACGGTCAATCTCTCAGTTACAATTCTATGAAGCATTTTGACTTGCTTTTCTTTATCAGTTATCCTAAGCAAACTCCTTGCATGCCTTTCAGAAATTTTGTTATTAAGCAAATAACTTTGAACCTCATCATCCAAATTTAAAAGTCTTATTTTATTTGCAATAGTTGACTGAGCCTTTCCAATTTTTTTCGCTAGTTGTTCTTGAGTAATATATCCCATGTCTAAAATCCGTTTATAAGAAACGGCTTCTTCAATTGGGCTTAACTCCTGCCTTTGTATATTTTCAAGTAAGGCTATTTCCTCACTATCTTTATCAGATAAATTTACAATAATAGCCGGGATAGTAGATCTGCTCGCTAGCCTACTAGCTTTCAAACGTCTTTCACCTGCTATAATTTCAAACTTTTGGCCAACAGGTCTTACAACAATTGGTTGAATAACACCATATTTATTAATAGATTCTGCTAGTTCTTCCAATTTTTCTTCATCAAATTTAATTCTAGGTTGAAATCTATTAGGTAAAATATCTCGCACATTAAGTACTGTCAACTGACCATTTTCGAACACAATCCACCCCTCCCTTCTATTCTTTTATTTTATCATACTATTTTTCGGGAAATAATTCAACTAAATTTATATAAAAAAACAATATTAATTTAAATATTGTTCCACAAAATTATAAACTTCTATTTTTTATTTCTACATATCTTCTTGGATACTTTATAGATGTTTTAGTTAATTTAACTACATCAATAAGCGTTCGCCTACTATTTTCAAAAGGTAATTCAAATTCTATAATATTATTAATTTTTGAATTTAATTTTTTTAAAGCATTACTTCCATCATTACTATCATTTAAACCACGCATTGCAATCAAATGACCATTAACTTTTAAAAGAGCAATTCCATACTCAAGTAAAACTGGAAAACTAGACAAAGCCCTAGCCGTAACTACATCAAAACATTCCCTATTTTCTTTCGCATATTCCTCAGCTCTAGCATGAATTACAGTAATATTATTTAAAGATAACTTATTAATAACATATTCTAAAAATTTAATTCTCTTATTTAAAGCATCTACTAATGTTACTTTTAAATTAGGAAAAAAAATTTTTAAAACAACACCTGGAAAACCCGCACCAGTTCCTAAATCACATAAACTATCTACTTTATTTAAATCTAAAACTTTAACAATAGTTAAACTATCATAAAAATGCTTTAAAAACACCTGATTTTTATCTGTAATAGCGGTTAAATTAATTTTTTCATTCCATTCCTTTAAAAGTGCTGCATATATTTCAAGTTTACTTATCTCTTCATTCGTAATAGAAATTCCTAAAGCTTTAACAGCTTCTTTAAATTCTTCTATATTCATATTAACCTCTTTTCATATACATCGTTAAAATAGAAATATCCGCTGGATTCACACCACTAATTCGCATTGCCTGTCCTATCGTATTAGGTCTGATTTCTTTTAATTTCTGTTTAGCTTCACTAGCTAAATTATGCATCGAATCATAATCAATATCTAAAGGAATTTTTTTATTTTCTAGTTTTCTTAATTTTTCAGCTTCAAAAAGAGCTTTATTAATATATCCTTCGTATTTAGATGATATTGAAACTTGCTCCAAAACTTCGTCTGAATAATAATTATCTAAAAATCTAGTTAAATTTTCTACTTTAATTTCAGGCCTTCTAAGCAAATCATATAAAGAAACACCATCTTTTAATTCTTTAGTACCTAAACTAATTAAATATTCATTATCTTTAGGTGTTAATCTTTTTTCTTTAAACTCTAAAATTGCATCTTCAATATTTTTCTTTTTATTTAAAAATTTTTCATATTTTTTTTCACTTACTAAACCAAATTTATATCCATATTCCCTAAGTCTTAAATCAGCATTATCACTTCTCAAAAGCAATCTATACTCTGCTCTAGAAGTAAGAAGCCTATAAGGATCTCTTATACCTTTAGTAATTAAATCATCAATTAATACACCAATATAAGCTTCATCCCTTCTTAATATAAAAGGTTCTTTTCCCTCTAGTTTCAAAGAAGCATTAATACCCGCCATTAATCCCTGACATGCAGCTTCTTCATATCCACTAGTTCCATTAATTTGACCTGCTGTAAATAAATTTTCAATTAATTTAGTTTCTAAACTAAATTTAAGTTGTGTAGGATAAATAGCATCATATTCAATCGCATAAGCATATTTTAATATCTTCGCATTTTCTAATCCAGATAAAGAATGCACCATCTTTTCTTGAACATCATAAGGCATACTAGTTGAAAAACCTTGTAAATAAATATCATCATAATATAAACTTTCAGGTTCTAAAAATAACTGATGTCTTTCTTTATCACTAAACCTAACAATCTTGTCTTCAATCGAAGGGCAATATCTAGGACCAACACCTTTTATATCAGAAAGACCTCCATACATACTAGATTTACTCAAATTATCCCGAATAATTTTATGAGTTTCATCATTAGTATAAATCAAATAACAAGGAACTTGTTTATTAATATCATACATAGGATCATTATCAAAACTAAAAGTATGATAAATAGTATCTCCATTTTCTATTTTAGCTTTAGAAAAATCAATAGAACTTTTATCAATTCTAGGTGGAGTACCAGTTTTTAATCTTTTAATAATAAAACCTTTTTTAGCTAAATTATCACTTAAATAATTAGATGGCTTCTCTCCATGAGGTCCTTCTCTATGTCTAGTATCACCAACCATAATATCCGCATTCATATAAGTACCAGTAGTTAAAATAACAATTTTACTATTAATAATTTCACCATTTTCAAGTAAAACACCACTAACTTTATTATCAGGTGTAATAACATCTTTAACTAATGCTTCTTTAATATCTAAATTATCAGTATTATTCAAAGTATTAATCATATTTTTAGGATAAGTAATTTTATCAGCTTGAGCCCTTAAAGATCTAACAGCAGGACCTTTAGCAGTATTAAGCATTTTTATTTGTAGTAAACTCTTATCCGCATTATTTCCCATTTCACCGCCCAAAGCATCTATTTCTCTAACTACAATACCCTTCGCACTACCACCTATAGATGGATTACAAGGCATATCAGCAATATTATTAATATTTCCAGTTACAAGTAATGTTTTATGTCCTTTTCTCGCCGTAGCCAAAGCAGCTTCACAACCAGCATGACCACCACCTACAACTATAACTTCATAATTCATTAAATCACCACCAAATACTAAAGATAATTCTACAACAAGAAAAAAAGTTAGTCAATTAAACTAACATAATTATTTAATAATAACACCATCTAAATTACAAATATATGCATTTGGTAAAAGACTTTTAATTTCATTTAAAATAATCTCATCATTTTCATATTTTCTACCAACAAGTATTCCTTCTATAAAAATACTAGGTATACCAAAAATAATAGCGCTTTCCCTATCCGTAAAAAAATCGTTTTTATTTTTTCTTTCTTTTATAAATCTATCATAATAACTAGGTGAAATAAAATTTTTAACATCATTTTCATCAAAATCTAATGACAAAATATCATAATTAAGCATTTTTTTAATATATTTATTATTTCCATTAAAAATTATTCCAATTTGCACTCTATCTTGAACTAAACTAGGCAAAAACCTAGCTTCTTTGGTTTGTTCCATAACCCACATATGGCCATTAAAATTAGAAACAAAAGATAACAAATTATTCATTTTATTATAAGGTATAACTTCCGTAATATTTTTATCATTAAAAGAACAATACATAATAGTCGCACCACTATAAAAATTAATATAATCACTTAAATAATAATCTTTTTTTAACTTCCAAACACCAACAGTATAATTATATTTAGAATTTCTTCCTATAGTAGTAAGATTAGAGATAAGACCTTCTTTAATAATTTGCTTTAAACCATCAATATTTTTATATGTACCATGTAATAAAGTTCCTTTAGTTAAATAAACTTTATCGCCTATTTTATAATCACAATAAACAGGTTTAAAATTTTTAATAGCCTCATAATAATTTTCTATTTGATTAATAATTATATTTCTAGTATTTTCATCAGCTATTTTATTTTTTAAAATTAATATATATTTTTCTTTATTCATAAATTACTCCTTTAATATTTTATGGTTTTTCTAAAATCATTTTCTTAAATTAAGTTGTTTTACCTTTTTCCTTAATTCTTGAGATTTACTAAAACAACCTTTTATATGAATAAGATAATCTTTTAATTCTTGTAAATTATTTATTTCTATATCTATTTTCTGTATAATAGCATCCAAATAAGCAAACTCATTATCAATAGAATCTGTTTCTTTTACTGATGAATCTACAAAAGTTTTTCTTCCCCAAACTTCAATAACTGGACCCCACATAATAAACCTCCTAAATTTTATATTTTTTATTTTCCAACACAAAATCTACTAAATAAATTATCTAATAATTTCACATTATAACTTAATCAAACATTTAAAAATAGTTTTCTAAATTTAAAATTTCTTTTACTTCAGCTTTACCTACAAATAAATACTCATTTATATTATTTTTCTTATCGCCATTCCAATATTTTTGAGCCTGAATTTTCTTTTTATTTAAAGAAATATTTTGTCTTAAAACAAAAGATGCATCCCCAATAAAAATTTTACCATTTAAATTAAGTTTTAATATTTGAAAATCTTTCTTATTTGTTCTTTTAAAAATATTGATCCATTCTCTAACTTCTTCTTTTGTCTTACACACATATAAACATTTTAGTCTTGATGGCAAATTAGAATTTAATTTTTTTCTTACTTCTTCAAACATTAATTCCCTAGTAATCATAGCACTATCATTAACTGTTTGAAAAATCAAATCAAAAATATTTTTATCAAGTGTATAAGAGTTATTTTTTTTCATTTCAATTAAATATTCATTAGCATCTTTCAAATTATTCAAATGTTCTATATTATAAATATCATAATAAAATTTATTAAATTCATTTCCTATCACAAGAATATCACCAATTTGTAATTTATTTCCAGTATTAATATGATAATAAATTTCATTAGTCACATCAAACATAAATATTTCTCCTTATCTTATATATATTCTATTTTCCAACACAAAATCTACTAAATAAATTATCTAATAACTCTTCATCATAACTTTCACCAATTATCTCACCAAGCAAGTTCCAAATATCTTTTAAATCTATTTCCACCATATCAATAGGATAATTATTTTCTATACCTTTTCTAACCTCTTTAACACTATCAAGTACCTTTCTTAAAATAGATAAACTTCTCGCACTAGTTAAATAAGTTAAATCAGTAGTTTCTATTTTTTCTAAATTAAAAATATTTTTAATTTTCTTACCAATTTCATCTATATTGATATCTTTTAAAGCACTTGCATAAATAACATTATCTAAATTACTATCATCTATTTTTTTATCTAAATCACATTTATTAACAACCGTAATATAATTTTTACCTTTTAACCTACTCAAAATAATTTTATCTTCTTCACTTAATTTTTCATTATAATTAACAACAAACAAAATCAAATCAGCTTGTTCAATCAATTTAATACTTTTATCAACACCAATACTTTCAACAAGATCATCAGTATCTCTAATACCAGCCGTATCAATTAAATTCAAAATCAAATTATCAATCCTTAAAGTAGCTTCCACACTATCTCTTGTTGTTCCCTTTACATCTGTAACTATAGCTTTTTCTTCACCAATTAACCTATTAAGCAAACTGCTCTTTCCAACATTTGGCTTACCAACAATAGCTGTTTTAATACCATTAGTCAAAACTTCACCATTTTTACTCTCATTTAATATTTTATTAATTTTTCCTTCTAAATTTCCTAAATTAGAATTAATTTTACTTATAGTCATCTCTTCAATATCTTCATACTCAGGATAATCAATATTTACCTCAATATTAGAAATAATCATAGCAAGTTCATCTCTAAGATTTCTTATCATATTAGAAACCTTTCCACCAACTTGATTTAAAGCTATTTTTCGGGAAATATCTGTCTTTGAATTAATTAAATCAATAACACCTTCAGCCTCTGTTAAATCAATTCTACCATTTAAAAAAGCTCTCTTAGTAAACTCACCAGGTTCAGCCAAACGCGCACCATTAACTAATAATAATTCCAAAATTTTATCGGTTGTCATAATACCACCATGAGCATTAATCTCTACAATATCTTCCTTCGTAAAAGTTTTAGGAGCTCTCATAATACTAACTAAAACCTCATCTATCTTTTCATCTCCATCCATAATATAACCATAATGAATAGTATGACTAGGCGCTGAAAAGAAATTTTTATTAGAAAAAATATTACTAACTATTTTTATAGCTTCAATACCGCTTACCCTAATAATTGAAATAGCCCCAACACCCTGAGCTGTAGAAATAGCTGCTATAGTATCATCCATAATAAATCACCTACTTATTAAATTTAAAAAATTTCTTAATTTTATAAAATATTCTAGCTAAACCTAAATATTTAGGTAAAGCTTTAACATTAACTACCACATCCATTGAAAGTCTTTTATCCGCATAAGTAACTACCCATCCTTCCTTAAACTTAGGTGGAATAATATTAAGTGGAAACATATGTCTTTCAATTATATTTGCAATCCTTTCATTCATAAGTTCTGGAAAAAACTTATAAGCATTCTCCATAGCCTCGTGTGCATGTACAAAACCATGTTGTTTAAAAAAAGGTATTTTTTTATGTAAATTATCTTGCCATGGTTTTAAGTAAAAATCGTGCAAAAGTCCACCGATAGCTGCATCTTTATAATTCCAATTTCTTTTCTTACAAATTTTATAAGATAAATAAGAAACTGCTAAACAATGTTCATATAAAGAACAACTTTCGTGATGAACCCACTCTTTTCGTTTTTGAAACTCTCTAGATCCTAATATAGGAGCCACTATTTTTAAATATTCATCGTCATTCACAATCTCTTTAGTAATATCTTTCTTTCGCATACCAAAAGCTCCTTTTCCAAATTATTATAACACAAAAAACAGTAAATTAATTACCGTTTTTACTCACTCATAAATAAATTATTTGAATAAAATACAGGATCACACGTCAAATTAATATTAAGTCTTTTTAAAATATTTAAATCACCATTATAAACCATAAATGAAGCATGTGCCTCTAAACCAGATAACTTATTCAAATTCTTTATAGCCTTATTTATAATTGGATTAGTTACAGAACATATACTCAAAGTAATTAAAACTTCTTCTAAACTTAAAGATTTTGAAGAATGATTACTTAATGGTTTTAATCTCAAAATAGGTTCAAGTACAGATTTAGAAAGCAAATCAACATCATCAGGTATATTATTAATTTCTTTTATTGCATTTAAAATCATACTACTAGCTGGACTTAATATTTTTGTCTTTTTTCCAGTAATAATCGTACCATTAGAAAGTTCCATAGCAATAACTGGTAAATCTTCTAAACCACTCTTTTCTCTAGCCACATTTATAACAGGTCTTTCTTTAAGCGGATCTATTTCTAATTCATTCATTAAAAGTCTAATTCTTTTATATACATCTTCTTCTGCTTCTCCAACTTTATAATCACATAAAGATTTATAATATCTACGAATAATTTCTTGTCTACTAGCCTTTTTTATAACCTCATCATCACTAATACAAAAACCAATCATATTAACTCCCATATCAGTTGGAGAATAATATATATCCTTTCCAATAATCTTATGAAGTATTGCTTTAAGTACCGGAAATACTGCTAAATCACGATTATAATTAACAGAAGTTACCCCATATTTTTCTAAATGAAAAGAATCAATCATATTAACATCTTTTAAATCAGCAGTAGCTGCCTCATAAGCAACATTAACAGGATGCTTTAAAGGCAAATTCCAAACAGGAAACGTTTCGTATTTTGCATATCCTGCTTTAACACCTTTTTTATATTCATGATAAAGTTGTGATAAACAAGTAGCTAATTTACCACTAGAAGGCCCAGGAGCTGTAACTACAACTAACTTCTTAGTTGTCTTAATATAAGGATTAGCTCCATATCCTTCATCAGATACAATTACATCCACATCAGTAGGATAACCTTTTGTAGGTGTATGAACATAAGTCTTAACACCTCTTTTTTCAAGTTGATTAATAAACTTTTTAGAACTTTCCTTACCAGTATATAAAGTTATAACCACACTATTAACCGACAAACCTAAATTTTGAAACTCATCAATTAATCTCAAAACCTCCATATCGTATGTAATACCATAATCCGCCCTTATTTTTTTTCTTTCAATATCCTTTGCATTAATACACATAATAATTTCCGTAATATTTTTAAGTTCCAAAAGCATTTTAATTTTAGAATCCGGTTCAAATCCAGGCAAAACTCTAGAAGCATGATAATCATCAAATAATTTGCCACCAAACTCTAAATAAAGCTTATCAAATTCATTTATTTTCTCTTTAATTCTTTTACTTTGAATCTCTACATACTTTTCATTGTTAAAACCTTTTTTCATAACTTACCACCCTATTATAAATAATAACACATCACTAAACGTATTAAAACACACAAAGAAAATTTTACTATCATCTTTACAAAGAAAAAAGACTAAAATATACATAATTATATATATTTTAATCCTTTATTATTCAATATTAAAAAACTCTATATTATAATTACCAGTATGCCAATTTTCAATTTCTTTTTGAATTGAAATATTTACTACTTTCTCATCTGAACCACCTGTTATTGGTACTTTATATAATAAATATGTATTAGACAATGTATCAGTATTTTTGCTTTTTACCCCGTTTGATGTGAAATATATATAATCCCCTAAAACTTTTGATGAACATGATTGACATGTATTATATAGCTCATCTATCGCTCCTTGGACATCAGTACTTTTTAAACCACTCATTTTATTATCAAATGTTACTTGATTACTTGGAAAATACGTTACTGCACACACCCCAACAGTTCCAAATATAACTCCACCTAATACAAAAATAAATATCCTATTTTTCAAATTCTTTTTAATTAATCTCATTAATTTTCACCTCATACAAAATTCACATATCGTGAGTTTACTTTATAAATATATAAACTCACAAATTGTGAGTTGTCAATAAGAAAATATCACAAAATGAGATAATTTTGTTGGTGATAAATAAATATGATTGGTAAAATAATAAGATATATGCGAAAACAAAAAAAATACAAACAAGAGGTACTAGGAGAAATGATTAAAGTTAAAGGCAATACCATAACTCAATATGAAAAAGGTCAAAGAAATCCCACCTTTAAAACCATCGAAAAAATAGCCGAACTATGCGATTATACAATATATTTTAAAAACAACATTACTGGCGAAACATTTACTTCAAAAGACTTAGATAGAAAAGACATCTAAGTTTTTTTATAACAAAAAAAGAAGAAATTAATTAATCTTCCTTAATTTTAATAACTACATATCTATTAGGAGCTTCTCCTTCACTTTGAGTAACTAAACCATCATACTCAGAAATAATTGTATGAACAATTCTTCTTTCATAAGAATTCATCGGATCTAATTTTGCCTCAATCTTAGTTTTTAAAACTTCTTTAGCAATTTTTTTTACTTCTCTTTCAATATTTTTCTCTCTTCTAGCTTTGTAACCTGAAATATCTAAATTAACTTTAATATCAAAATTTCCATATTTTCTTAATGTTTGTCTTAAAATAGTTTGAATAGCATTTAAATTTTTACCTTCTTTTCCAATCATAACCGCACTATTATCAGTAACAATAATTGCTGTTATAACACCATCTTTTTCATTAACTTCAGGTATAAAAGAAGTATTCATTTTTTTTGCAAGTTCCTCTAAAAAATCTTTCACAAATTTTTTTACATCATACTTAGTAACCACATAAGCCGTATATTTTTTCTTTCCGAAAAGACCTGCTTCTCTTTCTTCTATATAATAATATACTTCATTTAAATTAACATTTAACTTTTCTAAACATTTATTAAGCGCTTCTTCTTGACTTTTTGATTCGTTTTTCACTACCTCTAACATTTTCCTTCATCCTCCTAATTATTTCCGCCTGAACAATGGTAAACAAACTACCAGTTATCCAATATATAATAATACTTGTTGGCATTGTAAATGAAGTAATTACAATAAATACAAGCATTACATTCATCATTACTTTCATCTGATGTCTTTGTTCCTCACTACCACTACTAACACCAGAATTAAGTTTAAATGAGAAGAAAGTTGTTAAACCTACTAAAATAGGAAGTAATAAATAAATCCAGCCTCCATTAGTAAAGCTATCAATAAATACTGAAAAATCAAAATTTCCTCCAAATAATCTTACGAATGGACTCATGCCTAAATTAAATCCTAAAAATTTACCTTCAAAAACAATTGGAAGTCTATTCAAACTTTCTAAAAAAGCAAAGAAAAGTGGCATTTGAATAAAAGCAAATAGACAACCAGCCATTGGATTAATATCATACTTCTTATATATTCCCATCATCTCTTGAGCTTTCATCATCTGATCTTCTTGGCTATCACGTCCACGATACTTTCTTTCTAACTTTTCCATATCTTTTTGAGCAAATTTCATATTTTCTGATTGTAACGCTGATTTTTTACTAATTGGAAAAATAATCAAACGAATAATTAAAGTTACAACAATAATAGCTAAACCGTAATTACCTAAAATTTCACCAATTTTAATAATAACCAAGCTCAAAGGTTTAATAAAAATAGTTTCCCATAAACCACCATAATCACCAGATGTTATATTAAAATTCTCACAAGCAGGTAAATCTTTAATATCAACCTTATTTTTCTTATATGTTTTCAAAACATCTTCATTAGTTGGCTTACAAAGTATATTTTCTGCTAGTGTTTGACCAGTTGTTGCCTCTTTTACAGGATTGCCTTCTTTATCTTTAACATATGTAGTACATCCTGATAAAGATAAAGAAAGAATTCCTATGACTAATAAAAAACCTATTTTCTTTCGCATATCATTGCTCCTTTACCAAATTTAATTTTTTTAAAGCAAAATTTAAGTTTTCCTGCATCTCACTAAAATTTCGGCATAATATTCCCTTACCAACTATTATAATACAATCAAAATCATTTTTATAGACATTTTGTGAAACAATTTCTTTTAATTGTCTTTTTATTCGGTTTCTAGTAACTGCATTACCAACTTTTTTACCTACTGAAAATCCAAACCTATAAACAGATTGCTCTTTTTTTTCAATATATATAATAAAATCTTTATATTTAAAAGGCCGATTATTTTTTATAATTCTATTAAAATCACGATTTTCTTTAACAATATTAATTTTTTTCATTTTTAAAACCTTACTCTATTATTAATAAAACCACTGCTGGCAGGCAGTGGCAAATTAATGAGATAATACCTTGCGGCCTTTTTTTCTTCTTCTACTTACAATTCCAGCTTTCATTCGCGCAAAAAATCCCATTTTTTTACTTCTCTTGCGAGTATTTGGTTGAAAAGTCCTCTTAGACATTATTACACCTCCTAAATAAATTTAAGTTGCTTAATAAATTATATAAACAAAACTCCCTTTTGTCAATTCAAATAATTTATAATTACAAAAAGTTCTAAAATTATATCAAAAAATATCAAAAAAATCAAGAAGCAAGTTTTTTGAGTTTCGGTTTTTTACGAAAAAAATTATGAAAATTTTATTAAAATAAATAATCTTTAAAATTTTGGATAA
>CALVIE010000008.1 GCA_944329385.1 uncultured Bacilli bacterium | reverse complement strand
GATTAATAATTGTAATAAAACAGGTAATTCTAATGAATTTATAGAATTTATGTTAGATATGATTGATAGAGAATTAGGTAATTTACTATCAAATACTGAAAAAGAAATAACTCATATAAGTAGATATGTAAATAAATTACTTGAAGTAATGGATTATAGTATTCCAATGAGTGCATTTGAAATAATGGAAAAATTAGGGTTAAAATCTAAAGATTCATTTAGAGATAATTATTTAAATCCAGCCCTTAAGTGTGGATTAATTAAAATGACTTTACCAGATAAACCAACAAGTAAAAATCAAAGGTATTATAAAGATTGACAATTATTAAGTATTGAATTTGTAGTAAAAGCAATTGCCAGAAAAATTTTCTGATCATGAAATATATGGTACTGATTTATATTCAAAGCAGCAACAAGATGATTTTAGAAACTGGATTTATTATTTTGAATATGTAGACCTAATTAAACAGATTTTTAATTTACATTTTATAAATGCTTAAAAAGAGAAAATAAACATAATTAATACAAATAAAAAAATACATAAGCTTGATTCACTAGTATTATAATCATTTTTATCAGTATTCTATCAATATAAACTTGGATAAAAATAACCAAGTTTTTTTGTAAACAAATAACCTTCATAGGCATATATTTAATTGGTGATTATATGTTCTTCAAAAATATCCATCGCCGTATGAAAATAACTTTATTAATAATTTTATTTATTTTTATTGTAATAATTTTAAGAGTTTTTTATATTCAAGTAATTGATTATAAAAAATTAAATCAAAAAGCAACTGACCTATGGAGTAGGAATTTGCCTATCAAAGCCGATAGGGGAATAATCTATGATAGAACTGGTGTAATTTTAGCTGATAATGCCACAACCACATCATTAGTAGTAATTCCAAACCAAATAAAAAATAAAAAAGAAACTGCGACAAAACTTGCTGAAATATTAAACATAAGTTATGAAACCATGTATAAACACATAAATAAAAAAACATCCATTGAAAGAGTCCATCCAGAAGGAAGAAGATTATCTTATGAAATAGCCGATAAAATAAAAGCTTTAAAAATAGATGGTGTTTACCTAGTTAAAGAATCAAAAAGAACATATCCATACGATAGTTATATGGCTCATACCTTAGGTTTTGTTGGTATTGATAACCAAGGACTAAGTGGAATAGAACTTACTTATAATGATGAACTAACCGGTGAAGATGGCGCAATTAAATATTTCAGCGACGCTAAGGGAAATAAACTAAATTTAAGTGAAGTCTACCAGCAACCCCAAGATGGTATGAATATAACCCTAACCATTAATAACGAAATACAAACATCTTTAGAAAGAGAATTAAGCAATGCCGTCACTAAATATAACCCAGATAGAGCCATTGGTCTAGTCATGGATCCTAATAATGGCGAAATACTAGCCATATCCGCTAGACCAACATTCTCTCAAGAAAACTATCAAAATTATAGTATAGAACAAATTAATAGAAATCTTCCTATATGGGCAACCTATGAACCAGGTTCAACCTTTAAAATAATTACCTTGGCTGCCGCCTTAGAAGAAAATAAAGTAGATTTAAATAAAGATACCTATTATGATAAAGGAAGTATCAAAGTTGAAAACGCCACTATCCACTGCTGGAAACATGGTGGACATGGTAAAGAAACATTCATGCAAGTAGTTGAAAATTCTTGTAATCCAGGCTTTGTCATTCTAGGACAAAGATTAGGTAAAAATACTTTATTTGATTATATTGATAAATTTGGCTTTGGTAAAAAAACTGGTGTTGATTTAAATGGTGAAGCAAATGGAATTATCTTCGATAGATCTAAAGTAGGACCAGTTGAACTTGCCACCACCGCCTTTGGTCAAGGTGTATCAGTTACCCCAATCCAGCAAGTAACCGCTGTAAGCGCAGCTATAAATGGCGGAACTTTATATAAGCCATATATTGTCAAAAGTATTAATGAACCAGAAACCAATACTATAATCAAAGAAACATACCCAACAGTAGTTAGAAAAGTCATCAGTGAACAAACGAGCCAAAAAGTAAGAGAAGCTTTAGAAAACGTTGTCGCAAATGGTAGTGGAAGAACATCATATATTGACGGCTATAGAGTAGGAGGGAAAACAGGTACTGCTCAAAAAGTCGAAAATGGAAAATATCTAAATAATAACTATATTCTATCATTTATTGGTTTCCTTCCAGCCGATAACCCTAAAGTTGTTGTCTATATTGCCATAGATAATCCAAAAGGAACTGTCCAGTATGGAGGTACAACAGTTGGACCAATATCTAAAGCGGTTTTAAAAGATTGTATTAAAGCCTTAGATATTCCAAAAAGTGAAGGCGGAAAAGATAAAAAATATAAATGGCCTGACCCAAAAACATATACAGTTCCTGATGTTACTAATAAAACAGTAGAAGATGCCAAAAAACAGTTAAAAAACTTCCAAATATCCATAGAAGGAAATGGTAATACCGTTACATATCAATCTCCAGAAGCTGGAACTAAATTAGAAGAAGATAAAACCATAAGACTATTCACAGAGTAAAGGGGGGATTATATGCTTGTCTTAACAAAATCAGTAATGGCAATGATGATTAGTTTTATCTTTGCCGTTATAACTGGCCTAATAATCATCCCACTTTTAAAAAAACTTCATGCTTCACAATCTTTAAGTATCTACCTTCAAAGAGCACACAAAGCCAAAGAAGGTACTCCTACAATGGGCGGTCTAATATTCATCATCCCAACCATATTAATTACATTAACATTTTTAACATTAGAAAAAATTAGAATCTCGTATACCTTAATAATCATTCTCTTTACATTTATAAGCTATGCAATAATAGGATTTATAGATGACTATTTAATCATCAAAAAACATAACAATAAAGGCCTAACCAAAACTCAAAAATTCTCACTTCAAATAATAGTTGCCATAATTTTCTTCTATCTTTTCATGAAATCGGGAAGCGAACCACTACTTTGGATTCATAGTTTAAATATTAAACAAAACATCGGCTGGCTTTATGGAATAGTTATTCTATTTATGTTAGTAGCCAGCAGTAATGCTGTAAACCTCACAGATGGACTAGATGGTTTAGCTGGAGGACTTTCAATCATTAGTTTTCTCACCTTTGGCATTATTTCATGGAATACAGGTTGGCTCGAAGGCTATGAAGACATTGCCATTTTCGCATTTACCTTAATTGGTTCCTTATTAGGCTTTCTCATATTCAATACAAACAAAGCTAAAGTATTTATGGGAGATACTGGTTCGTTATGTTTAGGAGCAACATTAGGGGCATATGCCATCATCACTAGACATGAACTTTTATTAATAGTTATTGGTATTGTCTTTGTAATTGAAACGCTAAGCTGTATCATTCAAATAACAGTTTATAAATTAACTAAAAAAAGAGTATTTCCTATGACTCCAATTCACCATACCTTCGAAAAAATAGGTATGAAAGAAACTGATATTGTTAAAATGTTTTGGACCATTGGACTAATTGCCTCAATGTTCGCCCTAGTATATGGAGTGTGGCTATGAAAAAAATTAATAAAAGTTTGTTCATAAGCGTAATTATTTTATCTTTATTTGGCCTACTAATGGTATATTCTTCCTCAAGCGTATGGGCCGAATATAAATTTGACGATCCATTTAAGTATTTAAAAAATCAAGGATTCTTCTTAATATTAGGTATAATTATTATGTATATAGTTAGTAAAATAAACTATCAACACTATTATAAATACGCCTCTAAAATATTTTTAATATGTTTTATCTTAATAATATTAGTTCTCTTCATTGGAACTGAGAGAAATGGTAGTAAAAGCTGGTTTGGAATCGGTTCATTTGGTATACAGCCAAGTGAATTTATGAAACTAGCTATGATTATATTTACTAGTAAATATCTTTATAATAATAAAAAAGATATTGGTAATATCAAAAAAGGAGTAATGCCCATATTAGCCCTTACCTTAATAATATTTATATTAATCATGCTTCAGCCCGACTTTGGAACAGGAGTAATATTGGTTATGGGTGTAATTGGACTACTTTTCATTGGTGGTGTTGATTTAAAATTTTTCTTAAAAATAGGCATTCTAGGTATCGCCGGTATTGCCGCTTTAATAATTGCTGCCCCATATAGATTAAAAAGAATCTTGTCATTTCTAAATCCTTGGAGTGATCCATTAGGTAGTGGCTTTCAAATCATACAGTCACTATATGCCATTGGACCAGGCGGACTATTTGGTTATGGCCTAGGCGGCTCAAGGCAAAAACATTTTTATCTTCCAGAACCACAAACAGATTTTATTTTTTCAATCATAAGCGAAGAATTTGGCTTTATGGGTGTCATTATTGTATCATCTTTGTTCGTATTTATAATTTATACCTCTATTAAAATAGCTTTAAAATGTGAAGATTTATTTGGTAAATATTTAGCTTTCGGTATAATTTTTACCCTTGCATTTCAAGCATTATTAAACCTAAGTGTAGTCATAGGATTAATCCCTGTAACAGGCGTAACCTTACCATTTTTATCATACGGTGGTTCAAGTCTATTAATAACACTAGCTTCCATGGGCATCATTTTAAATATATCAAGACATTAAAAGTTATATAACCCATAACTTTTTTTGCATTTAAAAGGAATTTTGATAAAAAAATCGTATGTTTATATATAGAGGCGATTAAATGAATTACTATAAAGAAATAAAAGAAACATTAATTAAAAATGAAATATATAAAAAAGTAAAAGATTATTCTAAAAATAGAAGTGACTTAAATACATATTTTGAAGTTGGAAGATTAATAGTAGAAGCTCAGGGTGGTGAGGCAAGGGCCAAATATGGTAATAAATTAATTAAAGACTATGCTGAAAGACTTACTAAAGAACTAGGTAAGGGATATAAAGTGTCTAATTTGAAAAATATGCGTCAGTTTTATTTAAAATTTAGAAAACGCCAAGCACCGCTTGGCGAATTGACTTGGAGTCATTATATTGAGCTTATTCGTTTAAATAGTATGGAAGAAATAGATTATTATATTTATATAATTAAGACACAAAATTTATCGTATCGTGAGCTACACAATAAAATTAAATCAAAAAGAATATGAAAGACTTGGAAAAGATATTAATATAGAAGAGCAAAAAGTAAATACATTAATTAAAAATCCGATATTAATTAATATTAAAAATAAAAATGAGAAATTAACAGAATATGCCTTACATCAATCTATTTTAGAAAATATGGAAAATTTTTTAAAAAAATTAGGAGTAGGTTTTGCTTTTATTGGTAGTGAAGTGAAAATAAAAATAGGATATAGATATAATTATATAGATTTTCTGCTCTTTAATACTAACTTTAACTGTTATATAGTAGTTGAACTTAAAATAACTGAATTAAAAGCTGAATATATTGGACAAATAACTAAATACATAAATTATGTAGATAAAAAAATAAGAAAACCATTTCATGAAAGTACAGTAGGTGTAATTATATGTAGAAAAGAAAATAAATATATTATGGATTACTGCACCAATCCAAATGTATTTACATCCACTTATCAAACTATATAAAAGATTAAGTAAATAACCCATTTAAAAGCCTTGTTTAAACTTTTATTAAAATGTGCTAAAATAAAATCGGTGATTGTATGAATTTTAAAGAAGAAATAAAAAACTATAATTTTGGGAATTGTCCTTATATTATAAAAATGGGGTTAACCGATGTTGCCATTATTACTAAAGAAATAAACGAAAATCAAATACCCGCTAAAATGATAGCTAAATACGTTTCAAACGAAACCGAAAGTTCTTTTATAATTAATACAAATGAAAACATAGAAGAAAACTTTAATAACACCCTTTTAAACATCATAAACACTCAAAAAATAAAATTATTAATAAACCTTAAAGTCAATAATCAAGATAATGGCTTTGATATAGAAATAAAAACTTCAAAAAAACTTTCCGCACTTTTCCCAACCATTAAAATATTAAAACAAACTTTAAAAGAAAATCATATTACCCCAGTTTATAATCAAAATTACCAAGATTCATTTAAATGTAATAGTGTAGATATTATTCAAATAGAATTAAATAAAACAAACATAAATGAAAAAAATCTAGAAAATTTAAGCAATGCATTAATAAAATTCATAAACATATATTTAATCAGTTAAAAAACGTTCCATAAACAAGAACGTTTTAAAATTACTTTTTAATCTTAGATTTAGTCTTTTTCTCACCCAAAGTCCAATTCTTACCATCTACAGCTCTTGAAACAAGAAGTGAACAACTAGTATCACCAACTGCATTCAAAGCCGTCGCAGGTGCATCAATAACCGTCGCAATCATAGTTAAAACAGGTAAAGCAGCCACAGGGTAACCCATCATTGAAATAATCACCATCTCACTAATTGTTCCTCCACCAATAGGAACCGCACTAATAAGTAAAGAAGCCACTAAAGCCGTAAGTAAAATTTGGAATGTTGTTCCAGGATTTGCAATATTTGTACCAAACAAGCAAACTAAGAACATAATTTTAAATACACTACCTATCATAGAACCATCCTGATGTAAATTAGTCGCAAGTGAAATAGTGGTATCAGCCACATCTTCAGAAACATTCATCTTTTTTGCAGAATCAATGTTAATTGGAATACATGCTGCTGAAGAACATGTAGCTAAAGCTGTAAAAGTTGAAGGTAAAATATTTTTCCACCAAAGCTTAAGACCTTTAACTCCACCGGCAATAAATGCATATAAACTATATATAATCACATAGTAAGCAAGTGCTACTAACGCATATAAAATAGCTACCTTAAGAAAACCTGTTGCTATACTCGCACCAAATGTTCCCACATAAGATGCAAAATAACATCCAATACCAATAGGTGCATAATACATTGTAATCTTAATAAAATTAAATACCACACTATGTGCACTTTCCATTACCTTTAAAAGTGGTGAAGCCTTTTCGCCGCTCATTCTCATTGAAAAACCAACAAGTAAAGCACAAACAAGTAAAGCAACAACATTCTCCTTAGAAAGTAATCCAGTAAAATCATCCACACTAATTAACTGTACAGTTCTTTCCAAGAAATTTAAATCAGTATCATTCGCAACCTTACCATCAAATAACTCTCTAATAGCGGTATTATCACCTGCATCTACTAAATCTACAAAATAAGTACTTAAAAACCCGATAACCACCGCGATAACAGAAGTAATTAAAAAGATAACCACTGTCGATACCATAATTTTTCCGAGTCTTTTTGGATGTTTAACCTTTGCTACCGCTAATGCAATTGTTAAAAATACAAGCGGTACAATAATAACAAACATTAAATTTAAAAATAAATCACCAAGCGGCTTAACTATAGTCGCATCCTCTTTAAATATAAGACCTGCAATTGCTCCAATAATCATTGCTAAAACAAGCAAAAGAATTGTCTTATAATTTTTTAAAAATTCTTGTATTTTTTTCATTAAAAAAACTCCTTTCTAGTACATTATAAGCAATTTATAGTAAAATGCCCAACATGTGTATTCCACGTATAACAAAAAAATCCACACTTTTTGCTCAAAATGTGTTATAATAAAAATGGTGATTAAGTATGAAAAAAAACTTTATAAAAATGAATAATAATCAAAATCAATTATCTTTAGGTAACTTTTGTAAAGCTGTAAAAAATCTAGCTCAAAATAAAAGTTTTGCTAGTCAAACAGAAATATTTTATTGTCTTTTTAACGTGGATGATGTTAGCGATTCCACCATCAATAACTACTGTATAGGCTATAGAGCTATCGGAACAGAATTTAGGCAAAAATATATTTCTTATAAAAATCACTATAATGAAAACCCAGAAATTTTTGATGAAGTAATGATAGGTCTTTTATCTATACTAGATGGCATTGTCTATCCCAAGCTAAAACATACAGAATTGCTAAACAAAATACAAAACCATCAAATTTTTCAAAAACTAATTTTAGAACTTTATAACCTAGCTAAAAATGATAAATCAGTATCTGATGATTTTACTGAACAAATATATAAACAAATTTCTGAAAATAATACATATAAAACATTATGCGACTTACTCATATATATTGTTTTAGAAAAAAAACAACCTGTATATACCAAAATATCCCAAAAAGAAATGATAGAAAACATTTTAAACAACACTAACATTTCTACCTCAGAACTAGAAAAATTTTTAAAACTTCAAATGCAAGATGGTATAAACTATACTCATTCATTAAAAAAATTAGTTCAAGAAAAAAACTCCTATGCGTGCTATGAAATGGGGGAGATGGAATATACTGGTAAAATGACCGGTTACCCAAGATATATCAAAAGTTATGAATATTTCAAAATAGCCGCCGAAAAAAATCATCCAAGAGCATGTTGGCTCATTGCCCAAATGATTTACCAAAAAAAAATAGGAGAACTATCCAAAAATGATCTAGAACTTGCTTGGTATTATCTAAAAAAAGCCGTCGCAGCTGGTAGTATTGCAGCTATTAATACCATTGGTATATGTTATTTAAAAGGATTTGTTCCAAATGAATCAAAAAGCGAAACCAAAGCCATTGAATATTTTCAAAAAGCTATCAATCATAACTATGTCTACGCAAGTAATAACTTAGGTAAAATATATGAACAAAAAAAAGATTATAATAAAGCATTTAAATATTTTTTAATTGGTGCTTTAAAAGAAGAAAGTTGGGCATGCAATAAAGTCGGTGAATATTATAGACTAGGTATTGCTACTGAAAAAGATATTCAAAAAGCATTTAAATATTATAAATTAGCTACCGAAGTACCATTAAACATTTTAGATCACTGGGCCTTTTATAATTTAGCTAAATATTTTTATTTAAAAGGAAATATAGTTATTGGCATCGAACCAAATATAAATAAAGCCATTGAATATTTTCAAAAAGCTGCAAATAAAGGTATCTATGAAGCTTATGAAGAACTAATCTATATCTATATTGATAAATATAAAGAAACATCCTTAGATTTCTATTTAAATAAAATAAATGAATATTTGAAAAAATTATCAAAGCATAAACACTATGAAAAATGTCAAAATAACATAGAAATAAAATTAAAAGAAATCGAAAAAAAGCATTTAGCCTTAGTAAAAATAATTTAGTCTTTACACGCCTTGATAAAATAAGTATAATATATCGCAAGTAGAGAGAGAATATGGAAAAATATATAAAAAGCATCTTTGTCATAAATGGTATAAAACACTCTCGAAACCTACAGTCATCTTTAGATATTGAACTATCAAAAATCAAACAAGGAGGTAATTTATGAACATAAAAACACAAGAATATGAAAGAATAATGAAAGAAAAAAACGAAATTCAAACCCAAATATCATCCTTAGAAAATACAGATATAATAAAACAGTATTTAAAACTTCTTGAAAAAAACGAAGAATTAAAACAAATACAAAAAAGTTTATATAAAAAAATAAAAACTGAAGAATATTCATCATGTAATCATCTATGGGTTAAAACCATCATCGATTATAAAAATTTAAAAACAAAAGTTCATTACTGTAGCTGTGTTAAATGTGGACTAGATCAAAGTGTTATTTCTTTAATAAATCATGGTCAAAATTTGTTGTTTGAACAACAGATAATGTATAATTTTCTAAAAGAAAATCGATTAGATATTCCAAATGAAATTGATTCCACTATTATATGTGACTTTGAACTAGCCCGTGCCCTATATAATAAAATTAAAGAAAATCATCCTAACATAGATGACAAAACTATTCAAAAATATATGGAAATAGCCTTAGATAACATACGAAAAAATGAAAATAGCCCAAAAGAAACAGAAAACAGAATCAAAAGATTATCTTTAAAACCAAATTTCAAAAATTGGAACTCACATGACATAGTTCATTGGTAAGATGAACTTTTTTCATATAATTTTTTTAACATAATCCTTGATTTTTGTAACCACTTGACTAATCAAAACTCCTAATTTATAATTTATAATAGGTGATATAAATGAAAAATAAAGCTTTTACCTTAGTTGAATTATTAGGAGTTATAGTTGTTTTAGGTATTCTTGCCATGATTACTGTTCCAATCGTCCAAAAAACCATCATTGATAATACGGATACTGTCTATCAAGATCAAATAGAAAGCTTTGAAAAAGCTGCTGAAAACTATGTCGGTCAAAATCCTTTCGAAATGACTAAATGTCAAACAGAAACATGCCAAATTACTTTAAGAGAACTTCAAAAAGAAGGACTTCTTCCATCTGGAAATATTAAAAATCCAAAAACCGATAAAGATTTTAACTTAGATAATTATATATCTATAGCTTATGATGGCAAAAAATTTAGCTATAAATACGATACAAATCAAGATAAAGAAGGTGAATAAGTGTTATATAAATCAGTTAATAACCCTAGAATAAAAGAATTATCTAAACTAAAACTAAAAAAATATCGCGATAAACAAAACCTTTTTTTAGTAGAAGGCAAACATCTTACTGAAGAAGCTTATAAAAATGGATACCTAAAAGAACTTCTTCTTTTAGAAAATTTAAACTTCAAATTAGATATTAAAACAAATTATGTTACTGAAAACGTTTTGAAACACCTAAGTAATGTTCCTGCACCATCAGGAATTATTGGTATATGTCAAAAAAAAGAAAACAATATTATAGGTTCTAAATTACTAATTTTAGATAGTATCCAAGATCCAGGAAATATGGGAACTATTATCAGAACTAGTGCGGCTTTTGATATAGATACAATTATTATTAATGATAAATGTACTGATATATATAGTGATAAAGTAATTAGATCATCTCAAGGTATGATTTTCTGCACTAATATCATTAAAACAAACATTCAAACATTTCTTAAAACCATAAAAGGTAAAATTCCTATTTATGGAACTAAAGTAGATGGAGGAAAAGACTTAAAAACGCTTGAAAAAACTTCTGATTTTGCTATAATAATGGGAAATGAGGGAAGTGGCGTAGATAAAAATATCTTAGATATGTGTGATGAATATTTATATATTCCCATGAATAAAAAATGTGAAAGCTTAAATGTTGGTGTAGCCACTAGTATAATTTTATATGAATTAACGAAGTAGAGGTGATAAAAATGCTATATATTGGAGATTTAGTAAATACTCATGGCATTAAAGGTGAAGTTCGCATCATCTCATTTTTTAAATATAAAGATGTTGTTTTTAAACCAAATAATTTTCTATATATAAATAATGAAAAATTAAAAATAAAATCTTATAGAAAACATAAAAAATATGATATGATTACATTTGAAAACTATGATAATATAAATGATATATTAAAATTTAAAGGTATGAAAGTATATATAAATAAAGATGACTATAGCTTTCCAGGACCTTTAAACGAAGATTTACTTGGTAAAAAAGTTTATGATAAAGATAAATATATTGGAACCTTAATTAATATTATTAATAATAACGGTCAAGAAGTATTGGTTATTAAAGGCAAAAAAGAAATCTTAGTTCCTTATGTAGATGAATTTGTTAAAAATATCGGCGAAAACATTTCCTTAGATTTAATAGAAGGATTTATCAATGAAGATTGATATTTTAACAATATTCAAAGAAATGTTTGATGGATTTTTAAATACATCAATCATTAAAAGAGCCATTCAAAATAAATATGTCGATATTCAAATCCATGACATTAGAAAATACAGTAAAGACCCACACAAAAAAGTTGATGACTATGGATATGGTGGAGGAAAAGGCATGGTCTTAATGCCTCAGCCAATTTTCGATGCCATTAATGATTTAAAAAAAGAAAACACAAAAGTAATATTAATGACCCCACAAGGTCAAACCTATAAACAAAAGCTAGCTTATGATCTATCTAAAGAAAAACACTTAATCTTAATATGTGGTCATTACGAAGGCTTTGATGAACGTATAAGAACATTGGCCGATTTAGAAATAAGTATCGGTGATTATATCTTAACTGGTGGTGAACTTGCCAGTATGGTCATTACTGACAGTATAACAAGATTAATTGATGGTGTAATTGAAAAAGAATCTCACTTAAATGAATCATTTAATAATAACCTTTTGGATTATCCTGTTTATACTAAACCTGCAAATTTTAGAGGTATGAAAGTTCCCGAAGTTCTACTTTCAGGACATCATGCAAATATTCAAAAATTTCGTGAAGAAAAAGCTCTAGAAAAAACCAAACAAAACCGTCCGGATTTATTAGAAAATGGTGAGAATGATGAATAAAAGATACTATATATGCGATAAAGATAATAATGAAATAGTATATGGCTATATTGATTATAATAAAATAAGTGGTTTTAAAATAAAACCTCAAAATAATATTCCATATGAAGGTATTGAAGTAAGTAGATTAACTTTAGTTAAACCAGAATTAATTGCTAACGTTTTAAAAAGAAAAACCAAACATAAATTAGATACTTACTTAACATTTCTGTTCACTGTTATTGATGATGACGATGACGATCCGGATGCTTTAGAACTAGTTATTAATGATGTTGATAGATATAAAAATATTATCATTAATAAATATTCAAAATTTTTAGATAAAAAATATATTAAAAGATTAATGCATAAAGTTAGTATGGTTGAATTACAGTTAAAGGAAAAGCTTGAACAGCTAACCAAACAAACTACAAAAACTCAAGGCAAATCAAGATAAATTATCATCTTTAGTCTTTTTGTAAAAACACAAATTTAAATAACACAATTGCTTTACTTTTACCACAAAATGTGATATAGTTTAATATGTCGTGATCCGCTGGATAACTTATGATCATAGATTTGTATGCAAAGGAGTGATAGTATGAATTTGGTAGATAAAATAACTCAAAAACAAATTAGAACAGACCTACCAGAATTTCGTGTTGGTGATACTATTAAAGTAAACGTTCGTATCATCGAAGGAAAACGTGAAAGAATTCAAGCGTTCGAAGGTATCGTAATAGCTATCAAAGGTAGTGGAGTTAGTAAAAACTATACTGTTAGAAAAAAATCTAGTGGTATAGGTGTTGAAAGAACTTTCCCATATAGCTCACCTAAGGTTGATAGTGTAGAAGTAATTAGAAAAGGTAAAGTTAGAAGAGCTAAACTTAATTATTTACGCGACCTTAAAGGACAAGCAAAAATTAAAGAAAGAAAATAAGGTCAAGTACCTTATTTTTTCTAAAAAAAGGAGGGGAAAATGATGAAACCAGAACAAAAAAATAACAAAGAAAAATCAGAAAATAAAATAAACAAATTTTTACAAGGTATAATACCTTATATTGCTATAATTATTTCTGTCATCTTAATTAGAAGTTATATAATAACGCCAGTTAAAGTAGAAGGATTATCTATGTATAGTACTTTAGATGATAAAGAAATATTACTATTAAAAAAATATGACAAAAATTATCAAAGATTTGATGTTGTAGTCTTTAATTATGAAAACACAAAATTAATAAAAAGAGTAATTGGACTTCCTGGTGAAACAGTTGAATATAAAGCTGGCAAACTTTATATCAATGGCACTTATGTTCCAGAAACATTTTTAAATGATAAAAGCACAGCCGACTTTAAATTAGAAGAAATAGGATATGAAAAAATACCAAAAGATTATTATTTTGTTATGGGTGACAATAGAGATCAATCAACAGATAGCCGTATTATTGGCTTAATTGCAAAAGAAGATATAGAAGGAACAACTAATTTTGCCATTTTCCCCCTAGATAAAATTGGTAGTATTAATTAACTGCGGTTCAATGTCAAATAGTGTTGGTGGAACCAAAAACTAATGATAATTGAGCTAGTTAAGAAGGTCAAAACAGACCTTCTTTTATTTTGCAATAAATTTGATTAAGTAAACCTTTAATAAGCATAACTCTAGCTTTCAAATCTCTAAATTTTCAATAACCACAAGCAGTATGTTTGATTTGCTTGATTAAATTATTCATACTTTTACTTAGAAATGTTTTTACTATGGTATAAATAATGTTTAAAAATTTATCTTTATCTCCAGTGTCAATAGCTTTTATAATACCTTGATATAATATTATACTTCGTTTGTATTAATTAAATAGTTCACAATATCAATTTGTGAAACTTCTTTTCTAAAATATTTTTATTAAATAACCAGGTTCTTTTTTAATATTTAAATCATTCGGCTATTAAGTTATATAAAAAATTATAATTTATAAAATAAATATGCACCTACTTTTTTCTTTAAGTTAAAACTTATGATATAATATAATAGATTTAAAAACAGGAAGTGATTCAAATGAATGATAAACTAAATATAAATTTTTATCCTGGTCATATGGCTAAAACTAAAAGACTAATAAAAGAAAACTTAAAATATATTGACATTATTTATGAAGTTGTCGATAGTAGAATGCCCAAATCTTCCAAAATAATAGACATTGATGAAATAATCAAAGATAAACCAAGGCTGATTATTATGACCAAAGCTGATTTATGCGATAAAGAAGAAACAAGTAAATGGATAAAATATTATGAAAACAAAGGATATAAAGTTATATTAATTAATTTAGAAAATAATAGTAACCTAAAACCAATTTTAAATGCTACTGATGAAATATTAAAAGAAAAATGGAAAAAAAGAGAAAAACAAGGCCTTTTAAATAGAAAAGCTAGAGTTTTAGTTGTCGGAGTTCCAAATGTTGGCAAATCAACTTTAATTAATCGTTTAGCTGGTAAAAAAGTCGCAAATATCGGAAATAAACCAGGAGTTACAAAAAACTTAAATTGGATAAGAGTAAATGATAAAATAGAACTTTTAGACACCCCAGGCGTTTTATGGCCAAAACTAAACCAAAAAGAAGCCTTAAATCTAGCTGCCCTAACAGCTATCAAAGAAGAAAATCTGCCTTTATTTGATGTTGCCTGTTATATCTTAATTACCTTAGAAAAATATTATCCTAACATATTAAAAGAAAGATATAACTTAGATCATTTAGACGAAGATATTGTCTTAAGCATTGAAGAAATTGGTAAAAAAAGAGGATGTCTAGTAAAAGGGGGAAATATAGATTATGATAAAGCTGTTTCCTTAATTATTACTGATATTAAAAATGGGTATATCAAAGGAATCACATTTGATAGGATAGAAAATGAATAAAGAAGAAATATTAAACAAATTAAATCATTATAACTTAGATAAACAAAATATCATTATAATTGGCTCCGCCGCCTTAGTCTTAAAAAACATCAAAGAAACATGCCAAGATATTGATATTGCTGTAACAAAAGAGTATAATGATTATCTATTAAAAAAATTTGATTGTAAATTAGAACAAATAATAGATGATCATAAAGTATATTTTATTGATAATATTATAAACTTTAGTACCCATTACTATAATGAATTTCAAGGTGAAATAGAAGATGGTTATCTTATTCAAACACCCAAAGAAGTTTTAAATTTAAAAAGAAAATTAAATAGAAAAAAAGACCAAACTGATATTAAACTTATATTAAAATATCTAAATAATTTAAATAAAAACTCCCTTGAACTCGCATACCTTGGTGATGCCATTTATGAACTTTACATAAGAAAACATCTCACAAATAAAGGAAACTTTAAAGTAAAAGATTTGCAAGCTATGGCTATAAAGTATGTTTCAGCTAAAGCTCAAAGTAATTTTTTAGATAAAATGATCGAAAATAATTATCTAACCCAAGAAGAATTAACTATTGTTAATAGAGCCAGAAATCATAAAGTTTTATCCCATCCCAAAAATACAAGTATAATTGTATATAAAAAAGCAACCGGTCTAGAAGCCTTATTAGGATTTTTAGAATTAAATAACAATAAACAAAGAATAAATGAAATTATGAAATATATAGTAGGTGATTAGATGCGTGTATATGGAAAAAATGTGGCTAAGGAAATATTACAAAAACCACAAACTATAAAAAAAGCATATATTTATGAAAAATTTAACGATGAAGAAATATTAAATAAATTAAAAAATTCTCATATTCCTTATGAATTTTTAGATAAAATAACCTTAGATAATATGGAAAAAGGAATGCATCAAGGAATAATTTTAGAAATTGATGATTTCAAATATAAATATTTAGATGAACTTTTAGATAAAAATATCATTGTCATATTAGACCATCTAGAAGACCCTCATAACTTTGGAGCCATCATCAGAACTTGTGAAGCTGCTGGAATAACTAGTATTATTATTCCGAAAGATAGATCAGTAAAAGTAAATGCTACAGTAATGAAAACAAGTGCGGGTGCCTTAGAAAATGTCAATGTATGCATGGTAACGAATTTAGTAAACACCATAAAAAAATTAAAAGAAAATGGATATTGGATAATAGGTACTGATATGGAAGGAAAAGATTATAGACAAATAGATTATGAAGGGAAAATAGCCATTATAATTGGTAGTGAAGGAAAGGGATTAAGTAGATTAACCGAAGAAAACTGTGACTTTATAGCTAAAATTCCTATGTATGGAAAAGTAAATAGCTTAAATGCATCTGTTGCAGCAGCCCTAATAATATATGAGGCGGTGAGAAATAAATGAATTATGATAATATAAATGATTACGAAATACTATCAATTGTTGCCGATAATGAAGAAGCAACGGAAATCTTATTTAACAAATATAAACCGTTAATAATAGGCATTGCAAAAAAAATTTATAATACTAACCAAATTACAGGTTTTGATTTAAATGATCTAATTCAAGAAGGAATGATTGGCTTTAGTATTGCTATAAACACTTTTGATGAAAATAAAGATACGACCTTTTTTACTTATGCAAAAACATGTATTGAAAGAAGACTTTATAGTTTAATTAAATCTGCTAGCCGTTATAAACATCAACTTCTAAATGAATCTTATTATGTAGAAGACTTAGTTCATGATAGCAAAGATTTAGAAAACTTACTTAAAGATAGTACTAGTAATCCAGAATATCAAATTATCGATAACGAAAATATTAAAGAATTAGTTAAAAATATTCGAAAAATTTTAACCTCTTTAGAAGGTGCTGTTTTTGAACTTAAAATCAGTGGTTTTAATTATAAAGAAATAGCCGATATTCTAGATAAAGATAGTAAATCAATTGACAATGCTATCAGTAGAATCAAAGCTAAAGTAAATAATTTTCTAAATAAAAATTGATAACATTTATAAAAGTCATATTAGCAATGCTTCTTTCTTTTTAAAACTAAATTTCATAAAAGATTTTAAATATATCCCTTTAGTATTCATATCTTTTCCAGCTGGCCTATATTTATAATTTATGGAATATAAAAAATATCCCGGTTCTTGATTTTCTTACTTTAAATTAAAAAAGCGATTACTCGCTTTTTTCTATATATTTTAAAATTTCCTCACTATCATCTAAATGAATTTTCGTGTGACCTAGTATTTGATAGTCTTCATGACCTTTGCCTAAAAGTAATACAATATCATTTTTCTCTATCATATCTAAAGCTTTTTTAATAGCCTCACTTCTATCTAGGCAAACCTCATAATTATCTTTCTTAACTCCCTTCAAAATATCTTTCATAATATTTTCCGGATCTTCCGTTCTAGGATTGTCATTAGTAAATATTACATAATCACTATAATTAGAAGCGATTTCTCCCATAATTGGTCTTTTTAAAGGATCTCTATCTCCACCACAGCCTACTACAGTGATAACTCTTGCCTTAGCTAAATCCTTATAGGCTGTAACTACCTTTAAAACCGCATCAGGTGTATGTGCATAATCAACAACCGCAAAACCATCTTTAACCTTATAAGTTTCACATCTTCCCTTAGGAGCTTTTAAGTCTTTAGTTTTTTCTATTAACTTATCAATATCAAAACCAAGTTCACATAAAATACTAAACATTGTAAAATAATTATAGATATTAAACTTGCTAGTTAAATTAGTTGTAACACTATATTTCTTATTATTAACTTTAAAAACAATATCCGTATGATCTGGATAAATATCATCGCTTATAATATTAAAGTCCGCATTACCAAACCCAAATGTTTTTGTGTTTTTAAATTTTGAAATAAACTTACTACTTGCATCATCATCTTTATTAACAAGTAAAACCCCGTCATCTTTAATATAATCAGTAAGTAAAAGTTTAGCCTTTAAATAATTTTCCATTGTCTTATGATAATCCAAATGATCCTCAGTTAAATTAGTAAAAGCTCCAGCTACAAACTCTAAACCTTCAATACGCTTTTGATCTAAAGCAAAATTACTTACTTCCATAACTACATATTCACAGTTTCTTTCTTTAGCTTCCTCAAGTAATTTATAAGTAGTTAAAATTTCTGGTGAAGTATTTGGTAGCTCCTTAAAATAATCACCACACATAAAACCAATAGTACCAATATAAGCCGCTTTTTTACCTAAATCTAAAAGCATTTGATAAGTCAAATAAGCAGAAGTAGTCTTACCATTTGTTCCAGTAATTCCAATTAGCTTTAAATCCTTAAAATCATCTTTATATTCTTTAACAAGTAACTTTTGATAGTATTTAGCAGAATTTTCTACTACCGTAACAGGAACTGAACACTTCACATCTTTTTCAGCAATAACTGAAGAAGCACCATTTTTAATCGCATCTTCTATATAATCGTGACCATCAACTGTATAACCTTTAATCGCCACAAAAGTTTGCCCATTTTTAACTAACCTAGAATTAGTTTCATATTTAAACATTTAAATCAACTCCTAATTTATTTTATTCATAATTAAAATTTGTGATATATAACCACATATTAAATAATACCACTTTATCCTTATATATACAAATATCTTAATTATCCTAAAATAATAAAAAATACCCAAAAAATCCTCAGTTGAAATAAATAAAAAAGAAGTATATAATTAAAATGTAAAGGAGAGTGAATAAATGTCAAAAGTTTATTTTACAAAAGAAATAACACCTGAAAGCCTAATTAAAATCTATGAAAAAATAGGCTTAAATTTAAAAGGAAACGTTGCTGTAAAACTTCATTCTGGAGAAAAAGGAAATCAAAACTACCTAAGGCCAGAATTTGTAAAACCATTAGTAGAACATGTAAATGGAACAGTTGTGGAATGTAATACTGCGTATGCTGGTGCACGAAACACAACCGAAAAACATAAACAGTTAATTAAAGAACATGAATGGGATAAATATTTCAAATTTGATCTAATGGACGCAGAAGGACCAGACTTAGAATTAGATGTTCCAAATGGCAAAATACTAAAGAAAAACTATGTTGGTAAAAACTTAGCCAACTATGACTCAATGTTAGTCCTATCTCATTTCAAAGGTCATGCCATGGGTGGCTATGGTGGAGCTTTAAAACAGCTTTCAATTGGCTGTGCCTCATCAGCTGGCAAATCTTTAATTCATACAGCTGGCAAAACAAATGATCAATATGAACTTTGGGATAACCTTCCAGAGCAAGACCATTTCCTAGAAGCTATGGCCGATGCCGCTGAAAGTGTCCATAATCATTTTAAAGGTAATATCGTTTATATAAATGTTATGAAAAATTTATCAGTAGACTGTGATTGTGATGGAAACGCATCTGCTCCTTGTATGGAAGATATTGGAATATTAGCTTCAACTGACCCAATAGCTATAGACCAAGCTTGCTTAGATTTAGTTTATAACTCTAATGATAAAGGAAAAGAAAAACTAATCCAAAGAATTGAATCAAAACATGGCGTTCATACAATCGAAGCCGCATCAGAACTTGGCTTTGGAAAAAGGGAGTATGAATTAATCGAATTTTAAAAAGCGAACTTTAACATTCGCTTTTTTTCTATCTTAAAAATTCATCCATAGATATTTTATGATTTTTACAAATTGTATATAAAGTAAGTGTTGTAATTAAATTCATTCCAATTTCGTAGTGGCAATAAGTAGCCCGTGAAATACCACATTCATCGGCTATTTTTTGCTGAGATAAACCAAGTTTTTTTCTCAATTTTTTTAACTTTTCTCCTACAGCCTTTTTATCTAATTTAATCTTATCAGAATATTTTTTATTATTTTTATTTAATCCTAAAATATAGTCTAAAGAGTAGTTATATAAGTTAGAAAACTTTACTAACTTTTTAAGAGGCATAGTATCATATGCATTTTCCCAGCCCCAGACAGTAGAATCGCTGACTCCAAATACATTTCCAAATTCTTTTTGTGTCATTTCCAAATCTTCACGGCACCTTTTTAATCTATTTTTTATCATATATTTCACCATGTTAATTGTCGCATTAAATGTAAAGTTGGTATCAAAACACCGGGTAATATACCAAAAATGTGATATAATATAAATAATGATAGATAGGGAGAGTACTATGAAGAAAGAAAAAATGAAATATTATCTAAAGAAAAATCTAATAAGTTTTGTAATAGGACTAATACTATTTGGTTCTCTAGGAGCATACGCCATAGTAACATTTCAATCAAAAGATGTAAGTTATGAAAATAAATCAAGTGGACTTTCATCAAATAATGTCCAAGGAGCAATAGATGAGTTATATGAAGAATGTACAAAAGTACCAGCTCCTGGGGATACTATATTAGACAGTGTAGATGTAGTAACATCAGGTGACGGATTATACGAAGATACTTATGAAGAAGGAAGATATTTTTATAAAGGGGTAAATGTAAATAATTATATAACGTTTAATAATGAGGTATGGAGAATAGTGTCGATAGAGCCAGATAAGACAATCAAAATAATGAGGAATGCAAGTATAGGAGATAGAGCGTCGTGGGATGAAGGAGGAGAAAGCTATGGAAATAACTGGGCAAGACCTACAACTTTAAATACATATTTAAATGGAAGCTATTTGACAGAGTCACTAAATAGTACAGCCCAAAGCCAGATTGTGTCAAAAGATTGGAGTATAGGAGCAGTAACTTATGAAAATAATGACTTAGCAGATCAAATAAATGATGAAAACGGAAGTATTTGGAATGGGAAGGTCGCATTAATAACAATGAGTGAATATATAAGGAGTAATAGTAATCAAGATAGCTGTGGAACATATTCATTAAATCAAAGTAATTATAGTAGCTGTAAGAATACAACATGGATGCAGAATGCAGGGATATATAATTGGTGGATATTGTCACCTTTTGCTGGTAGCGCTCACCTTGTGTTCCAAGTGTTTTCGGACGGCAATATATTTGACACTGATGGTGGCATGGCTCAAGTACGACCATCCGTATATCTTTCATCATCAGTCAAAATTGTATCAGGTGATGGTAGTCAAACAAACCCATATCAAATTGAAATTTAAAATTAAGCATCTTAAAACATAAAAAAATCATAGAAGTTTTATAATCTATGATTTTTTAAATTACTTATTTTCTTTACTAAATTTATTTAATTTTGGATCAACATCGTCAAATAAAAGTCTAATGTCAATCTCTAAGGCCTCTGCAAATTTACCCACAGTTTCAAGCAAAGGCGTTTTATAAATACTAAAACATTCTAAATCACGTACATAACCATGGGAAAGCCCAGTTTTATCAGCTAATTCCTGCATTGTAAAATTTCTCATTAACCTATATTTGCGAATATTATATCTAACCATAAAGCTTAAATTTTGTTTATTATATCGACTCACAAAAGACAACCCCTTTCAACTTTATAAAATTATTTCATAAAAGTTTTGAAAAGTATGTCGTCTGATTGAAGTTTTTGTGATATAATGAAATAAAAGATAGGGGAAGTGAATATGCAAAAAATAAAAGAATTCTCTAAAAAATATTTATTTGGTTTTGTTTTAGGAATGTTAACAGCTGGGGTAGTAGTCTATGCCGCAACATATTTTCCATCTAACCAAACCACTTATGATAATAGTGATAGTGGAATGACATCCACTAATGTCCAAGATGCTGTAGATGAATTATATGAAGTGTGTAAGCCAACACTTGCGGAAGAAATAATTAAAAATGCCGGATTAGAAAAAGATCCTTATGAATGTAGATATTTTTTCACTGGAGCTGATCCAAATAATTATATAACCTTCAATAATGAAACTGCCGGCTGGCGAATTATATCAGCTGAATGTGATGGAACTATAAAAATAATAAGTAGAAATGATGTTGGTGGAGGATATTGGGAAAATTTAAATCACATAGAAGAAGTTTTACAAAATACTGATTTAACGGCAAACGCCAAAAATCAAATAGTATCACATGATTGGAATGCTGGTACAGTAACAGATAACAATAACGATTTAGCAGGTCAAATAAATGATGAAAATAGTAGCAAATGGAGTAATCAAAAAATTGGATTAATTACCGTAAGTGAATTTTTAAGAACACATAGTGATAAAAACAATTGTCAAACTGTTAGAAAATATAATTATTACAGTTGTTATCAAACATCGTGGCTTGGCTCAGATGAAACATATACTATTAATAGATCTAGTGGGTATTCATCAGTTTATTTAATTAATAGAGGATTAAAAACTACTTTTACTGATGATGATGGTTATGGTAATCCGTTACAAACACATGATTTTCTTCCCGTTGTTTATCTATCATCTAGTGTTCAAATCACTGGGGGCGATGGTTCTGAAAATAACCCATATCAGATTCAATAAACAAATCATAACAAACATGGTTTGTTTTTAAGGGTAAAAATGTTATAATCTTTAAGAAAGGTTATATAGGTGATAAATAATGAAACTAGTTTCATGGAATGTCGCAGGAATAAGAGCCTGTCTAAAAAAAGGCTTAGAAGATTTTTTCAATAATGTAAATGCTGATATTTTCTGCATTCAAGAATCAAAAGCCATGGAAGATCAGTTTGACTTTAGACCAAAAGACTATGATATGTATCTATATCCAGCTATTAAAAAAGGATACTCTGGAACTTTAATATATTCTAAAATAAAACCATTAAATGTAACTTATGGAATAGATGAAGAAGAATATGATAGTGAAGGAAGAACTATCACCTTAGAATTTGAAAACTTTTTTCTAGTAAATGTCTATGTACCTAATGTCAAAAGAGATCTATCTAGAATGGACTCTAGAATGCATTTTGAAGATGTTTTTAGAAAATATTTAAAAAAACTAGATGAAACAAAACCAGTAATTATATGTGGTGATTTTAATGTTGCTCATGAAGAAATAGATATTTGTAATGCCAAAGCAAATATTGGAAATGCTGGCTTTACTTATGAAGAAAGAGAAAAATTCACAGAACTTTTAAATAGTGGTTTTGTAGATACATATAGATATTTTAATAAAGATAAGATAGGCGCTTACACTTGGTGGAGCTATATGCCAGGTGTTAGAGATAGAAATATTGGCTGGCGTATTGACTATTTCTTAGTATCAAAAAGATTCATAGATAAAGTTAAAGATGTTACTATTTATAGTGATATATATGGTAGTGATCACTGTCCAATAGGTATTGAAATAGAAAAATAAACAATATATAATAATGTATAGAAATGTGGGGGAATTGATATGGATGATAAATTTCACTTAACCAAAGAGCAGAATCTCTTTCTAGCAAAAAAAGTTTTGGTTTCTAATATTTATAACAGTGCAAGACTTGAGGGAATTAATACAACTTACCCTGATACTAAAACTATTTTAGAAGGCATAAATGTTCCTAACTTAAAATTAGACGAAATCAACTGTATTTTAAATTTACGTGATGCTTGGAATTATACTTTATCTAATATAGATGAAGCGGTTGATTTAGATTTTATTTGTAAAATAAATTCTTTTGTTTCAAGAAATGAATCCTTAGAGTGGGGCGTTTTAAGAACTGGAAAAGTTGGTATTAATGGCGTAGATTATATACCCGAAATCCCGCAAAAGGATATCATTACCAAAAATATAAGAGAAATATTAAAGCAAGGAAGTATAACCGAGAAAGCTTTAAACCTCATGCTTTATTTAATGAGAAGTCAAATATTTTGGGATGGAAACAAAAGAACTAGTATGATTATTGCTAATAAAATATTAATCAGTAACGGCTGCGGTATAATCACTATCAAAGAAGAAGACATAAGAGAGTTTAACACATTACTAACCGAATATTATAATACGAATAATAAAAATAAAATAATAAATTTTTTATATGATAAATGCATTTTTGGTATGGAATTTAATCATTAAAGCTATTTTACTCAAAGTAGCTTTTTTCATTGTAAAAAAAATAAAACTCGGCTATAATAAATATAGAAAGTGGTGATAATATGGCTTATATAAAATTTGATAAAGTAGGAAAAACATATAAAGGAAGTGTCGAAGTAAAAGCCGTTGAAAATTGTTCATTTGAAATAGAAAAAGGTGAGTTTGTTGTTATTCTAGGTCCCTCTGGTGCTGGAAAAACAACCATTTTAAATATGTTAGGTGGCATGGATAGTGCAACCAAAGGAGATATTTATGTCGATGGTAAAAATATTGCTAAATTTAAAAATCATGATCTGCTTTTATATAGAAGATATGATATTGGCTTTGTCTTTCAGTTTTATAATTTAATCATGAATATAACTACCTTAGAAAACGTCGAACTTGCTTGCCAGCTTTCAAAAAAAGCTTTTAACCCTAAAGAAATATTAAAATCCGTTGGACTAGAAAATAGACTAAATAACTTTCCAGCCCAACTTTCAGGCGGTGAACAACAAAGAGTTGCTATTGCTAGAGCTATTGCTAAAAATCCTAAAATATTACTTTGTGATGAACCAACTGGAGCTTTAGACAGTAACACAGGAAGTAAAATCCTAGAACTTTTAAAAAATACCTGTGAAAAATTCCATATTACAACTATTGTTATTACCCATAACTCGTTGGTTGCTGAAGTTGCTGATAAAGTAATAACCATAAAAAATGGAACCGTAACTGATATTAAAATAAACGAAAATCCAAAAGACCCAAAAGAGATAGTGTGGTGATAAAATGCTTTTAAAAAATACACTTAGAAAACTGAAACACTCATTTGGAAGATACATGTCTTTACTAATAATTGTCTTAATTGGTATTGGCTTTTATGCTGGAATTCAAAGTTCTGTCCCAAGTATCAAAAACCTGCAAAACGATTATTATAATGAAACAAATCTTATGGATTTAACTGTAAGAAGTACCTTAGGCTTGACCGAAAACGATCTAAACGCCATAAAACAACTTCCAAACATAAAACAAGCCGAAGGGTCATTCACTACTACTGTATTAACTGGTGAAGATGCCATTAAAGTTCATGCTATTACCGAAAATGTTAATAAATATAAATTAGAAAAAGGAAGAATTCCCCAAAATGAAAACGAATGCCTAGCCGATAGTTCATTTTATAAAGTAGGGGATACCATAGAAATCACAAGTGAAGATACTCCTTTAACGCAAACCAAATTTAAAGTTGTAGGAACTATCATTTCACCACTTTACACTGGTACTAATTATGGTTATACCAATATTGGCTCTGGTAAATTGCACTCATATATATATGTTCCAAAAACCGTCTTTAACGAAGATGTCTATACCGAAATATATATTTTAGGTAACAAAGAAAATGGTGAAGTTCCTTACACTAAAAACTATGATACTTTTCTAGAAAACCTAACAGATGAAGTAGAAGATATACAAAAAGAAAGAGAAGAAATTAGATTAAATGAAATAAAAGCAAATTTAATGAATATAGCTAGTCCAAATAAGCTAGCACAAATCCCTACCATCGAATCAAAATGGTATATTACTAATAGAAACTCAGAAGTAACCGGTTATAGTACCTTAGAAAATCAGTATTTTCAAGTAACAACCATTGCTACCATTATTCCTTTAATCTTTGTGTCAATTGTTTTCTTGATGACATCAAACACCATGAGCCGAATGATAAATGAAGAAAGAACAGAAATGGGAACTTTCTCATCACTTGGAATTTCTAATGCTAGAATCATCTTAAACTATTTGTGCTACGTTCTATCAGGAACCATAATAGGTGCCATTATCGGATATTTAATAGGAACATTTTTTATACCACCACTTGTCTATAATATTTTCCAATTTCATATTCCAAACCTAGAATACTACTTTGATATAAAACTTTTCATAGCTTGTCTTGTAGTTGCCATCACTTTAATGATAGTTGTAACACTATGGAATTCATATAAAGAATTAAAACAAAAACCAGCTACCTTATTAAGACCAGCTAGTCCTAAAAGCGGTAAAACCATATTCTTAGAAAAAATAAAATTATTTTGGTCAAAGCTATCATTTTCATCAAAAATCACTACCAGAAATATTTTCAGATATAAAAAAAGAGTCTTCATGACTCTAATTGGTTCAGCTGGATGTACCTGTTTAATCTTCTTAGGTTTTGCCCTAAAAGATAGTGTCAATGGTGTCGGTAATAAACAGTATGGAGAAATATTTAAATATGATAATATGCTTGTTTTAAATAATTCTATTAAAACTATAGAAAATACAAATATAAAAGATATGATCAAAAATCCATTACTATTTAATCAGTATTCAAATGATTTAAAATATAAAAAAGATGAAACACTATCTGCTTACATTTTAATTCCAAATAACCTTAATACATTCAAAAACTATTTTAATCTATTAGATTATAAAACTGGAAATACCTTAAAACTAAATAATGATGGCGTCATCATAACTCCAAAAATAGCCGATAAATTAGAGCTAGAAGTAGGAGATAACCTTACTATCCAAAGTATAAATGGCAAAGAAAAGAAAGTAAAAATAAAAGGTATTGCTGAAAACTATATTAGTAACTATATCTATATATCTAAAGATTTATATGAAAATTTATTTAATGAAGAAATTACTTATAATATGATTGCTTCAGACAATAACAAAAAAACTAAAGCGAAAGACATTTTAAATTCAGGCAGTGTTATGACAATTAACTTTTCAGATGACCTAATGGAAAGTGCAAATAAAGAAATTAAAGGTTTAAACAATATTGTAGTTTTAATCGTTATCGTTTCATCTATGCTTGCCTTAACTGTTTTATACAACCTAACATCTATAAATATCAGTGAAAGACAAAGAGAAATAGCCACATTAAAAGTACTAGGATTTACTGGTAGAGAATCAAATGAATATATCTATAGAGAAACATTAGTAATAGTAATTATTGGTATTATAGTTGGCCTAATAATTGCCGTCCCACTTCATAGAGTAATCACTGGCTTTATCGAAGGAGATGACATGATGTTTTTAAAAAACGTAAACGCCCTAAGCTTTGTATTTGCTAGTATGTTAACCTTAATATTCGCACTTATAATGCAAGTAGTAACATACTTCAAACTAAAAAAAGTCGATATGATAGAATCTTTAAAATCGGTTGAATAAAAGCTTACAAAAAGTAAGCTTTTTAAAGTGCAATTAAAGTAATTTCAGTTGGATAAATAGAACCGCCATGATACCTTAAATAAAATCTATAACTATCATCCATTTCCTTAATCATCTTAGGAATCTGCCATACATCATTGTTACTATGATAAATAGAAATTAAAAGTTTAGGATGTTCATTAATAATATGACCTTTCGCCCCAATTAAAGCCTTCACCTCAGAACCTTCAATATCGCTTTTAATTATTGTAATTTCTTCTTTTATATCATCATCTAAACAAACAATATTAACTAAAATATTCCCATCATCACTAACCTGAGAGGAAGAAAGCTCTCCATTTTCTTTTAAAAACATTTCTTTATTTTCATCATAAACCCCTTTTAATCTAAGATAGATATCCTCATAAGGTTTCATATTAGCCTCTAAATATCCAAAATTTTTTTTATTTATTTCATAACAGTATATTTTCTTATAAGAATCTTCTCCATAATTATTTATAAAAGATAATGCAGTATCACCTATATAAGCCCCCAAATCAACAAGCACCTCATCTTCACAGCTGGGGATTAAATCTAAATCAAAATAATCATCATATAAATTTTGAATAGATTTACCTAAATAAGTAAAATCCCAATTATACCAATTATTCAAAATCCCATATAAGATAGTCTTAGACTGATAATCACATAAGTTGCTATATAGCCAAACAAAATCATCAATATGTTTTTTTAAAGTAAAAGCCTTTAACTCAAAAAATTCAAACTCTTTATTTAAAACATCTAACTTACCCCAATATAAAAACTTATTAAAAAAGCTTTCACAAGACTTTCTTGTCTCTTCATTTAAAAGTAAAAATCTTTCCTTAATATGAAAGAAAATTTCAGTTTCCGAAGATTTTTTAATATCATTAACAAGTAAATTAAAATTTTTATCAATTATATTCATCTAATCACCATTCAATTATATGATAACATGGTGATTTTATTTAACTTTTTTTATAAATTTTTCCTCACTTCTTCCAAGTATCCAATCGGCAGAATATCCATAAGTTTTATAAAAATAAATTAAATAGACGGTAAAATAAAAATAATCAGAAATGAAAGTATAGGAGAAATGGCATGGACATCAAATAACAGTAATAATTGGAACAACTCATCATTAAAAAGTTACTTGAATAATGATTACTATAATTTAATAAATGAAACATATAAAAATATGATTTCTGAAGAAACATATTATTTAGGTGGCCCAACTATAGTTACTTTTCCAGCACCAACAGCAAGCAAATTTTATGATATAGAAAGAAGTAATAATATATATGGTGTAAATCCTACAAATATAAAACAGCATATAGGTTTAATTTATCCAAGTGATTATGGATATGCAGCTGGGTCAAGTTGTCTTTCTACCGCACTTCAAATTTATAACAAAGGTTGCTAAACAAATGATTATTTATATAATGGAATGAATTACTGGTTACAAATTCCACGGGCAGATGAATCAAAATATGTCACACATATTAATACTAGTGGTAATGTCAGTTATGCTGGAAGAATTAATACGGACTATGCAGTTCGTCCCTCCTTATATCTTTTACCAGAAGTAAAAATAACAGAAGGAAATGGTACACAATCTGATCCATACCAAATTAAACTTTCATAAATTATACAAAATTACTAGTAAACACATAATTATATATGATAAAATTATTCCGGAGGTACTTATGATAAAAATAGAAAATCTAACAAAAAAATTTATTAAATATGAAAAAAAATCAAAACAAGAATTTTATGCTGATAAAGGAATATCTTTTGAAGCCAAAGAAAGTGAAATCATCGGTATTTTAGGGCCAAACGGAGCCGGAAAAACAACGCTGCTTAGAATGATTGCTGGCATACTAAAACCTACCGAAGGAACCATAAACTTTGATAATTTAAATTATCAAAATAATGAAATTGAAATAAAAAATAACATTGCCTATCTATCTGGTAATACTAAATTATATGATACGCTAACAGTCTACGAATTACTTAAAATGTGTGGTCAAATATATGGCATGGCTGAAACTAAAATAGAAAAAAATATCAAAGAAATAACAAATATATTAGATATGACCAAATTTTTACATAACCAAATAGGAACCCTTTCAACTGGTCAAACCCAAAGAGTAAACATTGCAAGATGTCTAATTCATGATCCTAAGTATTATATCTTAGATGAAGCTACAACCGGTTTAGATATAATCTCTAGTCAAATAATATTAGACTTTATAAAAAAAGAAAAGAAAAAAGGCAAAACAATCCTTTACTCAACCCATTACATGGAAGAAGCTGAAAACATCTGTGATAGAGTAATTATGATTAACAAAGGTATTGTAATAGGGGAAGGAACCCCACAAGAAATTAAAGATAAAACAAACACCACAAATCTTAGAGATGCCTTTTTCCAAATGATTGGAGGTGTAAAAGATGAAAAATAATTTATGGAATATCTTAAAAAAAGAACTAAGAGAAATGTTCAGAGATAAAAAATCACTATCAATGATGTTAATTATTCCAATATTTATCCCACTAATCATGCTTGGTATGTCAGCTTTATTTGAATCACAATCAGAAAAAGATATAAACGAATATAATCAAATAGGCTTTGCTTATAAACTATCAGAAGAAGAAAAAACATTAGCTAAAAAGATGAATATCAAAATAACCGAAGGCAGCGAAACAGAACTAAAAGAAAAATATAAAAATGGCGAAATTAATTTGTATGTCACCAAAGATAAAAACACTTACACACTAAACGTCGATTCATCAGATAATAGTGTTTATGCCAAAACTTTAACTGAACAATATTTTAATTCTTATAAATCGATTCTTCAGCAAACTTATTTAACCCAAAATAATATAAATGCAGATAGCGTTTTAAACATCATCAACATTAAAGAAAAATCAATCGAAAAAGATAATTACTTTGCAGATTTCATTAAAAACTATGCCTTTTTATTCGTTATCATGGCCATAACAGTATCCGCAACCTATCCAGCAACCGACACTACTGCTGGTGAAAAAGAAAGAGGAACCTTAGAAACTTTACTAACTTTTCCAATTAAAAGTAAAGATATTATCTTAGGTAAATTCTTATCAGTAACCTTATCTTCAATTATAACTGGTGTAATAAGTTTTATCCTAGCAATTATTTCTTTAATCATTGCTCAAAATAACTTTTCAATTTATGAAGGCTTAGATATTATGTTCACACCACTTACAACTATCATTGCCTTTATTATCATCATTGTCTATTCATTTTTTATTAGTGGTTTATGTATTTCTATCGCCAGTACCTGTAAAACATTCAAAGAAGCCCAAAGCGCCTTAACACCACTAACATTCATCTCACTATTTCCAGGTATGATTGCTTTCATGATAAGCGTCACCACAACACCACTATTATCTATAGTTCCATTCTTAAATTACTCATTAATTTTTACTGATGTAAACGCTGGTAATATAAACTTGTTAAATATTGCCTTAATGATTATTTCAAGTTTTGTTTACATAGCTATTGTTCTATACTATATTATAAAACAGTATAAATCAGAAAAAGTATTATTTTCAAATTAAGTAGATTAAAAAAATAGTCTACTTTTTTTAATTCTCAAAAACTAATTCTTGTTTAATAAACTTAATCATAAACACCATCTTTTCTTTTAGGATGACTTTTATGTACTTCCAAACTTTACAGAAATTCGTGATACAAAAAAATCAAATCCATTTCTGAATTTGATATTTATCATAATGCTCGAAAGTTCGAGCAGATTCATCTCTGGAGCG